>JBATWQ010000105.1:0-5144 GCA_049672765.1 Microthrixaceae bacterium | reverse complement strand
AGGGCTACTGGGGTGACGAAGACGCCAGCCGGTCTGCGCTGACCGATGACGGCTGGCTCCGCACCGGAGACCTGGTGCGTTCGGGCCCGTTCAACTCGGTCATGTTCCAGGGGCGTGCCAAGGCGGTCATCAAATCCGGTGGCTACTCGGTCTATCCCCTCGAGGTGGAAGAGACGCTGGAAGGCCACCCCGATGTGCTCGAGGCAGCGGTGATCGGCCTGGCCGACACCAAGTTGGGTGAAGTCCCAGTGGCGGCGGTGATTCTCCACAACGGTCGGGTGACTACCGCTGGGGACCTGGAGCTGTGGGCGGCGGTTCGACTTTCCTCCTACAAGGCGCCGCGACGAATCCTCATCGTCGACGAACTACCCCGTACCGGTACCCGCAAGGTCCAAAAGGATCTCCTCTTGCCGCTTTTCACGCGCCAACGACATGACTGATCCGGGCGACGTGAGCACATCGGCAGGCGATTCGTCGACCGGTGGGGCCACGATCGGTGGGGCCACGGTCGGTGGGGGACCGGTTGCTGAGGGACCGGTTGGTGAGGAACGCTCGCTGTTCGTGCCCGACGGCGAGGGGTGGCTGCCAACGGCGTTGTCGCGTGGTCCCTGGGACCCGAATTCGCTTCACGGTGGCCCCGTCGCGGCACTCATGACCCGTGCCGTCGAGCAGATGGAAGCGCCCATCCCGGCAAGGCTCGCGAGGATCACGGTCGAGCTGTTGCGACCAGTGCCGGTAACCCCGCTGCTGGTCGAAACTGCTCTTATCCGGCCCGGTGCCAAAGTTTCGACTGTCGAGGTGACGCTCAGACTTGCCCACGATTTGGCTGTCATTGCAATCGCAAGGGCACAGCGGATCCGCGTTGCTGCGGTCGAGTTTCCCGACGGCTCCCAGGACGAAGTCCCCGACTTTCCGCCCGAGCAGTCCGAGATCGAACACTGGCCCGGCGCTGCCGACGTGACGTTCCACGCCAACGCTGTCGAGCATCGGTTCCTGCGGGGGAGCTTCTCGGAGGTGGGACCGACGTTCGACTGGATGCGCCTGGCAGTTCCGGTCGTCCCGGGTGAGGTAGCCACGGGCTGGCAGCGCGCTGTCGCCTGCGCCGATTTCACAAATGGGATCAGCTCGGTTGCCCCCTTCGACGGACGCTCAATCTTCATCAACCCCGATCTGACGGTCCACCTTTGGCGTGAGCCGGTCGGTGAATGGATCGGAAGCGACGCCGTGACCAGAACCTCTGCGGACGGAATCGGTCTTGCCGAGACCGCCATGTGGGACCGCTCCGGTCGGGTCGGCCGTGGTCTGCAATCGCTGTATCTCCAGAGGGATTGATCTCAGCCGAACCTGAAGTTCAGGAGCACCCTCGTGCGGGGCAGCCTGCTCAGGTCAGTCTCCGCCCTCGTCCTTGCGAAAATCGATCGTCAAGAGTCCGTCGGGGGCGACCTTCCACTTGTACTGGGTCAGGCCCTCGCCGTTCGGCGGAAAGGTCTCGGTACGGCAGATCTGGCCCTGTTTGAGGTCGTTGCCGTTGGCGACAGAGCGCTCCTCGAACAGCTGACGGTCGGCGTTCCAGGACAGGAAGCAGTTCTTGGCGGCACCGGGAGCTACTGCGTCGAAAGCGACCCAGCGGATCTCGGGATCATCACCGAAGTGGTTGACGAAAATCGGCCTGTGCTGGCCACGACCCGAAACATCGCTGAACAGCAGCGGGCCGGCCTTGTCGATCTGCTTGGTCATCCGTACGGCGTTACCCGCCTCGAAGACATCGTCACCGAGTCGCAACTGCGTCGACGCCTTACCCCCGGAGAGCTGGATGATCCCCCATGCGAGTGCGATGGCAAGCACGACCGAGATGATGCCGATGCCTATTGCCATCGTCTGTTTACTTCCCGAACGCCTCTCGACGGGCATCAGATCTCCATGTCTCTTCGAGGATGTGAGCGACCTTGGCACGACCCCGGATATGGGCTGGGGCGCACCACCCGTTTAGTATCCCTCGATAGGTACGAGATCACAGATCCGCACCCTCGCTACGGCGCACTTGCGTCGCGGCGGGCCGCAGGCCGAATAGGAAGGCACACGAGGGTGGACCTCTTCGAGTATCAGGGAAAGCAGTTCTTCGCATCGTTCGACATTCCGGTGTCGAAGGGCGAGGCGGTTACGACGGTTGACGATGCGGTGGCTGCTGCCGGACGCATCGGGCAGTACCCGGTCGTGATCAAGGCGCAGGTCCAGGTCGGAGGCCGGGGCAAGGCAGGCGGCATCAAGCTGGCCTCCAACGCCGACGAGGTGCGCGAGTACGCCACCAACATCCTGGGCATGGACATCAAGGGCCACACCGTCAAGGTCGTGTGGATCGAAGTCGCCTCCGACATCGCCGAGGAGTACTACGCGTCGTTCACGCTGGATCGTTCGGCCAAGAAGCACCTCGGCATGCTCTCGGCCGAGGGTGGTGTCGAGATCGAAGCCGTGGCGGAGGAGAACCCCGACGCGATAGCCAAGATCTGGATCGACCCGGTTGACGGGCTCGACGAGCCCACCGCCCGCGCCTGGGTGAAGTCGGCCAAGCTCAACCCCGACGCCGAGGACGGAGCGGTCGACATTCTCCTGAAGCTCTACCGGGCCTACACCGAGGGCGACGCCGATCTGACCGAAATCAACCCGCTGATCCTCAAGCCCACGGGCGAGGTTCACGCCCTCGACGCCAAGGTGACTCTCGACGCCAACGCTGCGTACCGCCACGAATGGGCCGAGTACGAAGCGACCCAGGAGCGCGACGTCCGCGAACAGGCCGCGCACGAGAAGGGCCTCCAGTACGTCGGGCTCGACGGATCCGTGGGCATCATCGCCAACGGCGCCGGACTCGCCATGAGCACCCTCGATGTCGTCAACCAAGCCGGCGGCAAGCCTGCCAACTTCCTCGACATCGGTGGCGGCGCCAACGCAGACGTCATGGCCGGAGCGCTCGAGGTCATCAACAACGACCCGGCGGTCAAGTCGATCTTCATCAACATCTTTGGTGGCATCACCCGCGGTGAAGAGGTCGCCAACGGCATCATCGAGGCGCTCAAGCGCGTGACGATCGGATCGCCGATCGTCATCCGGCTCGATGGGACAAACGCCGAAGAGGGTCGCCAGATCCTCGCTCCGCACCTGTCCGACGCGTTGCAGATGCAGCCGACGATGCTCGATGCTGCCCGCACCGCGGTGCAGCTCGCAGGGTCCTGAAATCCGCATCGAAGCCAACCCCAACGCAGTCAACCGCACCGCGCCAACCGCACTGGGTCGGGCGCACAGAACGAAAAGGTCGAGAATCAGATGAGTATCTTCGTCGACGAGAACACCAAAGTCGTCTATCAGGGGCTGACCGGCAGCCAGGGCCGCTATTACGGCCTGCTCAACCGTGACTACGGCACCCAGGTCGTGGCAGGAACCAATCCCAAGAAGGCCGGGACCGACGTCGAGGGCATCCCGATCTTCGCCTCGGTGGCCGACGCCGTGGCCGAGACCGGTGCCAACGCCAGCTGCATCTTCATTCCGGCAGCGGGGGTCCGCTCGGCGATCATGGAGGCAGCAGAGGGTGGCATCGAGTTCATCGTCTGCATCACCGAAGGTGTGCCGGCCCAGGACGAGGCGTGGTTCTTCAACAAGCTGAAGCGCGACTTCCCGTCGGTGCAGCTCTTGGGTCCGAACTGCCCCGGCATCATCAGCCCCGGCAAATGCAACATCGGCATCACCGCCGGCCACATCGCCAAGGAACCCGAGCCGGGCGCCAAGAACGTCGGAATCGTCAGCCGTTCTGGAACGCTCACGTATCAGGCGCTCTACGAACTCCAGTCCCAGGGTATCGGCGTGACGACCTGTGTCGGCATCGGTGGAGACCCCGTGCCAGGCACCAGCTTCATCGACTGCCTGGAGCGTTTCGAGGCAGACGACGAGACCACCGCTGTCATGATGATCGGCGAGATCGGCGGCTCCGCAGAGGAGGAAGCGGCAGAGTTCATCTCGTCGAAGATGACCAAGCCCGTCGTCGGATACATCGCGGGCCAGACCGCACCGGCCGGCAAGAAGATGGGCCACGCCGGAGCGATCGTTTCGGGTGGCAAGGGAACGGCTGCCGCCAAGATGGACGCCATGGAAGCGGCCGGAGTCAAGGTCGGAGCCAATCCGACCGAGGCTGGTCTGCTCATGGTGGACGTGGTCAAGGGGCTCTGAACGGCCCGGAATGAGCCTGGCAGTTCTCGCTTCTGGAAGCGGAACCCTTCTGGACGCAATGGCGTCCGCCGGGCTTCCGATAGCGCTGGTGATGACCGACCGACACTGCGATGTCGAGTCGGTCGCCGCCGCGCACGGCATCAAGTGCCAGGTCATCGAGCGGACCGAATTCGGCGACAACTTCGACCGGGACAAATTCACCGAACGGGTGGTCGCGGCTCTTCAGGCCGCCGATATAGAACTGGTGGCGATGGCCGGCTGGGGGACGATCCTCGGCCCGGCCGCGTTCGCCGCATATCCGGGAAGAATCATCAACACCCACCCTGCACTTCTGCCGTCCTTCCCGGGCTGGCACGGGGTGCGCGACGCACTCGCATACGGGGTGAAGGTGACAGGCTGCACGGTTCACATTGCGACAGAGCAAGTCGACGACGGGCCGATTCTGGCCCAGGAGGCCGTGAGGGTTCTCGATGACGACGACGAGGCCAGCCTGCACGAACGGATAAAGGTCGTGGAGCGACGGCTTTATGTGAAGACGATCAGAGAATTCATGGAACGGGAGCGACTGTCATGACCGAATCCACAAAGCACCGAGCACTTCTGTCGGCATACGACAAGACCGGAATGGTCGAACTCGGCACCGCCCTGGTTGACCTGGGCTGGGAGCTGATCTCGTCGGGTGGGACCGCCAAGGTTCTCGCCGAAGCGGGTCTGCCGGTCATCCCGACAGCAGACGTCACCGGATTTCCCGAGATGCTCGGTCACCGTGTCGTCACGCTTCATCCGGCGATCCACGGCGGCATCCTGGCTGACCGGACCGAT
This sequence comes from Microthrixaceae bacterium, assembly GCA_049672765.1. Taxonomy (GTDB): domain Bacteria; phylum Actinomycetota; class Acidimicrobiia; order Acidimicrobiales; family Microtrichaceae; genus JAGQSZ01. Next base: position 107 of record JBATWQ010000105.1, on the reverse strand, counting down.
CCCTCCCATCTGGCCGATATGGAGAAGTACGACATCACGGCGATCGACCTGGTGGCGACCAATCTGTACCCGTTCAGCTCCGAGCCTTCGATAGAACTGATCGACAT
>JBATWQ010000104.1:0-24206 GCA_049672765.1 Microthrixaceae bacterium | reverse complement strand
CACCAAGTTCGATACCAGCAACATCACGCACAGACCACGACCGCACCGTCGCCCCCGCCCTCTTCAAATCAACACTCGGATCGAACATATGTTCCACAATAGAAGCGGGGTATGACAATAAGAATGTGAATGTCTCCGGTGAGGCCTGGTCTCACCCTTCGTGTGTGACTGGCTTCGTGCCGTTTCGCTACGCGGCAGAGGAGAGCTGTTCCGGTACTGGCAGAGCCGTACCGCTACGTGGCAGAGCCATTGAGTTCGTCACGCGGAATAATCGGCATGTCGATCGTTGGCTCACCGTCGAAACCGTCAGTGATCGTCCCGGGTGCAAACTCCCCTGGCGACGGATGGACATCGGAAGCAATACGCCCGGGTTCGCCGGGCCCGCTCAGAGAAGGACTGGAACCACCTGGCGGCCCGTTAGAACCACCAGACCCCTCGGCACCAGACCCCCCGGCGCGTCCGTCAACACCAGCGTCGGACGCATCGATCCGACCAGCGTCGCTCTCGCCGGAGTCCTGGGCATCCCCATCCGGCGCCGCTCCGTCCAGGGTCGGCGAGGCATTCGGATCGACGATCGGCACAGGCTCGGTCCGCTCGCTCGGAATGATTGGCGACATGACCGAGATTCGCTGCCGGGCGAGCCAGCCGAGAAACACGGCGATCGCTCTTGGATCGTGACGCAGTTCGTGGCCGGCACCACTGATCAGGCGGAACTCTGCCGAGCCGTGCGCGGCGGCGAGCGCCCGCCCATCGTCCGGCGGCGTCAGATCATCCCGGTCCCCGTGGATAACCAGTAGCCGGCGTGGAGCGAGCGCTTCGGCGGCATCGAGGGGTCGGACATGTTTCAGTTCGTTGGCCCAGCGATCGAAGGCCACCGGGAACGATGGGTCCTTGATGACCTGGACCTGGCGGGCGTGGAGCAGCAGGCGTCTTGGATTGCGGGCCCAGTCGTCGAAGTCGGCCTGAGCACCCATGGCAGCAACCCCGCGGACGTGGGGGTTGCGCGCACCTTCACACAGGGCGAGTGATCCGCCCGATCCGTATCCGGCGAGCCATACCGCCGCCACGCCCAGCGACCGCAGGTGCGCCACGCCGGCGTGGACGTCATCGAGCCAGCCGTTCAGCGAGAACTCACCGTCGGCCTGCCCGCAGCCCCGGAAGTTCATGGTCAGCACCAGCCAGCCGAGTTCGGTGGCGATTCGGTCTGCGAGTTCCGGAAAGGACTGTCCGGATTGTGGGGACTCACGACCCCTGGTCGGAAACCCGTGGCAGATGACCAGTCCGGGCGCGCCCTGCAGTCCGTCGGAAGGAATGGCGAGGTGTCCGCTCAGCTGGAGGTCGCCGGACGGAAACCGGTAATCCATGACCGGTGGAGTCGTCTTTTCAGGCTGTTCCGACGTCACGACCCATCACCGGTCAGTTCCATCAGGCGCCGCTGGCGGCAATGGCGGCGCGTTGCTTCGCGTACAGGTGGTATCCGCGGTTGTTCGCCTCGGCCAGCGTGTCCGGCCCGAAGCACAGGTACTTCTCGGCGGCCAGCAACTCGTTGATGATCTCGACATCATCGCCTTCGATGGCGTCCACGTCGTAGACGACCTGGGTCCGCTTGTCCCCTAGGAACCTGTAGTGCTCGAACTTTCCTGGACGGTCCATCAATCTGCTCCTGAACGACTTGCGGAGACCCCATCGTACGGCGCCAAAGGCGCCTGTGGCACAGCGAAGGTCGGACTCATGGGTCGGACACCGGTGGCCCGAAGGCACCGATCGCTTCGTAGTACAACGTCTCTGCGTCGAGGATCGACAGAACCTGTTCGTCCGTCAGGTCCATACCTTCACGTTCGACCGCGCCGAGGACGAAGGCGACAGGTTCATCATCGGGGACGACAACGAGTCCGGTCCCGATGTCGTCGGCCGCACGTTGGGACGCGATGCCCTTCTCCTCCAGGTAGTCGCAGTGGAACAGGAGCACCTGGTGGACTTCGTCGAAACTCACCACGGCGGTCACTTCGGACGGGAGGTGGTCAGCCACGAACTCGACCGCCTCTTCGATGTCGTAGACGCTCCGCCGGGGCCGTCGGGCGAGCGAGCCAGAAACGCTACCGATCGAAACTGCGGCAATCACGAAGGTGCAGATCGCGCCAAGGATTATCCAAACGAGCATGGATGCGAGAGTACCGGGGCACGGCTACACCGAGCGATAGGGCAGGCGCGTATCGACACCTTCACCGTCGTCGTATTGGCCCCGGCCCGGCTCAGTTCGGCCCGACCTGCTGGGTTTCAGGTTGTCGCCACTGACAGCAGCAGATCCCTGTAGTCACCCAGGGAAGGCACCTCGATCCCCTCCACCTTGCCCAGGTCATCCCAGTGGCGAAGTCGCACTGCCGATACTGAAGCCGGATTGCGCTCAAAGGCGCTCGACTCTTCGTCGCTCATCGGTCCGCCTTGCCGAGCGAGACTCGCGACAGAGCCGGCGGAAAGTCCGTCGAAGTATCCCGGTCGTGTGGCGCACAGGTACCGCTTCGCCCGCACGTGCAAGGCGATCGGCCCCGTAACGGCCGGCGGAAAAATCGCCGCCAGATACGCCGGGCCCGATCGCTCGTGCTTGAGGTCGACTCCCCCGTCACCGAGCATGCCCGCCAGATCCAGCAGATGCCCGACATCATGGAGCAGGGCCGCGGCTACCAGGTGCCGATCAGCGCCATCAGCCCGAGCGTGGGCGGCGGTCTGGAGGGCGTGGTCGAGTTGGGTGACTGTCTCGTCGTAGTGGTCCTGCCCGTACTCCTCGAAAAGCCCGAGGACTTCGTCGACCGAGCGGGCCTTCACCTGACTGGTCGCCCCTGGAAGTCGCCAATCAACGACACCCGGACCGTCTCCCGGCCCTGCCCGCCGGCCCCATCCGCCTCGCGGCCACCCGAGTCCGAATCCGAGCCCGAACCAGAGTCAGAGTCAGAGTCCCCAGATCCAGTGCCAGCAGCTTCCGAAAAAACCGCGAGCTTGTGGCGGTAGTACTCCTCCCGCAGGTCACCCTCAACGAGGGCGTTGTACGTCGGGTACAGCGCCCGGCGGGGCGACTCGGACAGATTCGCGCCACTCCGATGTGGCGTCAGCGAATGGAACCAAAGGGTCTGGCCTGCTCGAACCTCGACCGGATCCCAGGTGAACGACTCCACCAGGTCCGGACGCACACAACCCGTGTCGTCGGTCGCCAGCAGAGCCTGATGGTGACCCGACACGACTTCGAGGCAACCGTTCTCAACCACCGAGTCGTCGATCGCGACCATGCACGAAACGTGGGAGTCGATGAAGGGGTATGCCGGAGCATCCTGATGCGGCGAGTAGCCCGCTCCCCCGGCGAGCTTGTAGTTGATCTTCTCCTTATAGAGGACTGCGCGTGATCCAATGAGCTTCGACGCGACCTCGACCATGGAGCCCGTGGTCAGCAGGTTCCGCAGTCCCTCGTGAAACGGTATGAGATTCTCGCTACGACACAGTCGCTCACCACGGTCGGTCAATTCGTAGTGCTGCATCCAGCCCTCACCGGCGACGGGCCACGCAGCGATTTCGTCGGCCCATTGCTGCAATTCGGCCACACCCCGCGGGTCGAGTGTCTCGGTCAGCAACCAGCCTGTCCGAGTGAAATGGTCGACCTCTTCGCGGCTCAGTGGCCCAGCGGCAGAATTCACGTCCTGATGTTAGGTGTCCCCTCCGGGCAAAGTCCGAAACGAGCCCTGGCAAAGTCTCGATGACAGCCCCGGTTGGGTGGCAGCATTGACGGCATGTCGACATCGCACTCCCGGAGCCCGAAATCCTGGACCTCCCGGGATATTCCCGACCAGCAGGGTCGCGTAGCTGTAATCACCGGAGCCAACAGCGGCCTGGGCCTGGAATCTGCAAAGGCGTTGGCCCGATCGGGGGCGTTGGTCGTAATGGCGTGTCGCGATCCCGAGCGGGGTGAGTCGGCCCGGAAGATCGTTCAGGATGAAGCGACCGCTGAGGCGCCCCGACTGCAATCGTTGGACCTGTCGGATCTCGAATCGATTCGACGATCCGCGGACGAACTCCTTGAATCCCTCGACCGTATTGATGTGCTCATGAACAACGCGGGTGTCATGGCACTGCCGGAGCGTCGGACCGCCGAGGGTCACGAGATGCAATTCGGCACCAACCATCTGGGCCATTTCGCTCTGACCGCCCGACTCTTGCCCCTGCTGACCACGTCGGCCGGTGCCCGGGTCGTCACCACGTCCTCACAGATGCACCGGACAGGCAAGATGCACTGGGACGACCTGGATTGGACCAGCGGATATCGCCGGTGGCCCGCATACGGGCAATCGAAGCTCGCCAATCTTCTCTTCGCCATGGAACTGGACCGACGGGCGAGCGCCGCTGGCGTCGGTCTCCAATCGATGGCCGCCCATCCGGGCTATGCGTCGACCGGGCTCCAGCAGACGGGACCCAAAATGTCGGGACGGAACCTGACTGCCAGAATCGTGAATCTTGGCAACGTGCTCATTGCCCAGTCGGCTGACATGGGTGCGCTTCCGCAACTCTTCGCAGCGACCAGTCCGAGCGCGATGAGTGGCCGCTACTACGGACCCGGCGGGTTCGGCGAGTTCCGTGGCAGCCCCAAGGAGGTCAAGCCGATGGCCGCGGCGCTCAGCCGAGAAGAGGGTCACCGCCTGTGGAACATCTCTGAGAACATGACCGGAGTTCGTTTTGAGTGGCCCGGCAGGGTAGAGACGTGACATGACAACAAATCCATCAATCCCGGACCGCGAGACCCCACCTGCGTCGGGTGCTCCGCCTCTGGGGATGGTTGGGCTGGGTCGAATGGGTGCGAATCTGGTCAAGCGGTTGGCGTCGGGCGGCGGGACCGCCGTGGTGAGTGACCAGAACCCCGACGCTGCGAAGGCGCTGACGCAGGAGCTTCCCGACAGCGTTGTCGCCGCGGACGACCTGGCGGACCTGGTAGCAAAGATGGCGACCCCCAGGGTCATCTGGATAATGGTTCCATCGCAGGTGACCGGCGATGTCATCGAGGAACTCGCACCTCTCCTCGACGCTGACGACATTGTCATCGACGGTGGCAACTCCGACTGGCGCGACGACCTCTCCCGCTCCGAGTCCTTGAGCGCACAAGGGATTCGGATGCTCGACATCGGCACCAGCGGTGGCGTCTGGGGCTACGAACGCGGCTACTGCATGATGGTCGGCGGGTCAACGGAGGCGGTCGCCCACGTCGCTCCGATCCTCGACATTCTCTCTCCCGACTCCGACAGCGTCGAGCGGACCACAGGGCGCTCCGGACCTCTCGCTCCTGCAGAGCAGGGCTGGTTCCACTGCGGCGAGAGCGGTTCGGGCCACTACGTCAAGATGGTCCACAACGGGATCGAATACGGCCTGATGGCCGCCTACGCCGAGGGCCTGAACCTGCTCCAGAATTCAGACCCGTACGGGTTCGAGATCGATGTCCCCGCTGTCACCGAATTGTGGCGACGCGGGAGCGTCATCGGTTCCTGGCTGTTGGACCTGACTGCGTCGGCCTACGTGACCGACCCCGATCTGGACCGCTTCTCCGGCGTGGTAAACGACAGCGGCGAGGGTCGCTGGACCTTGGAGGCAGGCGTCGATCTGGGAGTTCCCATGCCTGTGCTCGCAAGCGCTCTGTTCTCCAGGTTCTCCTCGCGTGGAGAGGATCACGGAGCGAACCAGATCCTCTCGGCAATGCGCAATCAGTTCGGTGGCCACGTCGAGCCGACACAGGTAGAGCTGACACACCTGGAGCAGGGACAGGCCGACCCGGCCGACCCGGGGGCCGACAGGAAAGGAGACTCGAAGTGACTCGTCGCGACACCCACCACGCCCTCGGCGATGCGCTCGTAATGTTCGGCATCAGCGGCGACCTTGGGTTCAAGAAGCTACTTCCCGCGCTCTATCAACTCGAAGCCGACAAGCGCCTGAACATCCCGGTCATCGGGGTCGCAAGTTCCGACTGGAGCGATGACGACCTACACGAACACCTGCTCCGTTCGCTGGCCGCCCAGAAGATCAAGACCGACGACCAGGTCCTCGGCCGACTGCGCCAGCGGATGTCCTATCTGCAGGGCAATTACAACGACGATGCGACCTACCGGAACCTTGCCCGGTTGGTTCAGGACCGCGAGCTCCCCGTCGTCTATCTGGCGATCCCGCCATCGCTGTTCGCAACGGTCATTAACGGCCTGACCGCGGTTGGGCTCAATGACCGGGCACGGGTGGTGCTCGAAAAGCCCTTCGGTCGCGACCTGCAGTCGGCGCGTGACCTGAACGCGACGGTACTCGGCGCGTTCCCCGATGACCGGGTCTTTCGGATCGACCACTTCCTGGGCAAGGAACCGGTGCTGAACCTGATGGTGTTCCGGTTCGCCAACGCGATCCTGGAACCACTGTGGAATCGCCACTACATCCAACGGGTCGAGGTAACGATGTCCGAAGCCTTCGGGGTCGAGGGACGCGGCAGCTTCTACGACAGCGTTGGCGCCCTTCGGGATGTGGTGCAGAACCACCTGCTCCAGATCGTCACCCTGATGGCCATGGAGCCCCCGACCTCGGATGCTCCAGAGGCGCTGCGCGACGAGAAGGTCAAGTTGTTGCGCTCGACCCGAGACGTCGATCCCAGGCGGGTCCTGCGAGGCCAGTACGACGGATTTCTGGCCGAGAAGGGAGTGGCACCCGAGTCCGATACCGAGACGTTCGTGTCACTCTGTTTCCACATCGACAACTGGCGGTGGGCCGGCGTTCCCTGGTTCATCCGTGCCGGAAAGTCACTGGAGTCGACCTTCACCGAGGCGATCATCGAGTTCGCCCCGACTCCGCACCCACTGTTCACAGGACAGAAGACCCCGCCAGCCAACATCCTGCGGTTCCGTATGACCCCCGGGGACCAGATCTCGCTCGAGATGCAGGCGAAGCGGGCGGGTGAAGAGCTGCTCAGCCACACCGTGGCGTTGGATGTCGAGCCCGACGCCGGCTGGCCGGAACCGACCCAGCCATACGTTCGACTTCTGGTCGACGTGATCGAGGGCGACCCCACGCACTTCGCCCGCGAGGACGCGGTCGAGCAAGCGTGGCGGATCGTCCAACCTGTACTCGACTCTCCTCCCCCGGTCGTCCGCTACGCACCCGGGTCATGGGGGCCGGAGCCCTCCGAGGTCGCCCAGCACGGTGACTGGTTGTTCTGTGGACCTCAGGTCCAGAGCCATCCCGGTGCGCCCGACCCGTCGAAGGACACAGCCAGCCTATGAACCACCAGCTGGTGGTCATGAAGACCGCCGACGAGGTCGCGTCCCTCACCGCACGCACGATCGTCGACCTTCTGAACGACTCGATGGATGGTGGCCGATCGTCAGTGGCCTTCAGCGGTGGCAGCACGCCGGTGGCGATGTTCGGGGTGCTCGCCGGGTTCCCCTTGGATCACCGGCATGCAGGTAACACCAGTGAGCCGGTGCTCGACTGGAGCCGAGTCGATGTCTTCCAGGTCGATGAGCGCGTTGCTCCAGATGGTGACAGTGCCCGCAATCTCACCTCACTGGAGGCCGCCCTTCTGACTCCGCGGGTACGGCCCGACAACGTCCATCCCATACCGGTCGAAATGGGCGCCGACCCCGCGGCGACCAGCTATGCATCGACCCTGAGGTCCCTCCTCGGTGCCGCACCGTCGATCGACGTCGTGCACCTGGGACTCGGCCCGGATGGCCACTGCGCCTCACTCGTTCCGGGTGACCCGGTGCTGCAGGTTCGCGACCGGGACGTCGCATCCACACTCGACTACCAGGGGTACCGCCGGGTGACGCTGACCTACCCCGCGCTCGAACGGGCAGGCGCGATCGTGTGGCAGGTCACCGGGGAGTCCAAGGCATCGGCGCTCGCGAAGCTGCTGGCCGGCGACCCCTCAATCCCCGCCGGGGTGCTCAGGGCGCAGCGGTCGATGGTCATCGCGGATGGCCCCGCCGCCCGATTGGTCACCTGATCTGACTGGTCACCTGACCTGACCCTGACCGACACACCAGCTCGCTCGACGATAACCGCCCGGGGCTGCGTCCCGAGGGCCGCTGCGTGGCGACGCCGTGAGCTAGGAGCGCGTGAAGACTCGGCGTATCCGGTGGTCGGGTCCCTTTTCGATAATCACGTCCGCGACCGACCGGCTCGGTTCTATGTACCCACGCAGGTTGGGTTCGTTGATCTCACTCCAGGTCCACTCGGCGATGGATCGAATCGCTGAAGGATCAATTCCGGCGAAACCGGCATAGAAGCCGACGCGCTGGGAGCCAGCGCTCTGTTGGCCTAGGCGCTTCAAATCCTCACGATCGTCTCTCGCTTGTGCGCACATACGCAGGAATCGGTCGACGAACCAGGTCTCGATGTCGCTCGGATCTGCGTCGAGATAGACCCCAAGGTCGACCAGGTCGGCAACGGCGTCGGTGAGTGGGACCTCTACGCCGCGCCCCGGCGGGGGCTGTAGGGCGTTGACTCCCTCGATGATGACCAGGGTTGGATGGTCGATCGTTGTGAATTCTCCGGGGACGATGTCGTAGGACACGTGGGAGTACTCGGGGACCTTGACGACCCGTCCCTGACGAAGCGCCGAGATGGCACCATGCATTGCGCTGTAGTCGAAGGACTCGGGGAATCCCTTGCGCATGCTCAGCCCCAGTCGCTCGAGTTCCAGATTCGGCAACAGGAACGAATCCGTCGCCACAACGACGGTCCGGCATCCGGGCGAGCGGACCGACATCGTCTCCGCCATATCGACCGCAAGTCTCGACTTGCCGACTGCGACGCTCCCGGCCACCCCGACTATCACCGGGGTGCCGGCCCTGTCCGAGACGCGTCGCTCGTTGACCAGCCGCTCGACCTGCTCTCCCAGCCATGCCTCTGGAGCGACAGGCGGACCCGTCGCCGCGCGCACCTCCTCGAAACCCGGCTCCGGGCCCCGGGACAGATCTGATCCGAGCGAGGGATCGGGTGAGGAATCGGCCATGGGCCAAGCGTATTGTCAGCAGCGCGATCACCTGCGTGACAGAGTTTGAACCATGACTCCCGAAGAAACGGTCAACGAGTTCATCTCACGAGTCGTCTCCTCCGATTTCGATGGAGCGGTCGAACTGGTCAGCGACGACCTCGTCTACGACAACGTCCCGATCGGTGTCGCCCATGGCCCACAGGAACTCAAGGACTTCCTGTTGGCGATGATGGCCGGAATGGACGAGGTCGAGTTCATCGTCCATCGGCAGTGCGCCGGCGGGAACATCGTCATGAACGAGCGGACCGACCGCTTCCTGGTGGGCACTGAATGGATCGGCCTACCGGTGTCGGGCGTCTTCGAGTTGAACGACGACGGCAAGATTGGGCTGTGGCGCGACTACTTCGACGCAGCCACTTTCTTCGAGCAGATGGAGACCGCGACCAACGCGTCGTGAATTCCGATGACCGCAACGACGACACAGACCGACGTACTCGATGCCCTTCGCGACTTCCGATCGGGGGTCGCAGCAGATCTGACGATGATGACCGCCAACCAGGAGTCGCACAGCGACCGTGCCGCCGCCCAAGATGGCCTGCAGCTCATCTGGTCCTTCGTGGTCGCCGACTTCACGGTCACCGACGCCGACGAGCAATTGCTGAGGAAGGCGTTTCCCGACGAGCTGTTCGGGGCCGACCCGGATACGAAATTCCGAGAGCTACGCGATTCGGTCGAGGATGCCTACGCGGATGCGTGGAAACTCACTGCCAGTGACCACCTGTGCTCGCTCGTCACAGCTTGTGCGACAGCCGGAACCCTCGAACCGGTGGGCCGGTACCGCGAAAGGGCGTTGAACCTTGCCGCGTTGACCGTCGACCTGGACCGGCCCGTCAGCGGCAAGGCCGTGGCCGATGTCGGACGCTTCGACGCCATGCTCCGGCAGATGATGATCTTGACCGAGGTTGCGATCATGCAGTCGACGATTCCGGATCAGGAACAGGTCAAGAAGTTCTCGGGCAAGGTCCCTCAGGAGAGCGCAATCGCATTCGACTTCATCGGACTGCTCGAGGATGAGATGGGAGTCCGCTTCGTCCGGGCGTTCGCCGAGCAATACGGTTCAGACACGGCATTCGATCTTCTCGAGGACCAGTTGATAGAGGACCAGACGGAGCTTGCCGCACGTCGGATCAGGGGGGCTCTGGCCTCGCTCGAAGAGACGTAGCACCTGGTGCGCCTCCCCGATCGCCGACGCCCACGAATCGATTGGAGTGGACCTGACCATGGCTGACGCGGAGGTCCCTGACCGTGGTCGACGCTGAACTTCCGCCCCGCCTTGCCGGGGTCCTCGGCCCGCGCCTCGGTCAGGTCGAAATCGAGGATCTGACCCGACTCACCGGCGGTGCGTCCCGCGAAACCTGGTCCTTCGACGCGGTCGATTCCGCGGGGCTCAGGACACGGCTGATTCTCCAACGCGAGCAGGGCGGTACCGCGCTCGGACTGCCCTTCGCCCGGGAGGACCTCCTGCTGGGTGCCGCGACACGTGCTGGTGTGCCTGTCGCCGAGGTCGTCGTCGACTCGGTCGGCTGCGCGGCGCTGGCCACTGGGATGGGTGGGGCCCGGATCACCCGCCGTGTCGACGGCGAGGCCTTGGCACCCAAGATCGTCCGGGGCGACGAATTCGCAGCAGCTCGCAAACGGTTGCCCAGGCAGCTGGCCAAGGCGCTCGCGGCTATCCATTCGATCCCACCCGACGAGTTCACAGACCTCGGCGGCGAGGACCCGGTGGAGCAGATCCGCGCGGGCCTCGAACTGTTGGGAATCAATTCACCGGCATTCGAGCTCGCGCTCGGTTGGCTCGACGTCAACCGTCCGAGCCAGGAACGCACGACGGTGGTCCACGGCGACTTCCGGATTGGCAACATGCTGGTCGACCGGTCCGGGCTTCGTGCGGTACTCGACTGGGAACTCGCTCACGTCGGTGACCCGATCGAGGACCTGGGCTGGCTGTGTGTCCGCGCCTGGCGCTTCGGTGGACCAGGAGTTGTGGGCGGCATCGGTGACCTTGCGGACCTGCTCGCCGCCTACCGGGAAGCCGCCGGGTCGGAAGTCACCGAGGACCATGTCCGCTGGTGGATCGTCGCAGGAACCCTGCGCTGGGGTCTGATCTGCGCGGTTCAGGCGAGCCGACACCTGGATGGCCACGTCCGATCGGTGGAGCTCGCGACCATCGGCCGGCGCATCGCCGAGAACGAACACGACCTATTGGACCTGCTCGGGGTTCCACCCCACCCGCCCGGGCGGCCGCTGCCCGTCGTCGACCACGGCCACCCCGACGCAGCCGAGCTGGTCAAAGCCGTTCGCGATCACCTGGGCGAGGCGGTGATGCCGAAGCTCAAACCCGGTGACGCATTCGCGGTTCGGGTAGCGAGAAACTCCTTGGCGATGGTCGAACGAGAACTCGCCGCAACTCCGGCCCCACAGGCATCGATCGACGAAGCCGCCCTCCTCAGCCGGATCCGCGCCGGCGAAGCCCTCGGTCCCGACGATCTTGCCGATGTCCGCGCTGGGGTAACCGCACGGGTGGCGGTCGCCAACCCCAAATGGTTGGGGTCAGCCTGAGCCGCGGCGGCCAGCCCGCGGACTTCCGTCCTCAACGCTTCAGGTCGCGAAGTCCCAGGTCTCGCCGTCCCGGTACGTCTTGAGGATGCGGCGGGCGACCGACTGGATGTGAACCTCGTCAGGTCCGTCATAGATACGGGCGAAGCGGGCGGCGCGGTACATGTGGCTCAGCGGGGTGTCATCGGTAAGTCCCGCAGCGCCGTAGGCCTGGATTGCTCGGTCGATCACGTCGTGGAGCATCCGGGCGCCGACGACCTTCACCGCTCCGATCTGGACCCGGGAATCTGCGCCCGAATCGACGACCGCCGCGGCGTCGAGTGTGAGCATCCGACACGCCTGGATCTGCGCGTAGCTTTCGAAGACGTGCTGCTGCATCAGCTGTTTCGAAGCGAGCGGACCACCGAAGGCCTCTCGGTGGACGAGCCGGTCACAGAGCAGGTCGAAGGCCCGCTGCGCCTGTCCCAGCCACCGCATCGCGTGGAAGATCCGCCCGGGCCCGAGTCGCTCCTGGGCGATCACGAATCCTCTCCCCCGCCCTCCGAGCAGCGAATCGGCGGGCACCCGAACCTCGTCGTAGATCACTTCGTAGTGTCCGCCGTTTATTCCGAGCACCGGCGTTTCACGAACCAGCGTGTAGCCGGGGGTGTCAGTGGGGACGATGATCATCGAGAACGCCGCGTGATCCGGCGCGTCCATCTCGGTCCGACACATGACCGTCGTATACGCCGCCACCGCGGCACCGGTCGTGAACCACTTGTGGCCATTGATGACCCATTCGTCGCCATCGAGAACCGCCGTCGTCTGCAACTGGGTGGGATCGGACGAAGCAACTTCGGGTTCGGTCATCGCGAAGCTGGGCCAGATTTCGGCCGCGACGAGCGGTTGGAGGAACCGCTCGCGCTGCGACTCGCTCGCGTAGGAGTGCAACATGAGCGAGTCCTGCAGGGTGAACGTACCGAGCGCGATCTGGCCATACTCGCTGCGACCCTGCACCTCGTTTATGTAGACGTAATCGGCGAAGGGCATCCCGCCGCCTCCCAGTTCGGCCGGGTGGCCCAGCGCCCAGAGTCCCTCGGACTTGGCGCGGTACTGCAGATCTCGAATCAGCGACCTCGCCTCCGCTCCACCTTTGTGCAGAACCGGCTCGGCGGGTTCGACGTGGGACACCATGAAGTCCAACACCCGATCACGGATCGGCCGGACGTGATCAGGAACAGCGAACTCGGGCATTGGAACCTCCTAAGGCCCCTTCACCATAGGAGTAGCTCCCGGACCTGGCTGGTGGCCGCCTCACTCGCGACCCCGCGGGAAGTCAGCGAACGGGTGGGCGTGACGCAGCACCTTCAGTCCTTCGAGTCCCTCGAAGGACACGTCAGCGCCACTTATGTGGATGCTGACCTGGCGGTCGTGGAGCCGGATCCCTTCGAGCGAGAACTCATTGATTCCACGCGGAAGGCCCGGATCCACCCACACCTGCTGGTTGGAGAGATCTGGCTGAAACCCAAGCATCGTTCGCAGCCACAACAATGGAGACGCTGCAGCCCATGCCTGCGGCGAGCACGAGGTCGGATACGACGCGACGAAGGGCATACGGGTTCGGGGGAAGCCCGCGAAGAGCTCGGGCAGACGGAAATCATTGGCTATAGCGGCATCGATCTGGGCCCGGATCAAGCGCTCAGCATGGCGGCCGAAGCCATAGCGCTTGAGGCCGGCAGCAACGATGGCCGTGTCATGGGGCCACACAGACCCGTTGTGATAACTAACCGGGTTATAGGCCGCCATGGCCGACGACAGCGTGCGCAAACCCCACCCGGTGAAGAATTCCTCCGAGAGAAGCCGATCGGCGACGCTTTCTGCACGTCGGGGATCGACGATTCCGGTCCACAGGCAATGACCGACGTTGGACGCTATGCCGTCGACCGGGTTTTTGTTTCCGTCTAGCGCCAAGGCATAGAACCCCTCGTCCTCGATCCAGAAGTCACGATTGAAGCGTTCCCACAGGTCATCTGCCCGTTTCCGATAGCGCTCGGCCGTCGCTGTTTCATTGCGATCGGCTGCCAAATACTGAGCCGCTCGGTACGCGGCATAGACGTACCCCTGGACCTCGCAGAGTGCGATCGGCGGCTCGGCCAGACGACCATTCGCGCTTCGGATCGCATCCCAGGAGTCTTTCCACCCCTGGTTCGCCAGGCTGCTCTCGTTGCTGCGCTCGTATTCGACATACCCATCCCCGTCCCGGTCGCCGTACTCCTCAATCCATGTCAACGCAGCGTCGATGTTCGGGGCCAGACGTTCCACGGTCTCGTCCTGGGGATCCCAGCGGTGCAACTCCCCGGCGAGCATCACGAAAAGCGGAGTCGAGTCGATGGACCCGTAGTAGGTCTCGCCCCCGCCAAGCGAGATTCCAGTCGCATCACCGAACCGCATCTCGTGGAGGATTTTTCCAGGCTGCTCCTCTGTACGGTGATTGACTTCCGAGCCCTGAAAGCGGGCAAGGATTTCCAGGACACCCCTACCCAGATTTCGCTCCGCCGGAAGTGCCATCCATGCGGTGATCAGGGAATCTCGTCCAAACACTGTCATGAACCATGGCGCTCCAGCAGCAAGGATCGGCACATCCGGATGTTCGGGATCGAAGATCCGTAGCGATCCGATGTCTTCTCGTGACCTTTCGAGGCAACTGTCGAACCGCGGGTCGTCGGTCTTCATTTTCGGAAGGTTCGCCTTCCAACGCACGAGTCTCTGGTTGGGGACCGAACCCGATGGGTCGACACCGCAACAGAACACGGGTGCCACCGATTTTCGGTCCAGCTGGAGCTTCACCTCGATGCAGGTTTCGAAGCTGCCACCCGGCTCAATGACTGAGTCCCAGGTTGCTGTGTCCCGGGATACCTCCACGTCGTCGGTGAAGTGGATCTGTACCTGCTTCTCCACTTCGCCCAGAAGGGTGAAACACATTTCCTTTTTGCTGGTCTCGTAGCGATGGTGACCTCTGGACCTGACCCTGGACTCCTTTACTTCGAAGAGATCTGCGAAATCGACATCGCAGGAGAGTTGCAGCAACGCGCGACGGGGCTCGAGACCGTGGTTCTCGATCGAGATCACTTCACGCATTCCGTTGCCCACATGGCGGTGCCTGAATACGACAAGGTCTGAATCTGCCTGGCCTTCGGGCGGGTAGCTGCGCCCCAGAAAAACCGCCGAGAAGGGCTCTTCGTTGCCACATGCCAGCAGTTCGATCGGCTTCGAGTTGAGCAGTAGACGCCAATAGGACACCAGGCGGGTGTCCAGAACAAAGAGTCCTTGCGGCTCTCCTCGCTGAATATCACCGGTCCGGCTCGACAGACAGAAGCTTTGACCGTCAAGAACGGTGATGAGCCCCTGGTGCGCCAGGGATGCAACTTTGCGACTCCCGTCGAATGGCGAGTCGCTCATGAGGCAACGGCGTTCTGGGACCGCTGCACGTTCGAGACCCCTCCGTTCGGGTGTGCGTTGCTCCGAGTGATCGCCGTCGATCTGGCAATGAGCTCGGTGAAGAGTTCTACGTGTTGTTCAACCATGCGCTCCGTCGTAAAGCGCGACTCTGCATCGATCCGACACGCGTTGCGCTCTATCTGCTCGACCTCGGAAAGGCGTTCGGCCATTTCTTCCATATCGCGACAGACGATGCCGGTGATGCCGTCACGGATGATCTCGGAGGCCGAGCCGTTATTGAGGCTGACCACCGGTGTACCGCAGGCGAGAGCCTCGACCATGACAAGACCGAACGGCTCGGGCCAGCAGATTGGGTTCACCAACGCCTTGGCGCCGCGGAGGAGAGCCATCTTCTCGAGATTGTCGACCTCGCCCACGTACTCGATGTCGTGGTTCAGGAACGGTTCCACATTCTCAGCGAAATATTCTGTCTCGAGCGGCTCGCGCATCTTCGCTGCGATCAACAGGCGCACCCCCTTCCTCCGAGCCAGTTGAACGGCACTGGACAGCCCCTTTTCCGGTGCCATCCGCCCCAGAAACATGAAGTACTCCCCTCGTTCGTCGCCCACGCCGTCCCCGATTGGGATGTCACAGATATCGAGCCCGTGATGAATGACCGCGCTGATGGGAAAACCTCTGGCGTGTGACGCCTGGTCCTGGCTTATGGCTATGACTGCAACCCCGGGAGTAACAGCCCGGTACAGCGCAGTGGCCTCGTCATGGAAAGGACCATGGTTCGTGGTTGCGACGGGCAACCCTACAAAACGCCGCGAGTAGAGAGGCCCGATGACGGTGTGGTCGTGGATGACATCTGGACCCCAGGCAGCAATCGCTTCATACCCGGCAATCACGTGACGGGCTTCGACCGTCGCCATGCCGATTCGACCGGGTTGCGCAGATCGGTAGGTATATCCACGGGCGACCGGACAGGTTGAATCCCCAGTTGCCCAGAGAAATACCTCGTGACCCACCTTCTGAAAGCCACGAGCGAGTCGGTCCACAACAGCTTCGGTACCGCCGTAGTGGACGGGCGGCACCGCAACCCAAGGAGGTGCGATCAACCCAATACGCATTGGAGTCTCCTGACGTGAGGACGAGGTCTGTCCGGCTCTACGGTCAGCTCCAGACTCGTACCCCGCCACATCGCCGCGCTGAACTTGTCGAGGCCCTATCGCCAGGGCCTTCCACCGGATTTGATCTGTCAGATGCCGAAGCAGCTGTCGATGAACTCGTTGAAGCCGCCGCTGTCCATTTGGACGTGGAGTTCACCGTTCGCGTCACGACTCACATCGAGCGTGGGACAGAAGAATGCGCCGCCGGGTGTGAAGAAGTGCGGCGAGCCGATGACCTTCCGCTCGACCCCCTCCGCGTGGTCCTTCGCTGCGGCTGAGCGATCTTCGTCGGTGATCGTGACTCCGTGTTTGTCGGCCAGTTCGCCGATGACCGCATCGGAGGCTATGTCGAGGCCGTCTTCGAACAGAAGGGTGCGGAGCTCCAGGCTGACGGCTTCGCCCACGGCGTCGCGCATCCGATACGCCGCGGCGGCCAGGGCGAAGGCCGGAAGGGAAGTAGAAGGAAACGAAGCCTCCTCGAATCCGATGAAAAGATCCGGTGCCACGTGGTTGCGGATCGTCGCTACTTCCTCGGCGATGAATGCTGCATCCATGGGTACCCCATTGACGAACTCAAGTGGCCAGGCGCGGGCCTTCAACCTCACATCGGTCCGACCGACTTCGGCTCTTCGCTCGACAAATCGCCGCAGGCCGACGTGGGTAAAGGGACAGGCCACGTCCGCGAAAACCTCGATAATGCTCGATTCATTCATCGTCTCGTCCTGATCTGAGAATGCGGCTGCCCTCCCGAGGCTACCCGTGCGTTCAGGCGTCAACCTGCAACTCGACCGTGTGGTACCCGGTGGCGCCGTTGGGGGCGGGTGGGGCTTGATCTGGCGTCTGGGGGACGCCCTTGCCGTCGAATGCCCGAACCTGCAGCGTGCGCCTGCCCGCAGGGGCTTCCCAGGTCCACAACCATTGACGCCACGTGTCGTCGTTGATCGCGTCCGCAAGTCGGGCCTCGTGCCATGGCCCGGCGTCGACCCGCACCTCGACCTTGGAAATCCCGCGTCCCTGTGCCCAGGCAACGCCTGCGACCTGTACCGACCCGGCCGAGACCTTGGAACCGAGAGACGGCACGTCGATACGCGACTCGGCTTTTATCGGCCCGAGCTTGTCCCAGCCGCGGGGAACCCAATAGGCGTCGAAGTCGTCGAAGGTCGCCAACTCGATTTCGGAGAGCCACTTGGTGGCCGACACGTAGCCATAGAGGCCGGGTACTACCAGACGGGCGGGGAAGCCGTGATTTACCGGAAGCGGTTGACCGTTCATGGACACAGCCACCATGGCGGCCCGTCCGTCGAACGCGGCCTCGGTAGGGAATCCAGCGGTCCAGCCGTCGACGGAGCGGCCCACGATCTGGGTGGCGCCGTTCTTTACCCCCGCCTTGTCAAGGACTGTCCTGAGCGGAACGCCACCCCAGAGGGCATTGCCAACCAAGTCGCCACCCACCTCATTGGACACGCATGTCAGGGTCGTCCAGTGCTCGGTCAGGCCCAGGTCGAGCAACTCTTCGAACGACATCTCAAATGGCTTGTCGACCATTCCGGTCACCCGCAGCCGCCAGTCCTTGACATTTACGCGGGGTGCTATCAGGGCGGTGTCGATCCGATAGAAGCTCGCCTCCGGGGTCACGTACGGGGTCAGCCCGCTCACCCCGAAGTCGGTCGACGACGGCGGTGGTTTAGCTGCGCGTAGCCGGGCCGGAAGCAGGTTCGAGACTCGACCAATGGCGGTGTCCGTTGCTTCGGCGAGCCACCTGCCCGAAACGGCGGCCACGGCACCGACGCCGGCAGCGAACACCGTGAGTCGCACGAAACGACGCCGGTCCCAACCGTCGACCACCTGTCCCGCCCTTTCCTGGACCGGCGCGCGCGACACTGCGGGTGCTGATCGGGCGTCAGGGGCGGATCGGGCCGCGGGGGCCACATCCAGCAGGAACCTCAGCGCCAGGATGCCGACCGCAGCAGCCACCGCGACCGAGATCGCCGTGTCTGTGACCGATGCCCCCGATTCACCAATGACCACGAGGACGGGAAGAGCTGCGAACGCCGCAAAGCCGATGACGGCCCACTTGAGCGATCGGCGGGCGGCGACTCCCAACAGCGCCCCGAACACAATTGCGAGGACAACTATCCCGGTGATCAGCACAGCCTTGTCGTTCGTACCGAATGTCCGGATTGCGAAGCGCTCCACCGAAGGAGGGAAGCGTCCGATCAGATAGTCACCCAGCACCACAATCGGCGACTTCGCCTCCCCCATGATCCCTGCGAGCAATTCGGATACACCGAGTGCGACCCCGGCGGATACTGCTCCCGCAACGGCCCCGTAGGACCGCTCGGGGCCCGACGCAGTACCCGCGGGAGCGCCGTCCATCACTGCGGAACCCCCGCTACTCGGAACTTGCCGACCGGGCCTCGGGCTCCGGTGATGGCCATTCGCATATTTCGACACTAGCGGCCGGTTACTGAACTGTTGTGGCGAGCCCACGGCCTTGGAGTCGGGTCAGCTACCGATCCTGGCGGGAACGTTCCACAGCTTCACGACCTGCTCGCCGCGATCGGTCGCGATCATCGAGACAGTGGCTGTGTCCAGTTTGAATATCCGCCCGTCGGCCGGAGCAAGACCAATCGCCCGCGCCGCGAGGATCTTGATCAGGTGCCCGTGGGCAAACACCACGACCACTCCCCCGCCATCGGGTGTCTCCGCCGAGGTCGCCGGCAACGCCGATGCTGCCGCGGTCAGGAACTTGTCCACACGGTTACCGACCTGCTCCACCGTTTCGCCGTGGGGGCATCCGTCGCGCCAGATGTCCCATCCCGGCCGCCCCTCCTGAATCTGCGTCCGCGTCATGCCCTCGTAGTCGCCGTAGTCCATCTCCATCAGTTCGTCGCGCCGGATGATTGAGGCCCCGGGCAGCACGATCTTGGCGGTCTGGAACGCTCGCATGAGCGGGCTCGAATAGACGACCGGCGCGGGTCGGCCCTCCAGCAGCTCGTGAACGACGTCTGCAACGGCGGCGGCTTCGGCCCGCCCGCGGCCGGTCAGGAGAATGTCGGTTCGGCCTGTGTGCTGGCCGCTCACGCTCCAGTCCGTTTCTCCGTGGCGCAGGAGGATCAGGTCCATCGGCGTGTCGCAATCGTCGGCATGACAACCAGACAACCAGACAAGAACCTGAGAGACCGGGTTCCTTCCGGAACACGTCGGCGAGTCTGTTCAGGACAGGTCCCGGCTCCGCCGCTCAGGACGGGTCCGGCTCAACCTCGAGATCAAGATGGGGAAGGATGCGATCGAGCCGCTTCGGAAACCACCAATTGGCGTCCCCGACCAACGCCATGGTGGCGGGAACGAGGACCATACGCACGATCGTGGCGTCAACGGCCACGGCTGTGGCGAGTCCGATGCCCATCATCTTGACGACCGGATCCCCGCTGATGACGAAGCCGAGAAACACGCTGACCATGATCAGCGCCGCTGCGGTGATCACCTTCGCCGTGGCCCCTAGGCCGACGACGACGCTATCGATGTTCGAGTGCCCACCGTGATACTCCTCACGGATTCTCGACAGGATGAACACCTCATAGTCCATCGACAGGCCGAAGAGAATGGCGAACATCATCATCGGAACGAACGAGGCAATCGGCACCGCCTCATCGAGCCCGATTAACGAGCGCCCCCAGCCCCACTGGAACACCGCCACGACCACGCCGTAGGCGGCACCGATCGACAGCAGGTTCAACAGCGCTGCCTTGAGCGGCACGAGAATCGATCGGAACACGATCATCAACAGGATGAACGACAGCGAAACCACTGCTCCGATGAACCACGGAAGGCGCGTCGCGATCTTGTCCGATTGATCGATGAACTGGGCCGTCGGTCCACCGACGAGCGCAGTGGCGCCACTACCGACGGTGGCCCCGGGAAGCGTCCTGTCCCGCAGGCGGTGCACCAGGTCGCTTGTGGCCCGGTCCTGTGGTTTGGTCGTGGGAATCAGCGTAATCAGGGCGGTGTCACCGGCCTCGTTGATCGCCGGCGGGGAGACGGCGCTCACCGCATGGTCATTCCTCAGCGCCGTTGTGATGGCTTCGAGAACCGGTTTGTCGTCCGGACCGTCCAGGCTCACCGTCACCAGGAGTGGCCCGTTGAATCCGGCGCCGAATCCCTCTGCCAGCAGGTCATAGGCCCGTCTGTGGGTGGCGGTTGTGGGGTCGGTACCGGCGTCGGCCTGTCCGAGTCTCATGTCGAGCAACGGGACCGCCAGCAGCAACAACACAACGGTAGCGGCGACGCCGGATCGCCAGGGGTGATGGGCCACCCAGTGCGCCCATCGCAGCCAGCCGCTGTGGTCGTCAGCCTGAAGGCTTCGGTTGCTGGCCTGGACATCGACGGCAGCGTGCGCGGCCGACTCCCGGTGGGATTTGGCGAGCACCCTGGGTCCGACGAACCCCAGGATCGCAGGCAGCAGCGTGATTGCGACGAGGACAGCTATCGCGACCACGATCGATGCGGAATATCCGAGGGCCGCGACAAAGGGAATCCCCGCCATCTGCAGTCCCAGGATGGCGATCACGACCGTTCCGCCGGCCACCACGACGGCCTGCCCGGCGGTCGCGTTGGTGCGGGCAATGGAGTCCTCCTTGGACATCCCCGCGTCGAGATTGTCTCTGTGGCGACTGAGGATGAACAGGGCGTAGTCGATCCCCACCCCTAGGCCGATCATCATTCCCAGGCGTGGTGCCACCGACGGGATGTCGATCAGGACACCTAACAATCCGACAAGGGAGAGACCAACGACCAGCCCGAGCGCCGCCACCACCAGAGGCATCGCCGCGGCGATCGCACTTCTGAAAGTAACGAACAGGATGATCAACGCGGCGACGATTCCGATCATCTCGGCCGGGCCCGTTTCGCGCTCCTTGAGAACGGTGGGGAGTTCGCCTCCGTATTCGACTTGGAGCCCCCTGCGCGCGGCCGGCGCGGTGGCGAACAGTTCATCGACCGCCGCCCTGCCCAGGTCAGCGGTTGAACGGTCGTACTGCACCGCGGCAAACGCCGTCCGACCGTCTTTCGAGATGGACATCGGGCTGGCCAGCGGCTCGGTGACGCTCGAGACATGCGGAAGCGCCCGGACCCGGGTGATCGTGGCCTTGATCGAGTCGGCCGTCTTCGGGTCCATCACTCCGTCGTCACCGTCGCCGGTGTGGAAGGCGACCATGGCGGTGGCGCCCGCGCGTTCCGGAAAGCGTTCCTTGAGCAGATCAACCGCCTGTTGGGACTCGACTCCTGGCACTTTGAAGTTGTCGACGGTGGTCCCTCCCCACAGCCGGTTGCTCAGGACCAGGGCTACTCCGAGGACGACCCATGCGGCGATTACGAAACCACGACGACGAAACGCCGATCTACCGAGCCTGTGGAGCCAGTTCGACATGAGATGCACCTTTCCAACTGATGGCGCCGATTACCGCAGTCACTGTATTTTTACATTCGTTGTAATATTGTGCCGACTGTAGAGGCATGTCAACATCGGATGCGATGGTCGAAGAATCGCTGGGCCTGCGCGAACGAAAAAAGCTCCAGAGACGACACGAGATAGAGGTCGCGGCCCTCGATCTTTTCGAGGCCGATGGCTTCGAACAGACGACGATCGACGCGATCACCGCCAAAGTGCGCATCTCTCCGCGGACGTTCTTCTATTACTTCTCGACCAAGGAGGACGTGGTCCTCGCCGACTACGCGCGTCGGCTGGCCCGAATCATCGAAGAGGTCACACAACAGCCCGATGACCTGGGGCCCTGGGCCAGCTTGAGGGTCTCGTTCGTAGTGGTTGCGGCGGACTACGAGACCGAGCGGGAACAACTGATCCGCAGGTTCGGGATCATCGCAGCGAACCCCTCGGTCTACGCGCGGAGCCTCCAACTCCAGGCCGGTTGGGAGGACGCCCTGACCGAGGTCTTGTCGGAGCGGATCGACAGATCTTCGGGCCCAGCAACGGACCCACCAAGAAGCCCGGCGATAGAGCCGCGGTTGCTGGCGGCCTCTGCTCTTGCGTTGATGCGCTCATCCATCCGCCACTGGCTCGAAACCGGATGCCAGGTTCCGCTACCGCCGCTTGTCGATGAGTGCTTCGAGCAGTTGGCAGTGGGCCTCTCTGCCGTTGGGCAACCTGACCGTGGCGTACCTCGTGTCGACACTGGCGGGACCACCACAGATGGGACCACCACAGATGGGACCACCACCTAGATGGCGACGACCGCGGGCAGAGAGAAGGTGGCCGTCAACCCGTGAGGGTCCGAGTCGGTCAATTCCAAATGCCCGCCCGAGGCGACGACCAGCGCCGACACTATCGCCAGACCCAGGCCGGTTCCGGGTGTCGCCGTTTCGCCGCGCCAGAATCGCCTCGTGGCGCGCAATTTGTCCTCGTCTGACAGACCCGGGCCCTCGTCTCTGATCGAGACCCGATGCTGGGCCCCACCCCTGGTCGAACCGGCAGCAAGGGTGACGGTCACGGTGGATCCCGGAGGGGTAACCCTGATCGCATTGTCGAGCAGATTGTCGAGAATCTGCTCGACGGCGCCCGGCACGGCACTGGCATCGAGCGGGACATTTGAGGACTCAAGGACAAGACGGACATCGCTGGCGTCGGCAACCGCTGACCACATCTCGACGCGCTCGGCGACGGAGGCCGCAAGGTCCACGGCCACCGGCGGGGGAAGCTGGTCGGCCCGGGCGAGTTGCAACAGGTCCGAGACCAACTCGGTGAGACGGGAACTTTCGCCGATGATCACGTCAAGTTCTGCCGCTTCGGCGGGTGTCACACGCGTCTGGAGATTCTCCAGCCTCAGACGCAGCGCAGTCAGAGGGGTCCGGAGTTGGTGGGAGGCGTCCGCCACGAACGCTCGCTGCTCCTGGATCAACTCCTCAAGTCGTTCCGCCATGTTCGTCATGGTGTCGGCGAGCTCGCGGATTTCAACGGGCCCACTGGGTGGGTCCCCCGAATTGCTGAGGTCACCGCGGGCGTACCTGGCGGCAGTCGCACTCAGGCGTCGGATCGGTCGGGCGAAGGACTGCGCCAGAGCCCAACCGATGAGGGCCGCCAACAGGAGGATTACGACCGCCATCAGGCCAAGGCCGGTCCAGAAGCGGGTGATGCGTGCGTCGACCCGGTCTGCGTCGAGAGTCACCCTGACCGCGCCGTGGTTGATGCCGCTCGACGCCACCGGAACAGCCACGTACAACAGCGAGGTGCCCAGTGTCTCGGACCTGCGGATTCCCTCCGAGATCGATCCGGCTAGGGCGGTCCTGATCTCGGGGCGGGTCGAGAAGTCCCGATCGATCGGCCCAGTGGTGTCCACAAGCGAGATCCCCGCACGGTCGACGACCACGACCCGGGCACCTGTGAGCTTGCGGTACTCCTCGGCCGGTCGACCGTTGGGCGCCAGGTCCAGTTCGAGCGCGTCCTCGTAAATGGTGGCGAGCACTCCGGCGTCGCGCTCCACATCGCTCGTGAAACGATCCCGTTCACGCTGCGCGTAGAAGATTCCGAGGGGCACCATGAGAACCGCCAGGACCACCACCGTGACGGTCATGTAGCTGAGAAGTAGGCGCCGGGTCATGGCTCGGTCGGATGGATCGGAACAAGTCGGTAACCGACCGAGTGGACCGTCTCGATCACGTCGGGGCGCAGCTTCTTGCGAAGCGACGCGACATGGACGTCCAGGGTCTTGGTCGAGCCCCACCAGTTCTCGTCCCAGACGTCGTGCATCAGTTGCTCGCGAACCTTGACCGCTCCCGGATCTTCGGCGAGATACACGAGGAGGTCGTACTCCTTGGGGGACAACATGACCGGGAGGCCCTCGAACGTGACGGTCCTGGCACGCAGGTCAATCGCGATGTCACCAACTTCGATGCGCTGGGACGTGACCGAACCTTCCTCTCCCGAACTTCGCCGCAATACCGCACGGATCCGGGCGACCAGTTCCCTGAAACCAAAGGGCTTGACC
>JBATWQ010000103.1:0-11205 GCA_049672765.1 Microthrixaceae bacterium | reverse complement strand
CCCTCCATCTGGGCGACCTGCTGGGCGCCCACCCGAAGAGAGTCGACCACCGACTCAAGTTGAGCGACCGCGACATCGGGAACCACCGGCGTCGACCAGGTCCTGGTCGACTCTTCTGGACCGTCCTCGTCCTTCCTCTTCCCGAACATGCGTTCTACTTTAGAACACGTGTACGACAGTGGTCAAGAGATTCTCAAAATCCTTCAAAATTAATCGCAGATGCCACGGAAAGAGCCAGACAGTCCATCAGAGAACACACGAAGTTATTCGGGGGAAGGCCGGCCAAATCCGAACGAGGGGCTATTCCTCGCACAGGCCCAGGGAGCGATAATTCGAAGGCCCTTACGAGTGGTCTAGGAACTCGGACAGGCGCGCAGCATCTCGGCCAACGATTGCGCTTCGGCCGGATCCGCACTCAGCGACCATTCAACCTTCACCGAGATCCAGGCACGCGCGTAGGAGCACCACTCGCTGACCTGCGGGCGCCATCCCGAGGGATCGCGATCTTGCTTTCCCCTGTTCGAGGATGCGGTCACGGCCAGCAAGGTCGACGGATTGGTCAGATCGTTGGCGAATGAGGTCCGCCGATCCTCGGTCCATCTCGAAGCGCCCGAACGCCAGGCTTCAGCGAGCGGCACCATGTGGTCGATGTCCAGTTCCGACTCGTCGTAGACCATCAAGCCGTCGTAGACCGACATCCAGCCGCCGCCGGGGAGCTTCTCGTCGGCCAAAACCTCACACCGGGTGTCACAGCCGTTCCGATCCTCGTCGCGCCAGTGCGGGAAAGCGTCACGAGAGTAGGGACCGATTGCAGATTCGCCGGCAATCGAGAGCTTGGAGAGAGGCGAAGCGCCGTCGAGGCCATCAATGGCCGGCGGAGTCGGCGCGGGGATCGATGTCGCTGGAGGATCCATAGATGTGGAGGTCGAATTTGCGGGGGTCAGCGTGGACCTCGGAACGCGCTCACTTGTCGACGCAGACGGCTCAAAACCCGAATTCGGGGAAACCGAGTCGGGGGTGACCGGTCCTGCCCCCGGCGTCGCTGAGACATCTCCAGTGGCAGCCCGCGAAGTATCCGATCCGGAGCCGGCGATGGCGGCCACGACCCAGAGGAGCGTCGCTGCAATGGCCATCCCCCGGCGGACAGACCTTCCGGCAAATCCCCAGGCGAGCAGCGGTACCGGGGCCAGCAGAATCCAGAACGCCGCTTGTCCCCACCAAGGCAGACTTCGGAATCGCGTCCAGAGATTCCGGTCGGTGGCCACCTCGCGAAGGCTAATCCGCCAATGTCAGGCGAAATCGATCCGCTGGTTGAGATGACTTGAGCTGTCCGCGGGAAGCCCAGCGGTGCCGACTTCGCCGGTCTGTGCATCCTGCTTGGATCGGCCCGATGAGGAGGATGACGCATGGGGCAACCAGGAACCTTCCGTGACAAGGGGGAGCCCTCGGCAGTGACCATCTTCCCGAGGTTGGATGAGTTCCCTTGTGCATTCGGTTGCTGTCGCCGCCGAATTGTGTCTTTCCCGTCGGCGAGTCGCCGCAATGAGTCAGGGATGAACCACCGCCGGGTGACTCACAGTCAAAAGCAGCAACGATCGCGTTGAACTCCTCGTTGAGCAGCTCCATGTCCTCGCATACAAGTGCGACAAATTTGTCAGCAACTCTCGCTTCGTTCCACATGATTTGCGCCATGACTGTGAGACCCCCCAACACGTCAATCCCTACGCAGGAGCACCGTGCAGTTCGCGGGACCTGTCGGATCCGCTCGCCTCGATCGGCTCCGGATGTTGTCTGACATCTTCTCGGTCGGCTGCTCCCCCCGTGATGGCTATCTTCCGGGGCTTCGAACGCTCCGCAATCGGGATTCGCAGAGACAGCACCCCGGCGTCATAACCCGCCTTCACCTCATCGGTATCGAGGGTGTCGCCAAGTATCAATTGGCGACTAAAAACGCCGCGCGGCCGCTCGGCAGCGACAAGTTCGCCTTGATTTCCTCGCTGGGGGCGCTCGGCTCGAACGGTCAAGACGTTCCGCTCGATGTCGATGTCAATCGACTCGGCGTCCACGCCGGGAAGGTCCAGTTCGACGACGAACTCGTCACCTTCGCGCCAAGCGTCCATAGGCACAGGGGTAGGTCGGGCCATCGTCCCGAGAAGCTGCTGGGCCAGGCGGTCCAAGTCCCGGAATGGGTCGGTGCGCATGAGCATTCTGAACACCTCCTGCGGCTCCAAATCCTTTCTGACGACCGATACCGGGGAGCCATTACCTGTATCGGTTGATATAGATATCTAGTAGCATACGGCGCAGGTAATTGCAACGGCTAGAAATGGACGGATTAACATGGCGGACCTGGAGGATGACCCGGAACGGGGCGTGTATGGAATCTCCGTCGCGGCTGAACTGGTCGGGTCGACCGATCAGAACCTGCGCGGCTATGAGCGGCGGGGCCTACTTCAACCGAGCCGCACGCCAGCCGGCACACGCCGGTATAGCCAGAACGACATCGTCCGCCTCCGCCGCATCGGCCAACTCCTAGAAGAAGGCCTCAATCTGGCAGGCATCATCATGGTGCTGAGTCTTGAAGCCGACATCGAACGCCTCCGGTCCGGCGCACCCCACCACGACAACGACCGCTCCGCCGGTCAATAGACAGCACGAACCGCGGAAGATTCTCCGACCACAACCCTGTTCCCTTCCAACCTTGAGCTGCTCGAGTCCGAGGACTGGGACGTCGCTCTGCTTCAGCAGGTCGGCTCGTCCACTTTCGGGCATTCACCGAGCACCACCGGCGATTCGACCGTGTTGCCTTCGACGATTTCCATGCGGGCAGGCTCGGAACCGTTCCGGATAACCATCCCTTGGCTCCCACCGACAAACTGGCCGAGTCCACCGACTCACCCTTCGATTGACGTTGTAGATTTAGCGACGGCACTGCCAGTCGCTGAAGCAGCGAGCTGGAATCAGCGGACCCGTGTCCCCGGTGGACGCGGTCGACGACCCGTAGCTACTTGAAGTCATCGAGGAAGTGCCCGAGTGAACTACTTCAGAAGCTACCGCCCCGACGCTCTCGGCGAAGGCGGCCTGACTGCGATCAAGGGCTCGGCATGTGCCATGGAGCCCAATTCGACAGTCGTGGCACGTGTCCCAAAACGACGGAACCCCTGCCGTAGCAGGGGTTCCGGGTGGTGGGCGTACGCAGACTTGAACTGCGGACCTCTGCCGTGTGAAGGCAGCGCTCTAGCCAGCTGAGCTATACGCCCTGGCCAAACCTTCGAGTGCAGAAGCACTTTCGGGCCTCCGCACTGTAGTGGTCATGAACTTCACGGGCGAACACCACACGTCCGAGCCAACCGGACTAGTCAACCACCTGGCTTCGACCCGACGACCGATGGATCGGTGGTCACGCACAGGAACTCCTCATGGATCAGCACGTAGGTCGTTGCCGCAGGACAATCGAGCGCCGCACTGACTTTCGTGACGATCTTCCCGTCGTTGGGCCCACTGCAGGGAACACGGATCGCGCTTCGTCCCGCCGTGGAGATGCTGACGCACTCTTGATTCGCCTCCACGCTGGACACTGGTCCTCCGCCGGAGCCAGGGTCGGAGCCACCCCCTCCGCCTGAGCCTGCATACGCCGTGGCGATGAACAACACAGCTGCGACCAGGAATATCGCGATCACAGGACCACGCTTGAACATCCAGTACTGCCACTCCGGAACAGGTTCGTCGTCGTGATCGAACTCGTCCCCGGATTCAAACATCTCCCTGTAATCGAACTCCGCCCCGTCACTTCGTGCGGAACCGTCAGCTTGACCTGCCACGGTGTCCCATCGGGCATCGTGGTCGGAGACATGGGAGCCGCTGACGCCCGGCCGCCGAGCATCCGTCGCGCTACCGCTGTCTGACCTCGGGTCGGCCCCTCCAGCAGCAGGCGTCCTGGGCGCGGTAGTCCGAGCCCGCATTGTGCGGTCATACGCAATCCGAGAGCTCGGATCCGAAAGGACCGACCAGGCCACGTTTACCTCGATCATCCGCCGCTCGGCCAGTCGGCGCTCCGCGGGCGAACTCTGGGCGTGCCTGTCCGGATGCAGAACCAGCGCCATCTGCCGATGGGCGTCACGGAGCTGCTGTGGGGTGGCGTTGGGGGCCACACCTAGCACCTCGTAATGCGACCGTTCGTCCTTGGGAGCCATCTGGGGCCAAGCCTACGAGCCGCTTGATCCACGCATGGCCCGGGCTTGATCCACGTATGGCCCGGGCAACGTCTGACGAGCTCTGTCGGCCGGCATCGGCAGGGCACCACCCATTACTCCTGGGGGCATCGAGGTTGGAGTCCGATGGGGCTGCCCGAGACACCTCTCGTACACTGCAAGTGTGGCTGTCGATCGTGAATCTCTACCTGAAGATCCGGGACACGCCGCCGAAGAGACACAGCAGGGAGATGGTTCGAACACGAACCCGTCAGTCGAACCCGGTTCGCTGCGTTCAGCAATGCAGAGTCAGGCGTTTCGGCGAGTCTTCGCAGGAACATTCGCATCCAACATCGGCACCTGGATGCAGAACATCACGCTCATCGCGCTTGCATACGACCTGACCCGGAACGCCCTGTTCACCGGCATCATCACGTTTGCCCAGCTGGGACCCATCCTTTTGATCTCGCCTTTCGGGGGTGCACTCGCGGACCGGATAAGCCGGAAGGTGCTGCTGGTCTCGACATCTGCGATCCAGCTCACCATGTCCATGGTCCTCGCCGGCGTCGCGCTGTCGGACGCGCCGAACCGGGTGGTTCTGGTTGCTGTCGTCGCAACCATCGGTTGTGCAAACGCCATCAACGGTCCGACCATGAACGCACTACTCCCAGAGCTCGTTCAGCGCGACGACCTTCAGCCTGCGATCGCAATCAACTCTGTCTCCATGAACTCGGCCCGAGTTGTCGGCCCCCTGCTCGGCGGTGCAATCGGCTCCATCGCGGGCGCGTCGAGCGTCTTCGCGATCAACGGACTCACGTACCTCTTCGTGATCTGGGCAGTCGTCACCGTCAACGTGGACTTCTCGCCAAAGGGTCACTCGGATACTGGACCGCTGCGACAGATCCGGGAAGGGTTCCAGGCCGCCCGTCAGAACGGCGTGATCTCAAGAGTGCTGATCACGATCGCCGCCTTCTCACTCTTCTCGCTCATCTTCATCTATCAGATGCCGCTGCTCGCTGAAGAGCACCTGGGCCTGTCGGGTTGGAAATTCAACATCTTGTTCGCATGCTTCGCCCTCGGAGCCGCCGGCGGCGCGCTCGCCATGGGCTCGATCCTGTCCCGCATCGACCGGGCCAAGATGACGAAGGGCAGTCTGATCCTCTTCGCCGTCATGTTGGCGCTGTTCGGAACGACCCGGAACCTGCCACTCGCGTTCGTCAGCGCGTTTGTCGTTGGAGCGGCGTACTTCATCATCGTCACTGCGCTTTCGACCACGATCCAGATTGCGGTCGACGACTCTGTGAGGGGTCGCGTGATGGGTCTGTGGCTGATGGCGTGGGCAGGGCTGGTTCCACTCGGCGGATTGATTGCCGGGCCGATCATCGACACGGTCGGGATCAGCTCGGTGCTGGTTTTTGGCGCAGTCGTCGCTGCATTCCTCGGCGTTGTGATGAACCTCACCGAGCCGGATTACGTCCTACAGCAGGTTCACGAGACGGACCCGGCCTGAGACCGACCCGGCCTCAGGCAACGGCCCCAGCCACGACATCCGGCCTGAGACCGACCCGGTCCCGAAATCCGGCCACCACATCCGGCCCGCCGATCAGGGCTGCTTGCCCCACTCGAGCAGCTCCCTGGCGACCACTTCCAGTCCGGCGACTCGGCTCCCCTTGACCAGGACGGCGTCGCCCACACCCGGGTTCCAGCCACGAAGAAACGCCATCGCGGCCGCAATATCAGGAACCGACTCGACCCCATACATGTCGGTGCCGACCGCCAGTAGTTCGACGCCCAGATCGTCACTCAGGATGGCGATATCTCGGTGTTCGGCGGCAGCAGAGTCACCCAGTTCGGCCATCAGCCCGACGACAGCGAGCTTTCTGGGTTCACGATCCGGGTCGACATCGGTCGGCTCGATCGACGCCAGCCCCCGCAGCGCCGCGGCCATGGAGGTCGGACTGGCGTTGTATGAGTCGTTGAGTATCGAGGCGCCTGCGCCGTTGACGCTCAACTCCATCCGCCACGGTGACTGCAGCGGCGCCCCGAGGCCTTCGGCGACCTCATCGAGCGGGACGCCCAGGTGCAGCGCCACCGCAGCGGCAGCGAGGGCGTTCGACACGTTGTGTGCTCCCCTGGCCCCGAGTCGAACCGCTACTTCGCCCCATGGGGACACGATCACGAACGAAACCACCAGTTCGCCGTCGACCTCGATTCCTCTGGCGCGGACATCGCCGCTCCGACCGAAGGTCAGGACCTCGGCGGAGGTGAGATCCGACATCGCCTTCACCAGCGCCACGTCTGCGTTGAGGACCGCCAAGCCGTCCGATGGCAGGGATTCGATCAGCTCTCCCTTGGCGATGGCGATCTGTTCGAGTCCTCCCATCACCTCGGTGTGCACAGCTTCCACCGTCGTGACCACGCCGATCTTGGGCCTGGTCATGGAACACAGGTACGCGATGTGCCCCACTCCCCTGGCGCCCATTTCAACGACGGTCGCCTGGGTGTCTTCGGGAGCGTTTACCAGGGTCAGTGGCACCCCGAGTTCGTTGTTGAACGACTTCTCGGACGACGCGGTCCTGAGCGATCGGCCCAGCACCGATGCCAACATGTCCTTGGTGGTGGTCTTGCCGACGGAGCCCGTGACACCAATCACCTCGGCGGACGTCTTGGAGCGCGCTAGGCGTGCCAGATCGGCTAGGGCTGCGTTCACGTCTTCGACCAGGACCGCCGATTGGCCGCTCTTCAATGAACCGGCCGCCTTGTCGATCAGGACGGCTCCGGCGCCGTTCTCGAACGCCGCCCCGAGAAAATCGTGGCCGTCCCTCTCACCTCGGACGGCGGCGAACAGCTGCCCGGGAGCGACGATTCGACTGTCGATGGC
This sequence comes from Microthrixaceae bacterium, assembly GCA_049672765.1. Taxonomy (GTDB): domain Bacteria; phylum Actinomycetota; class Acidimicrobiia; order Acidimicrobiales; family Microtrichaceae; genus JAGQSZ01. Next base: position 4,134 of record JBATWQ010000103.1, on the reverse strand, counting down.
CAGACCTGTGACCGTGGCGGGCGGTCCTTGGGGGACTCCTGCGAGGGCGTCCGCGAGTTCAGCGGTTGAGAACTGCATTCGTCGATTCTCGCACTGCCTACACTCCTTCAGTGCCTTTACCTAGCCGTGTCCGTCTGGTGGTGCTCTTCGGAGGCCGATCTGCCGAACATGACGTCAGCCGACTATCAGCAAGTCACGTCCTGCGGGCCGTCGATCCGGACCGTTACGAGGTCCACGCGGTAGGGATCAGGCGTGACGGAACATGGGTGGAGGCCGACGAGTCGGTGGCTGCAGTCAGAGCGACCGGGGCCGACGCTCCCCTGGCTCCACTCGGAGTCGACGGGGAGCCGGTCGACCCGATCGGAGTACTGCGTGGGACACCCGACGATGCGCCCAACAGCCCGTCCGACGACGCGCCCAATAGCCCGTCCGACGGCCCGCGGACGGTTGTTCTTCCGATCCTGCACGGACCCAACGGCGAGGACGGAACGGTCCAGGGTCTCTTGGAAATGCTCGATATTCCCTATGTGGGTTCCGGAGTTCTTGGATCGGCGGTCTCGATGGACAAGGCCATGGCCAAGACCGTTCTCGCCGCCAACGGGATCGCCCAGCCCGAGTGGGTCGAGGTCCGGGCCTGCGATTTGGAGGCCGCCGAGGCAGGCGATACAGCCGATACAGCCACGCCCTCAGCGACGGCCAGGACCGCCGAAGCCGAAACGATGCTTTCGGACGTGCTCACGAAGCTCGGCGAAACGGTCTTCGTCAAGCCCGCAAACATGGGTTCATCGGTAGGGGTCAGTCGGGCCAAGGGCCTGGATGAGCTCCGCTCGGCACTCGCACTCGCCTTCACCTATGACGACTTCGCCGTCGTCGAGGAGGCAATCGACGGTCGCGAACTGGAAGTGGGCGTGATCGGAAATCTCGAACCCCGGGCGAGCGTCGTGGGAGAGGTGATCCCGGCCGCCGAGTTCTACGACTTCGAGGACAAGTACAGCGACGGCGCCGCCACAACTGTCATCCCTGCCGACATCGACCAATACCTCGCAGAACACATTCGCAGCATCGCCCTGCTCTCCTACCGGACCCTACGAGCTGAAGGACTGGCCCGGGTAGACGTCTTTCTGGAGCACGACCATCCGGGTCGACCGGGCCGCGGAATCCTCGTCAACGAGATCAACACGATCCCGGGTTTTACACCGATCTCGATGTATCCAATGCTGTGGCGTGAGTCGGGGCTGGATTATCCGGCTCTGATCGATGAACTGGTCGAGTTGGCTCTCGATCGACACGAACGCCGATCCCGGTACCGCACCGATGTCCAGGCCCGAAGCAGCGAGTTGAACCAATGATCGTCGATAACTTGCGCGGAAAACGGATATTCATAACCGGCGCTACCGGTTTCGTCGGCACCGCGCTGGTCGAACGGCTCCTGCGGACCGTTCCCGACGTCGAGTTGGCTCTGCTGGTTCGCGATGGTCGACGCAGTTCGGCGAAGCGGCGGGTCGAGCGTGAGATCCTGAAGAACGACTGCTTCGACCGGCTCCGCGAGGAACTCGGCGACGAGGGATTCACAACGTTGGCCGAACGGGTCCGAGTCTGCTCGGGCGATGTCGGTAGCGACGGTCTGGGACTGGACGATTCCGGCAGGGTGATGCTCGCCTCGGCCGATGTGGTCATCCACTCCGCCGCGACCGTCTCGTTCGACTCGCCCCTGGACCGTGCGATCGAGGTGAACCTGCTCGGTCCGGTGCGGATCGCCGAGACCCTGCGCGACCTCGGGGCCACTCCCCACCTGGTTTGTGTCAGCACCTGCTACGTGGCCGGAAACAAGCGTGGCTCGGCGCCCGAAGAACCAGTCGATGCGAGCGCCTTCGTCGGTGGAATCGACTGGAGGGCCGAGGTTGCGGCCGCCCGACGCTCCAAGAGCGACGCCGACGCCGAGAGTCGTTCACCGGAGCGTCTGACCGAATTCTCGAAGCAGGCCAAGCACGAACTCGGTTCTGCCGGCGGACCGATCCTTGCCGAGCGCACCGAGAAGCTGCGTAAGGACTGGGTGCATGACCGGATGGTCGAGATCGGTCGCGCACGTGCTTCATCAGTGGGCTGGCCCGATGCGTACGCCTACACCAAGGCGCTCAGCGAAATGGCTACGTCCGAGACGCTGAAGGCGCAGGGCGAATCCGCTCCGAGGTTGAGTGTCGTCCGACCGTCGATCATTGAATCCGCCCTGGCCGAGCCACGGCCGGGCTGGATCCGCGGGTTCCGTATGGCCGAGCCGATCATCCTCTCCTACGCCCGCGGAATGCTGAAGGAATTTCCCGGCGTGCCGGAGGGAATCGTCGATGTCATTCCGGTGGATCTCGTTGTTGCCGCAATCATCGCGACGGCGGGACGCGACGAGCCCGAAACACCCCAGGCACCCGGCGAGCCGTTCATCGTCCAGATTGCCAGCGGCTCTACCAACCCGTTGCGCTACCAGCATTTGGTCGACAACGTCCGCGCCTGGTTCACCGAGAACCCGCTCTATGACGACCAGGGGCAGCCGATCATCGTTCCCGACTGGCGTTTCCCGGGACGCGGCCGGGTCGAAGGTCAACTGAACCGGGCCAACACCGCGCTGCGCGCAGCAGAGCGCGTCGTGACCAACCTTCCGCTTCGCGGCAAGGCGGCCCAGTGGGGCGCGTCGCTCGAGGACCGCCGGCTGCTGACCGAGCGTGCCGGGTCATATGTCGAGCTGTACGGCGCATATACCGAGTGCGAAGCGCTCTACGGGGTCGACAACCTGCTCGCGATCTGGGAAGGGCTCGACGCTGACGAGCAGGCCCTGTTCGGACTCCACCCGGGCGCAATCGACTGGTCCCGCTACGTCTCCGAAATCCACCTTCCCTCGGTCGTTGCCCATGGCCGGGCCCGGACGACTCCGGGCAAGAAGCGGGGCGAGAGCCGCTCCGACCGTCTCCGCCGGTCGGTGCTCGCCCCGGAGAGGCACATGGCCGCCTTCGACCTGGAGAACACGCTGATCGCGTCCAACGTGGTGACCTCGTTCACCTGGATGGCCACCCGGCGACTCCCCTTGTCGGAGCGCGTGCGTTTTGCCGCGAGGATCCTCTCCGAAGCGCCGTCGCTGTTGGCCGAGGACCGCAAGGATCGCTCCGATTTCCTGCGTTCCTTCTACCGCCGTTACGAGGACGCTCCGATCGATCAGCTACAGGACGACGCGATGGAGCACTTCAGCGAAATGCTCCTGGCCCGTTCTTTCCCCGCCGCAATTCGCAGGGTCAGAGAGCATCGCGCGCTCGGTCACCGGACCGTGCTCATAACCGGCGCGCTCGACTTCCTGATCGAGCCGCTACGCCCCCTGTTCGACGACGTCATCTGCGCCGAGTTGGACACCGCCGTCGAGCGTGACGGGACGGTGGTCTACACCGGACAGCTCAACCAGGTGCCACCGACGGTCGAGGCCAGGGCGAGCATTCTGGCCGACTATTGCTCGGCCGAGGGCCTGTCCCTCGCCCAGAGCGTGGCCTACGCCGACTCGTCGTCGGACCTTCCGCTGCTCGACGCAGTCGGTTTTCCGGTCGCAGTCAACCCCGAACCGAAGCTCGCTTCGATCGCCCGCCGACGGGGCTGGCTTATCGAGGACTTCGGCTCGGCTCCGGGCTTCAAACACCCGCTCCTGCCCATGTCGTCACGCTGGCGTGGCTCGCCGACCGGTCAACTGGTTCGCCCGGGCGCGGGTTCGGGAGCAAGAGGCCGAACCGAGTCAGGCATCACCGAGTCAGGCATTGCCGAGTCAGGTCGCGCTGGCACTGGAGGGCGGCCATGAGGGCGCTGGTGATAGATCGGGATCTGCCCAGGTTCGGCGCCGCCCGGCTGGCGGGCTCGCTCCGACCCGGTAGCGGCGCGAAGGTCGGCCCGCTCAAGCTCGATGAACTCGACGACCTGGACCTACCGGGCGACGACTGGGTCCGCATCACGCCTCGCCTCAGCGGAATATGTGGTTCCGACCTGGCGACGGTCGACGGCCGCTCGAGTCGATGGTTCGAACCGATCGTGTCGTTCCCGTTCATTCCCGGACACGAAGTCGTGGCCGACCACGACGGCCGACGCGTCGTCCTGGAACCAGTCCTCGGT
>JBATWQ010000102.1:0-3280 GCA_049672765.1 Microthrixaceae bacterium | reverse complement strand
GGCGACTTCCCCTCGCAGGCGATCATCTCGCGGCTGTTCATCACCCACGTGCTGCTGGTCCCAGTCGCCATCGCTGTGCTGTTGAGCGCCCACCTCGCGATCCTGTGGCGACAGAAGCACACCCAGTTCGCAGGAACGGGGCGCACGGAACACAACATCGTCGGTTCCAAGCTCTGGCCGACCTACACGGCACGCTCAGTGGGACTGCTGGCTGCGGTGGGCGCCCTGCTCGCGTTCTTTGCAGGCCTCTTCCAGATCAATCCGATCTGGCTGTACGGCCCCTACGACCCGAGCGCTGTCAGCACCGCCGCCCAGCCCGACTGGTACATGGGCTGGCTAGAGGGCTCACTGCGGATCTTCCCTCCAACCAGGTTCGGGATCTTCGGCTACACGGTCTCGGAATTGTTCATTCCGGCGGTGGTCGTACCGGGGGCGGCGTTCACACTGCTGTACCTGTGGCCGTTCATCGAAGCCCGGGTGACCGGTGATCACCGAGACCACGAACTGCTCGACAATCCGAGGGATCGCCCGGTGCGGACCGCAATTGGTGTGGGCGGGCTCGCATTCTTCGTCGTGTTGTTCCTGGCCGGTTCCCAGGACATCATCGCCCAGAAATTTTCCGTGTCGGTTCCGGCCGTCACAAATACTTTCCGGGTTCTGGTCATCGTTGCGCCGATAGCTTCTGGACTGATCACATCGCGGGTCTGTCACCAGATGAAGGGCGCACATGAACTGGAACTCCGTAAGGCGACGATTCGTGAATCGGCAGCAGAACCCGGGCCATCGCCCGAGGACAACCGGGTCAACACCTAACCGGCACTGGCAACTCGTCATCGGAGCGAGCCTCGTTGCGCCGCTCCTGGTCGCGTCGATCGGCTGCACGTCGAACGGGTCCACGGACGATGCGGCGTCCTCCCGGGCCAAGGACAACACAACCCGGCGAAAGGATCCTGTGGAAGTAGAACGCCCCGACGGCCCCTCGGCCGATATGTCGGAGGAACTGACAGGGGGCAAGGGCGTGATGATCGGTGACCTGAGCGCCCTGGACCTGAAGTCCGTCGGATACGTCCAACACGAGTTCGTTGCGCAGGGAACTGCCGCCTCTTACCGAGCCGTGGGAGAACTGCCGGCCGACGGCCGCTTCGAACTGGAAGCTGGTGACAGCGCCGATTACAGGACGCGAGTGATCGTGCGCCGCCCGGAGAAGGCATCCGACTTCAACGGGACCGTGGTCGTCGAATGGCTCAACGTCAGCGGCGGACTCGACGCCAACCCGGACTGGGCCTACACGGTCGAGGAGATCACACGCCGGGGTTACGCCTGGGCCGGGGTCTCGGCCCAGCACATCGGTGTCGAGGGTGGCGAGGTCGCGGTCGGACTACCGGCGGCAGGCGCTCTGGCAGGGTCCGGCCTGAAGCGATTCGATCCGGAACGCTACGGGTCGCTCCACCACCCCGGCGATGCATATGCGATGGACATCTTTACCCAGGTCGGCCGTGCAATTCGTGGCGACGACGCAGGCGGTGTTCTCGGAGATTTGGTTCCGACCCACCTGCTTGCCGCCGGAGAATCGCAGTCCGGGTTCATGCTGACCACATATGTGAACGGAGTCGAACCTCTGGCGCGCATGTTCGACGGATACCTGATCCACAGCCGTGGTGGCGCCGCCGCCCCCCTGGGCGAACCTGGCAAGGGCATCCAGATCGCAGCCACGATCCTGGGTGACCCGGTCAAGATCCGCACCGATCTGACTGCGCCGGTCCTCATCCTCGAAAGCGAGTCCGACGTCGTGTCGGTCCTCAACTACAAGGCCGCCGAACAGGACGACACCGAGTTGATCCGGGTCTGGGAGATGGCCGGGACCGCACACGTGGACCTGCATGTCCTCGGTCCCATCGCAGAGACAGCGGGATGTGGCGCCATGGTCAATTCCGGACCTCACCACTTCATCGCGAAGGCTGCGCTTAGAGCTCTGGACATCTGGGTGCGCGACCGGATGGCCCCGGCCACGGCCGACCGACTGGCGACCAATCCGGCCGGCGATTCCTACCAACGCGACGGGTTGGGCATCGTGATAGGTGGCATCCGTACGCCCCAGGTGGACGAGCCGGTTGACGTTCTCTCGAGCGTTCCGGGACCCAATCCATCCACAGTCTGTCTTTTGATGGGGTCGACGGTTCCGATTCCGGACGCTGAACTGGCGACCCTCTACCCATCCCGCGACGACTATCTGACGGCTTTCGAGTCCTCCACCGACGATTCGATCGACGCGGGATTTGTTCTTGCAGAGGACCGTGCGGCAATGCTCGCAGACGCCCAGCCCGACCGGATCCCTGCTTAGCCTGACCCTCGGACGAGAAGTGTTATTGGAACGGTCGTGTTTCGACCGTTGCAATGACACTTCCACCGCTTTCCCCCCGATCTCCGTGAGCTCAAGAACATCAACTTGTGGGCACCGGAATTGCAGGCAAAGCTGCAAACAGGCGGCAAGCGGGGGAATCAGATGTTTGGACGGATCACGCGGGTAGTCGGACCGACCACCCAAGTTTCGGGTACTCCGCGAAGCGGTCGACCAAGCGGTCGAAGAAGCGATCAACGACCCGGTCGACGGCCCGGGGTTCTGGCCGCACTGCTCATGGCGCTCAGCATCATGGCCGTCCTCGCCTCTTGCGTGCCGACGCCCCCACCGGTGATGACGATCGACTATCCCCCGATCGACTATCGGGTTCTCGGCGGGATCGAGCAGATCTATGTCCTCGGCGCGACCCCTGGCGACAAGATCACGGTCTCGGCTACGGGTCGGGCAACCCAGACCGGCGTGGCGGACAGGCTCGGGAGCCTGGCCATACGCAGACTCGATCAGGGTGTCACCTACAGGGTCACGAACCAGACGTCGAAGGTGACCAAAGACATCAAGGTCCTCGTCGCCTCCGACAATCCACCCCGGTCTTTCTATGAGCAGACGACCATGAAGGAAGGCCTCAACTACATACCGATGCGCGACGGCATCACCCTGGCCGCCACGGTCCGCCCGCCGATTGGTCAGTCGCTCTCAGACGGCCCGTTCCCGACGTTGATCGAGTATTCGGGCTACCAGGTTGCGGCTCCCGACGAGCCGATCGAAGCAAAGATCCGTTCGCTGCTCGGGCTTCCGGAAGATCCACTGGCACCGTCCAACTCAACCGACGTCGGTGGATTGTTGGTCAGGCTCGCCGGCTTCGCGGTCGTCTCGGTTCAGATCCGCGGCAGCGGCTGCTCTGGCGGGGAGTCGGACCTGTTC
>JBATWQ010000101.1:0-12333 GCA_049672765.1 Microthrixaceae bacterium | reverse complement strand
GCCCTGGTCGGTGTCCCGGGGGTAGCGGAACGCTTCGAGAAGATCCTCCGCACCGCGCCGCAGACCAACACGATCGTGGTCGCAGCGGCGCGGACCGGGGATCTGCCCGGCATGTTCGACCCATGGTCGCGTTACCTGGTGAGTCTCAGGCGGGTCCTGCTACTGCAACCCACGCGTGACGATTCGCTCTACTTCGGCCTGACACTTCCGGACATTCCCCAGCCGATCTGCGCCGGTCGGGGGATGTTGATCGAAGGGTCCGAATTCAGCATCGTGCAGACCTTCGACATGGATGCGACGTGACCAGCCAGCACACGACACCGCGACAGGTGGCCGGCCGACTAGTTGGAGCCGCCGCCTTCAATCAGTGCGCCGGAGGTACCGAGACGGAGTCGGGTTCCCGCCCTCAGTCCAAGGGTCTGGCCGGGATGCACCACCATCTCGTCGCCAGAGGGAAGCACTGCGCTCCACGTGAGACTTCCCTCGTTGAGAAGCCCCCAACGGCCGGGGTTCTGCGGGTGTGTCGTTATCGAGGCGACGATTCTCGAAAAGTCGTAGTTCAGCTCCAGGTGGTGCGCCGCGATGACAGAGTCCAAATTCAGGACCAGCGGCTTTCCGTCGATCACGACGCGCACGGGGTCGGGAAGGATCCTCGAACAGTTCCAGCAGGCCTGACCTCCCGACCCGTCCCAGAAGTTCTCCATCCGGCAGGCGGGGCATTTCATGATCCGGTCCCTGGAACGGGCGAGCGCCGAGCGCCAGATGCTCTCCCTGACCCGGCCCTCGGGCTTGTGGACCCCGATGGTGAACGCTGTGGTGAACAGGGTCCGCAGCTCCTGGGGATAGAGGCTCCAGTTGGCTATCACCGAATCGTGGACCTGCGGGACAGGCTCGTTTCTGCGATCTTCGGGGTCGAAGATGAAGATCGGATCGGTTCCGAAGAGGACGCTCTCGGCGCTTTCGTCCCACTGCTGAAAGTCGAGCTCCCGCCGACCGAGGAGCGGGTGTCCGACCATGAGGACGTAGAACAGCAGGACCGAAAGCGAGTACAGATCGGTCGACGTGTCAGGCGTCGCCTCACGCCGCACGATCTCGGGGGCCATGAATCGTCTGGTACCAAGCACCGCCGACGTGGATGCGCCGTTGATCCCGACGTTGTCTGTGTCGCAGATCAACGGCTGTCCGCTCGTCGGGTTGAAGAAGACGTTGCCGAAACTGATGTCGCGGTAACACAGGCCCTCGTTGTGGAGAGCGAGAAAGGTGTCGGCGAGTTCCAGGCCGAGTCTGCAGACGGTCGAGAACGGAATATCGACCTTGCCTCGCAACAGATCGGCGAGTCCACGACTCGACTCGTCCCGCAGCGCCATGACGTAGCCGAACCCAGCCCGGGTCTCGGAGCTGGAGGTGTTAGGGGAGCCGGGGTCCTCGGTCGCATCGGAATCGAGCTCTGCGATCGCCATGGGCCACAGGAATCGTGGGTCGGGCGAGCCCCGGTCGATCAACAACTCGATCGATTCTCGTTGGCGCCGGTTGGCCTGGGTCGGGAAGTACCACTTGAGCGCGAGCAGTTCGTCGGCGCCTTCGAACCGGACGCTGTAGACAGCGCCCTGGCTGCCCTCACCGATGAAGGCGATGACCGTTGCACGTCCGGCAGTAGCTGGCAGCACAACTTTCGATCCGACGTCGATCATGACGGTGTCCTCCCTGGGTGCATTATGTTACGGCTGCTTGATACCGGAATGACCGAGTGGTCGGAACTGGACCAGCGAGGGGAGGTTGGTCATGGCTGAGCGGCCAGGATCATCACTGTCGGCCCGACCGTTGCACTTCATCATCCTCGCCGACTGTTCCGGGTCGATGGAACTCGACGGCAAGATGCAGGCGCTCAACAACGCCATCCGCGAGATGCTCCCGCATCTGGTCGACGTGGCCGGACAGAATCCGCACGCCACGGTGCTGGTTCGCTGCATAGCGTTCGCGACCGGAGCACACTGGCACATCGAAGAGCCCACCCCGGTCGAGGAACTTGTGTGGCAGGACCTTCACGCCGCGGGTTACACCGATTTGGGGGCGGCGATCGATCTGCTCGCGCCACAGCTCGCTCCGCCCGCCATCGAGCAGCGGTCTCTGCCGTCCGCGGTGCTACTCATCTCTGACGGGATGCCGACCGACGAGTACCGGACGGCACTCGGCCGACTACTCGATGAGCCCTGGGGCCGCAGCGCGGTTCGGATGGCGGTGGGGATCGGGCGCGACGCCGACATGGAGGTCCTCGACAAGTTCGTGAGCGCCGAGGGATTCGGAGCGGTTACCGCCAACAACCCCGAGCAGTTGATGAAGATGATCCGATGGGCATCGACCCATGCCTCCAGGGTTGCGTCGAACCTCATATCGCCGACCCTCACCGCCGGAGTGGTCAGCCTGGACGAGACATCCAGTCCGTCGGAGCTGATCTGGTGAACTCCGCACAGGGGCAGGGCCGCGTCGGGCCGACGGAGCAGCTCGTCTGGGAGAGCATCTCGGCGAGCGTGCGCGGCGCGTCCCATGACCGTTCGGGTAAGCCGAACCAGGACGCCGTGCGTTGCGTATCCAAATTTGGTTTGGGCCTGGTTGCGACCGTCTGCGATGGCCATGGTGGCGACCGCTACGTCCGCAGCGATGTCGGTGCCCGGGTTGCCACCGAGGTCGCAACCGAACTGGGCGGCGCAGTATTGGACCACCTGGTGGCCAGAAGCTCAGGAACGACACCGGCCGCCCTGATATCGGTGGAGCGGATCGAGGAGGTCCTGTGCGACTCGGTTCCGGTCCTGCTCGCCTATTGGCGAAATCGGGTCATGGTCGACTACCGCTCGCGCCCCTTCGACGAAGCCGAGGTGGCCCTCGGTGGCGCCGACCTGGCGAGCGAGCCGCTGGTCGCGTACGGATGCACGCTCGTGATGGGGATTTTTGCCCCGCGCTGGGTGGGCTTCGTCCAGATCGGCGACGGTGACGTAACGGCTGTGCACGGCTCGAGCGTCGGAACCCCGGTTCCAGCGGATGACCGGCTCGTGGGAAACCAGACGACGTCGCTGTGCCTTCCCTCGGCAGCACAGGACGTCAGGGTTGCCGCACTCGTCGAAGACCTGCCCGATCTGGTTCTGTTGTCGACCGACGGCTACGCCAATTCGTTCTCGGGTCCAGACTGGCGGAACTCCGTCGGTGTCGACATGCTCCGCCAGTTGGATGAACACGGCATCGACGAAGTGGAACGTCTGCTTCCCGCCTGGCTCGAGGACTCGGCCGCGGCGTCGGGAGACGATGTCACCATGGCGTTGGTCAGACGTGTATCTGATCGACGTTCGAACAGCGGAGCCACCTCGGAGAGGACTGCAGTGGAGGACCCGGCGAAGTGAAGGATCTGATCGTCCGCGTGGGATCCGAGGAGTACACGTTCGGCCCCGGAGCCACCGTCCGACTGGGCCGCAATCCCGGCTCAGATGTTGTCATCACGAACTCCAACGTCTCTCGGGAACACGCGTTGCTAAGCAACGAGTCGGGCATCTGGCACTTGAGTGACGCAGGAAGTTCCCAGGGGACCTGGCGAGACGGGCAGCGGGTCGAGCAGCTTGAGCTGCGCGGAACCGTTCATGTGACTCTTGGACGGGAGGACCGCGGAACGCCCATCGTGATCGAGGCGCCAACGGTGGCCAATGAGGAGCTGCTGAGGCCCGGCGGTCCGATGGCCGACTCCGAGCTGGGCGAATCGACCGAGGTCGTAGGAGCCGAACGAGGACCACGAGGTCGAATGGACCAGACGGTGATTGTCAACGATTCCGCACCGGCCGACATGCAGCACCGCAGCCGGTTTCGTGGCCACCACCTCGGCCCGAGACTGTCGTCCGGCCTGCTCAACCGCCAACACGACCGAAGTGGCCATTGGTGGTCGCGCTTCTGGTTGTTGCCGCAGTGGCCGTAGTGATCACGGTTGCCGTGGTGGCAGCGCTCTTCCTCGCCAGATCGTGACCTAATCACCCGGTTCTGTGTGGAAGACCAGTTCGGTGTCGCCGAGGCGGATACGGTCACCATCACTTAAATCGGAGCCGTCCGCCGGTGCTCCGTTGACCAGGGTGCCGTTGGCGGACCCCACATCGATCACCCGGTAATTGGCGCCGGTCCGGCGTAGCTCAGCGTGGTGCCGACTCACCCTGTCGTCCGGCAGCACGATGTCACGGTCGTTCAGCCGGCCGAGCGTGACGACCTGGGTGTCCAGCGGGAACCGTCGATCGTCGAGCTCGATCCAGGCCGTGCTGACCAGTAAGGACGATCGCAATTGGGTCGAACCGGCCGCGTCGAAGTTGCTCGCAGACCTGGAGTTCGGAGGAGCTGCGAAATGCTCCAGGGTCGGGTCCTGGTCGAGGATTCTGGACTCCAGTTCGCGCAGAATCCGGGACGGGTCGATTCCAAGTTGCTCCACCAACAGGCGCCTGCCGTCGTTGTAGGCCGCAAGCGCGTCGGCCTGTCTACCGCAGCGATACAGGGCGAGCATCAACTGTGCCCGCATGACTTCGTTCAGCGGATTGTTCGAGACCCATTCGTGTAGATCTGCGAGCAGTTCGCTGTGTCGACCGAGGCGCAGCTCCACCTCGCCGAGTGCCTCCATGGTCCCCAGTCGCTCTTCTTCGAGGTGGGTGATCGGTCCGCTCTCGATGACGTCAACCGGCAGCCCGGCCAGCGGTTCGCCCGTCCATAGACCCAGCGCCCTGCGGTACAGCGTTCGGGCGGAGTCCAGGTCACCTTTGCCAGCGGCCAGGGCAGCGTCGGCGCGAAGCGCATCGAACTCGAGGGTGTCCAGCTGATCCGAACTCAGGTGGATCACATATCCGGGCTTCGTGGTCACGACCAAGGTGTTCGGGTCATCGCCAAGTGCGCCGAAGATGCGTCGAAGGTTCGACACGTAGACCTGGAGCGTCCCGGCGTTGCGACGGCCCTCTCCCAGGTTGGCGTCGGCCTCCGGCCAGACCCACTGGGCGAGTCGGTCCGTGGAGATGACACGGTTGGCGTCGAGCAGCAGAAGCGCCAGCACCATCTGCTGCTTGGCCCCACCCAATTCGACCCGCTGACCGTCATAGGTGCAGTTCAGCGGACCGAGCAGGTTGAACCTGATCGGGAGACCGGTTTGGGAGTGGGGCTGGTTGTCCAAGGTCAGGGCCGTGCCTCAGGGACCATGTCGTAGTACTGGCCCAGGGTCAGGGAGTATCCGACCTTGCGTTCCATGTCCGACCTTGATGGCGCCAGGCTCCTGGTGATGGAGTGGTTCATTGAGATCTGGGAGCCGTAGACCGCCATGATGTCTGACTGGGAACTGTTCGGATTGGCCAGGATGCGATTTCCGATGGCTGTGGCGCGATCGCGGTGGGTCTGGGCCGCCTGGGCAAGGATCATGGCCGGGTTGTCGTAGGAACGTGATCCAGCGGCGGGACCTCCGACCAGACTCCACTCGATGCCGGTGGGCGCCTGCCCCGTAGCTGGATCGATGACCGTCGTCGTGGTGCTGTGACCCCCGATCGTGGCCATTCCGCTGTAGAGAGTGGTCGGGTCGACCGCCTGTCCGCTGTTCGGGTCGACCACGGTGAATCCGGAAGAACCGCCTCCGATGATTCCCATCCCCATGGTGGCGGCGATCGACGAGGAGAGTGGGGTGGCACCGAGCGGGGCTCCGGTGGCCATGTCGTTGGCGGCAACAGCCGCCCGGGCCCCAAGGTCGTTCGCCCAGCTGTTGAGGATCACCGCAATTCGGTCATAGATCGCGTCCAGGGTGCTCACGAAGGTGGCTACCTCGGCCTGGGTGCTGGGCGGCATCGGGCATTGGACACAGGAGGTGAGCTGCGATCCGACCTCGGCCAGTTCGGCGGCAGTCGAGCGAAGTGTCGAGGCAGCGGTGACCAACTCGTTCGGGTCAATTCGTATGTTTGTCATGACAACGACCCTCCGTTCATGATTCCCTGTGCTGCCTGGGTCTCGATCCGCAGTGCGTCACGGACCAGAATGTCGGCGGCCTGACAGGTCAGATCGTTGGACCTGACCAATATGGACCGGGTCTGGGTCATCTCGGCACGGAAGCGGTCTGCCGCCGGTCCGGAATAGGTCATCGATGCGAGTTGCGCGTCCAGCCTGTTGATCAATGAAGCGGCTCGCTCGACCTTCGCCCGTAGCTGGCCAGCGGCTTCTCGCATTCCTGGTGCATAGTTCGGCTGTTCGATCATCGTCATTCCTGCTTCTGCTCTCTACGATCTGGTCTGTTCGATTGGTTCAGTCTTCGGTGGTCGAGCGGTTCAGAGCCTGGAGTCCGACAGCAGCGCTCGGAGCGAACTCCGGACTGCAGCGGTTCCTGACTCGCCCAGCGTCCAAGAACGGGCTCCGCTGGGAATCGGTCCTTCCAGCCCCAGATCGCCGGCCAAGCCGGCTGGAACCTCGGGTAGTTCAGGAGGGTTCTCCTCGGCGACTCGTCCGTGGCCGTCAAGAACCAGGAACGCCGCGACTGCGCCGAGTTGGACGCCGTCACCCATCCATGTCGATTGGGCCTGTACCAGTCGAACCGGACTGGATTCGTGGAGCACCTGTCCCAGCATCAGCCGGGATGGCTCCGTTGGCGGATTGTCTGCGCCCGCAGGACCGGAACAGCGGTCGGCTGCGGGACGGTCGGGCGCCGTCAGCCCGGCCATGGCACAGATCTCGTCCACAAGGTCCTCGGCTGTGCCGAGCTTGACGACTCGGACTCCACCCGGTTCGACATCGATCCGGCACATCCGACTCTGGTCGAGACCGAACCATGCGGCGCGGTATTCCCCTCCGCCGGCCAGTTCGGCAGTCACAACGGAAGACGGGTGCAGAGCCACCGAGACGATCTCGGCGGCAATGCCCACCGGCACCACCTCTTGCTCGGGGGCCCTCAGTAGCCCCCTTGCGTGTAGTGACCGGATCACTGCTGCGATGGTGGCGTCACCCGCTTCGGCCGGAAGGGCCGAGATGAGAGCAGGGTCAACCGTGGGGAACGATCCACCGGTGGTGAGCATCGCCAACACCGCTAGTTCGTCCTCGCTCCACCGGGATTCGTGCTCGACCCGAGCCCGGCTTCCGGTGGCGTTGTCCGCACTGGCGGCGTCGGCGATGCTCTGCTCGATGTTGTCCCCGTCGGTCGACATGGTCCGTTGTCCCGTCTGGTCCTTGGAACTGTTGGTCTTGCCCGGTCGGCTCAGCTGCCGGCCTGGAGGAGTGCGGTCTGGCGGCGGGCCACCTCGGCTCCGGCTTCCACCAGGGCCTCCTGGAGCTTGCGCAGCGAAACTTCGAACTCCCCGGACCACATCGACCGGAATCGCTCTGCCGCCGGGCCCTCCCAGGCCGTGGTCTGGAGCTGCGAGCGGATCACACGGGTGAGTTCCTCGACCGTACGTGACTCCCTGTCGAAGGTGGTCTTGAGCTGACCGAGTTGTTCGATTTCTCCACCGATTCTTGCCATTGGAATCTCCCTCGTTTTTTGAATGCCCCCGGATCGGGACAACCCCATGTTTGCGGGGCGTGCTGAAGGATCTCTTCAAACCCGCCGAAGAACCTGGGCACTGCTGCCATCTTGACCGCCAGACAGGATCCGTGCACTGGGAAATTGTCTTGTCCGACCCATGATTCCGGGCAGGCCGATGTCCGCAGGTTCGCCCGGCAGGGACCGACGCCGCCCAGCCGATCGGCCCTGCTTCCTACCGTCGGCACACACGGGCTGGGTACAGTCCGGTGCGCCGGACAGCCGCCCTGGACAGGTGGCTCGAAATCACTCGGATCACCTCGTCAAGGAGAAGCCAAATGTCAGCTTTCGATACGAAATACGAGCCCAGCCCCTGGGAACCGATCGCTGACGAGGTCGCCCTCTACGAGCGGACCAACGGTACGGAACCCAGTCAACTCGTCGGGTACAACTGGATCGTGCTCTGGACGATCGGAGCCAAGTCCGGGAATGTCCGCAAGACCCCGCTCGTACGCGTGAGCGACGAGGACGGCAACTACGCGGTGATCGGGTCGATGGGTGGTGCGCCCACGGATCCGCAGTGGGTCCACAATGTCCGTGCCAACCCCATCGCACGGCTTCAGGACAGCGATGTACTCGCGGACTTCTCCGTGCGTGAGGCCGAAGGTGAAGAGAAGGCCACCTGGTGGGCAAGGGCAGCCGAGGTATGGCCTGACTACGACGCTTACCAGTCGTCGACCGAGCGGCAGATACCACTGTTCGTGCTGGAGCCGATCGCCTAGGGGAAAGTTGGCGAGGGGTCACAGGTGACCGGATCAGGCTTGGGTCGATAACGGTGTTGGTCAGGCCCGTTTCGTCACGAAAGGGCTTTCAGGTCCGATACGACCCGTGCGAAGTGGTCCGGATCGGGAGCCCGATTGTTGACCAGACTGACCGACTGGGAGATGCCGTCAAGCCTGGACCTCACCTTTTGTGCGATCTGGTGCGGTTCGCCCACTACGGCGATGGTTTCGATGAGGTCGTCATCGACGAGTTGACCCATGTCGTCCCAACGCCCGGCCCTGGACAGTTGCTGGGCCTGGGTGTGAAGGTCGCCGTATCCGTGCAGTTCGAACACCGGTCGATAGGCCGGAGTCGTCGCGTAGAAGGCGAGTTGGTTCCGCACCGACTCGCGGCTGCGGTGCATCTGCTCGTCGTTGCTGCCCGTCACAATTATCGTGACGCAAACGATCTCGACCTCATCGAGTGTGCGCCCCGCCTTCGCCGCGCCTTCGGCGAGAGCCGGCAATGTCAGCTCGAGTAGCGAACGGCGGGTATTGACCGGGTGGACGAGCAGCCCGTCGGCCACCTCGCCCGCCACGACCGTCATTGACGGCCCCACGGCACCGAGCAGGATCGGTGGACGCGGGTGGGGGATTGGTCCGGGGTTGAACGCCGGGACCATCCGGGTGTGGGTGTAGAAGTCGCCGTCGAAATTGAGCGCCGCCCCGTCCTGCCAGCTATCCCAGATGGCGTGAACTCCCTTGACGAACTCGCGCATCCTTGCTGCCGGACTGGACCACGGCATGGAGAACCGTTGTTCGATATGGGGCTGGATCTGCGAGCCCAGCCCCAGCGTGAAGCGACCGCCGGTCAGAGCCTGCAGATCCCAGGCGGCGTTTGCGACAGTCATCGGGGTTCGGGCGAACGCGATTGCCAGAGCAGTCCCGAGTTGAAGCCGATCGGTGTGCTCGGCGGCGACGGCCAGCGGGATGAACGGATCGTGTTTCGCCTCGAAGGAGAAGACCCGGTCATAACCGAGTTGTTCGAGGGCCGGATAGACATTCCGGACCTCTGCCAGGTCGTCGGTAGGGACCGTCATAGAAACATGCACGCAGTGACCCCATCGCGATACCGGCCGGGTGTCAATACGCAGATGTCGGATCAGTCCGGTCGCGTCAGCTGCCTGAATTGACCGGGGCAACCGGCTTCCGCTGAACAGGCCTTCCTCTGACAGGCTTGCGATGGGTGAGGCGATAGATGGTCGCCCAGGCCACGGCGACTATCGAGGCCGCGCCGGTCAGCTGATACATCGCCTGGGACGTGTCCGATCCGGCGAAAGCTGCGTGGAGGGTCGTCAGCCAGAAGATCAGATAGCTGCTGAGGTGGACCGCCCTCCACACTTTCTTGGGTAGCCGGCGCATGGCCAGCGATGTGAGTTCCACGGCCAACAGACCCCAGGCGGCGACTATTCCCAGTGCGACGGGTAGTGGCTTCCAGTTCGACACGAATGGAATGGCCACATCTGCCGGTCCGAAGCTGACGTAGCTGTCGGCGATGAGAGACGTGATGTGAAAAGCGACGAAGGCAACGGTTAAACCTCCGAGCCAACGGTGTAGGTCCAAAAGCCAGGCGGGTCGGCGCTGGTCCGGGAAAGCCTTGGTCGACAGGACGACTCCCCACAACACCGAGGCGGTCAACAGGAGCCATGCGACGATTCCAGAGGCGCGGGTGGCGTACCACCAGAATTGCGAGTTCACCGCACACCTGCCGCTGTCGGGACCAGACCGTCCAGGTCATGGGTGAGAAGAACCGTTCCTTCGGTCGTAATGGCGAGTCCCGTCAGGTCGTGGCTGTCCAGATAGTCGAGGACGTTCGCCGAAGAACCGAGAATCGCTGCGGTCGCAAACGCCTCGGCCTGCCAGCCACTCGTCGAGAAGACGGTCACCGCGGCCAGATCTGTGTCGGCCTCGGTTCCGCTGAACGGATCGATCACGTGGTGCCGGACCCGGCCGTTGTGGTTCCAGCGCCGCGTCCGGGTGCTGGAGGTAGCGACACCACCCCTGTCCACCGTGACCTGGCACAGTGGCCGGTCGGTTGGTTCCGCGTGTTCGATGTTGATCCTCCAGCCGGTGGACTCCGGCGGTTCGCCGTCGACTCTCAAATCGCCTCCGATGCTGACGAGAGCCCCGCAGGCTCCGCCTGAAAGCAGGGACGCGACGGCCAGGTCAGCAGCCAGGCCCTTGCCGATGCCCCCGGGGTCGATGGCGACACCGACCGGCAATGTCACCGTCGATCCGACCCTGTCCACACCGATCTCTCCCATCGCGCCGAGACGATAAGGGCCACCGGGAAGAACGGTCCGGCGGGCCGGGTCACACTTGCTGACTGCGTAGCCGTGCGACATCAGCACCGGCAGGGTCGTGGGGTCATAACGGCCCTGAGTGTCACCCCACGCCTGTCGCATCGTTTCGATGAGAAGGATCGTCTCGGGCGCGACTTCCACCGCCTGACCTGCGCCTGTGTTGATGCGGCTCACGTCGCTGGTGGGGATGAATCTGCTCCACAGCGATTCGAGACGCTGTAGCAGCGCCCGGACCTCTGGTAGCTGCGTCTGGTGGCGGGGGTGGCCGATGATGACGTTTAGCTGTGACGCCATCACGGTGCCCCGAAGCTCAGCGACTGCCACTGGTCGACGCCGCCGGAACTCGCGAGCGGGTATTCGAAGGTCGAACCGTCGGTCGGGCCTTGAGCACGGTCGGTGCACTCGAGTCGACCATGGTCGGCTGCCCGTGGGTGGTGGCCGTTCCGGGGGTGACAGGCACCGATCCGACGACGGTGTCCGGGGAGCCGTTGCGGTGGATGACCACCACCACTGGACTCTGCCGGATGTTCGCGGACTGGACGGCCCCTGAAGCTGAATTCTGCTTGGCGTAGCCCATTGCGCCGACGAGGCTCAGCATCGTCGAAACACCGAGCCCGGTGGCAGCGATGCGGGCGCCCTTGGCGACGTGGCGCCGCTTCTTCCGCTCAGTCATCGTCATCTCCTCCTTCGTGATCCTTCGTCGAGTGGGCGTCGTCGTTGTGGCTGTCGTTGCGGTGGTCGTCGTAATGGTGGGAATCGTCGTAGCTGTCGTCAGAGCTGCTCGCCGCCGGACCGTCCGTGGCCACGGTGACGTCCCCGGTGATCGTTGCATCAGGATTGGCCGTCGCGACGAACTCGAGCGTCTGGGTCCCATCGGTGAACGAGACGGCGACGTCAGCACCCGAAGCCTGGACGGCCTTGCCGTTCCAACCGGCAGCGGGGTCGATCGAGTCGACCTGCGCGTGCCCATCCACCGTGGAGACGGTTACGGTGCCGGCCTGGTCGACCTGGAACCTTCTGGAAGTTGTCGAGATCACGCTTGATGGGTCGGGCCTGGTGCCCTGTTGATCCAGATAGACGTCGACGACATCCGAACCGGCCGGAAGTAGGTCCCTTGCCGCAGATACCGATCCGACGTTGGTGTCGTCTGCGCTGTTGAGGATTCCGAGGTTGGCGCCGACGGCGAACAGGGCGGCAAGCGAAACAGCAACGATCGACGCGACGGTGATCGCACTGGTACGCCTCGAAGCCGCTGCGTCGGACTTCGGGTCGGTGGATGTGCGACGACCCCCGCCCGCTGGGAGCGTTGGCGGTGTGGGGCCGGCCGTCGGCGGGCTTGTCGGGCGAGTCGAACCGCTGCGGGAAAAATCCCCAGGTGGGGGGCTTGATGGGGGAGTTGGGATGGTCATGGTTCGAACATACGGACCCGTGTGCGAGCAGTTGGGAAGCGAAATGCAAGGGTTTGGTAAAGGACGCGATGGATCACCGTTGCGGCATGAAAGGATCCATCTGTGCGACTTCTGCTCGTCGAGGATGACCCCACGATTTCCGGGCCGTTGGCCGAGGGGCTCCACCGTGAAGGCTTCGACGTCACGACCGCATCGACCGGGGCCGCGGCCCTTTCGGCCGAGCTGGCCGATCTGGTCTTGCTCGACCTGGGCCTACCCGACCTTGAGGGCAGAGTGGTCTGCCAGGAACTGCGGGCCAGAGGGCC
>JBATWQ010000100.1:0-6314 GCA_049672765.1 Microthrixaceae bacterium | reverse complement strand
GTTGTGCATCGTGTGGCTCTACATCTTGTTCTTCTACCATCCGAAATCGCTGATCGATGAGCTTTCGGACAAGACTTTTCCGACCGAGGCCGAGAAGATCTGTGCGGCATCGAGGGTGACAATCGACGAGCTTCCGTTTGCGATTCTGGCGAAATCCGCCGATGAACGAGCCGACAATCTGGCGGAATCGAATGTGGTTCTGCGGGAAATGATCGCCGACCTGCGCCCCATCGCCCCCAAGTCACCCGCTGATGAGGCAGAGGCCGTCAACGAATGGCTCGACGACTGGAGCGTCTACATCGGCAATCGCGAGCAGTACGTCGACAACCTCCACAAGGATCCCAAGGCCAGGTTCCTGGAATCACCCAAGGGTGACGGAACCAAGGGGATCACCAGGGCCATCGACGGATTTGCCCAGGTGAACAGGATGAACTCCTGCACCACCCTCATGGACGTCAGCTGACGATCTTCTCCCGGCCTGTGGTCCATTGTCGGCCGGTGGTCCATTGTCGGCCGATAGTCCTCTGTTAGCTGACGACCTGGCGATAGGCCGAAAGTCCTCGCTCCGCGAGTCTGATCAGGCCCGGTTCGTCGGCCAGCGCTCGTAGCTGCTCGATCGTCACCCAGCGGATCGCGTCGGACTCGTGGTTGCCGATCGGCTCGGCGCCCATGGGCGCCCGAACGACGAAGCGCAGGTCCAGATGCAGGTGCTCCGGCTCGTCTCCACGGGCGGGGATGGCGTGTATGTCGACGTCGACCGCAGGGGTCATGACCTGCAGTGCGGCGATCCCGGTCTCTTCGGTGGCCTCACGAAGTGCCACTCCGGCAAGTTCGTGGTCACCGTCCGCGTGACCGCCAGGTTGGAGCCAGCGTCCGAGTTTGGCGTGCAACATGACCAGGACACGCTGACCGGGTTCGTCGACAACCAGGGCCGATCCGGTAAGGTGGCCGACCCGTGTCGACCGTTCGGCAAGGGCCGACCCGTACTCGTCGAGCATTCCAATGATACGGCAGCGCGCGAGGTCACCGTCAGCATCCAACTCCGCCTCCCGCAGCCTCAGGCGGGATCTCGCCGGATCTGTCGATGTCTCCAGACGCCGGTCGCCCAGAGAGATGAACGCCGCCTCTGATCTCATTGGCTCTCTCCTTCGGGTGCCGGTCGGTTCGTCGACCTGTTCGGCGCTGCCGAGTTTCCCGACTCGGGTGCGGCCGCGGGGCTTGTCGACTCCGTTCTGGCCGCGGGGTTTGCCGACTCGGGTGCGGCCGCGGGGCTTGACAGCTCGGGCTCGGCCGACGGAGTTGCCGGCCTTCCTCTGGAAACCCACTTGTTGTCGGGGACCGCGAAACGCCACGGCTTCTCGATTGCCCTGGTGATCCCCACCCTGGTCGTGATCAGGGGGTTGGGTGGCGGCTCTCGACCGTCGCTCATCAGACGCACCGCCGAATAGGGGGACAGCAGAT
Organism: Microthrixaceae bacterium; assembly: GCA_049672765.1. Classification (GTDB taxonomy): domain Bacteria; phylum Actinomycetota; class Acidimicrobiia; order Acidimicrobiales; family Microtrichaceae; genus JAGQSZ01. Next base: position 4,853 of record JBATWQ010000100.1, on the reverse strand, counting down.
CGGTACCGTCGTCGTCGAAGGTGATTCCGAGGCCGGCGCAGAGTTTGCCGGGCCCGTTGGTCAGGTCGAATTGTCGAGCGACCCGGGGCCGGCGCTCGGCGAGGACCTCGAAACCTTCGATCGGCTCAATCGCCCGCAGCAACACCGCCGCAGCCTCGCCCGGCTCTTTCAGCACGACGTTGGCGCACCAGTGGATTCCGTAGGAGCGATACACGTACAGGAGTCCGGGCCCGGCGAACATCGTTGCGTTGCGAGGTGTCATTCCGCGGAACGCATGACTGGCCGGATCGTGTTGCCCCCAGTAGGCCTCGACCTCGACGATGCGCGCCACAACGCCTCGCGACACCAGGATCTTGTTGAGCAGTTGAGGGGCGACGTCGGGCGGATCGCCATCCAGTAGACCGCTCTCAATCTCCACAAGATCCAATGGGATACCCGCCATTTCAGGGGGCCGGTTCGGACCAGCGCTGCCGTTCTACCTGAACCGCTGCGGTGAGCCTGTCCCGCTGGACCGAAACCGGCTTGGGGCCCGCTCCCCCGGGCGTGGTCCGCTGCCGGACCGACACTCCAGGTTCGAGCAGCGCCCGACCGGCCTCGCCGAGACGGTCCTCGGCAGCGACCAGGTCCACCAGGGGAATGCCGTCGTCGAGTGAACGCCTGACGAGCGCTCCGACGATCCCGTGGGCCTCACGGAACGGAGTTCCGCCGCGCACGAGCAGCTCGGCCAGATCGGTTGCGGCCGAGTACGGCGAGTCGGCAGCGGTGGCCATGACATCGGTCCTGAAGGCGATCGTGCGGTAGAGGCCGGCCATCGCACCCAGGCCGAGCGTCACAGTGTCCAGGGCGTCGAAGAGCGGCTCCTTGTCCTCCTGCAGATCACGGTTGTAGGCGAGGGGCAACGACTTCATCGTCGCGAGGAATCCGGTGAGGTCACCGATCAGGCGACCCGCCTTGCCCCGGGCCAACTCGGCGATGTCGGGATTCTTCTTCTGCGGGAGCATCGAGGAGCCCGTGGCGTAGGCGTCGTCCAGGCGGGCGAAACCGAATTCATCGGTGGTCCAGAGGACGACTTCCTCCCCCATCCTCGAAAGATGCAGTCCGACGACCGTCAACGTGAACAGCGACTCCGCAACGAAGTCGCGGTCAGATGTTGCGTCCAGCGAGTTTTCAAACCGCGCCGAGAATCCGATTTCCGCCGCCGCCCCGTCTGGATCGAGGGGTAGGGACGAACCTGCCAGCGCTCCCGCCCCCAGCGGCGACACGTCGAGCCGTCGACGGGCGTCCCATAGGCGGTCGACGTCGCGCAGCAACGCCCAGGCGTGGGCCATCAGATGGTGGGCCAACATCACCGGCTGTGCGTGCTGAAGGTGCGTATAGCCGGGCAGGTACGCGCCATCTTCGCCGGTTCCTGCCTGGTCGGCGCGCTGTGAAAGCACGTCGACCAGATCGAGAACTCGTCCGGCGACGACGCCCAACTCACGCTTCACGTAGCTGCGGAACGCTGTCGCCACCTGATCATTTCGGGACCGACCGGTGTGGAGCTTCGCTCCGGCGTCTCCGGCCAGTTCGGTGACCCGACGTTCGATCGCCGTGTGGATGTCCTCGTCGGACTCGGTGAAGGTGAACCCGCGAGTGCGAAACTCGCCCTCGACCACATCGAGTGCCCCGAGCACCGAGGACATCTCTGTCTCACCGAGCAGACCACCCCGGCCGAGTCCACGAACGTGAGCCCTGGAACAGGCGATGTCGTCGAATACGAGCCGCTGGTCATAGGAGAGGCTCTCGGTGAAGGCCATGAGTTCGGCGGCCGGACCGGTGTCGAAACGGCCGTGCCAGAGCTGACCGCGTTCGGGGTCCGGCTCCGAGCTGGTGTTCGGGGCGGATTCCTCAGCCACTGGATCAGCGCCCTGAGCCGGGACCCTGGACATCGGACCAGGTCTGCACACCAAGTCCCCAGAGCCGGACAAAGCCTTCGGAATCGGCGTGACGGAACCGGTCGGCGGCGTCGTAGGTCGCAAGTCCGTAGTCGTAGAGCGACTTGGGCGAGCGACGTCCGACGACGTAGCAGTTGTTCGGTTCAAGCTTGAGGCGGACATCGCCCGTCACCGGTACCTGCGAAGTGTCGATGAAGGCATCCATGGCTTCGCGCAGCGGCGAGAACCAGAGTCCGTCGTAGATCATCTCGGCGTAGCGGTGCTCCATGCGGATCTTCTCGCGCTGCAGGTCACGCTCAAGGGTGATCGATTCGAGATCGGCGTGCGCGAGCATCAGCGCCAGGGCGCCGGGGGCCTCGTAGGTCTCACGACTCTTGATCCCGACCCGACGGTTCTCGACCATGTCAAGGCGTCCCCACCCGTATGAACCGACAATCTTGTTCAGGTCCATGACGAGTTGGTAGAGCGGCTTGGACTCGCCGTCGACCGCCACCGGGACTCCCGCCTCGAACGAGATCGTCACTTCCCGGGGTTCGGTTGCGGTCAGCTTGGTCATCTCCCACACGCCGGCCGGCGGTTCGGCCCAGGGGTCTTCCATTTCGCCGCATTCGATGGCCCGACCCCAGAGGTTGTCGTCGATCGAGTACAGCTTCTCCTTGGTGGCACCCACCGGGATGTTGTGGGTTGCCGCGTATTCGATGGAATCCTCGCGGGTGAAACCCCAGTTGCGAACCGGAGCGATCAACTCCAGGTCGGGTGCGAGTGCCATGGACGAGACCTCGAAGCGGACCTGGTCGTTGCCCTTGCCGGTGCATCCGTGCGCAATTCCGTCGGCCCCGTACTTGCGGGCGAGCGCCACCTGGTGCTTGACGATCAGCGGACGGGAAAGGGCCGAGACCAACGGGTACTGCTTCTCGTAGAGGGCGTTTGCCTTGATGACTGGAGCCAGATAGTCGGCGGCGAACTCCTCACGCAGGTCGAGCTCTTCATAGGCGATCGCCCCGGCACCTAGCGCCTTCTCGCGATTGCCTTCGAGGGTCCCTTCCTGGCCGACATCAGCCGAAAGACAGATGACCTCAAGGCCCAGGTTCTCGATCATCCAGCGGACTGCGACAGAAGTGTCGAGACCGCCTGAATAGGCCAGGACCACTCGGTTTGCCATGGAAATTTCTCCGTTCGTAGATCTTCGCCCTGGGGCGACCCGGCCAATCTGGAATTGACCGACGAGGTTTGAATGCGACTTCTAGCGTGCTTTGGACCGGTACCCGGACCGTCAGGTCAGGCCGGCAAGATCATGGATATGTGCGGCCACCGAGGAACCATTGTCCTCGGATGCGATCAACAGAAGTGTGTCATCACCCGCAACGGTTCCGATCACCTCGTCGACTCCCGCTCTGTCTATTGCAGAAGCGACAACATGAGCCGATCCGGGAGGTGTCCGCAACACGACGAGGTCACGCGATCTGGTGATCTCGACCACCCAGTCCCCCAGGACCCGCCGCAGATGGTCCTGCGGCGCGACCTGCTCCTTGGGGAGCTCCGGAATTGCGTAGGCGGTCTCGCCGCCCGGGATGCGGATCTTGATGGCACCGAGCTCTTCGAGGTCACGCGAAACCGTCGAGACGTTCACCTCGACCCCGACCCCGCGCAGCAGGTCGACCAGGTGCGCCTGGCTCGTCACCTGATGCTCCTCGAGCAGCTTCGCCGTCAGATGTTGCCGCTGGGCCTTGTTGGTGCGGGGGCTCACGCTCCGACGCTCCCCTGCGAGCGGAGCCAGAGGATGAGCCCGCGGGCGGTGTGCATCCGATTGTGGGCCTGGGGCCAGACGCGGCTGGACGCTCCATCCATGACCCCGTCGGTTACCTCGTCGTTGCGGTGGGCGGGAAGGCAATGCATGAAGATGGCCCGGTTCGACGTCTTGGACATCAGTGCCTCGTTGACCTGCCAGTCCGCGAAGTCCTTCCGACGCTGGACCTGCTCGTCCTCCTGGCCCATCGAATACCAGGCGTCGGTGTAGATGACGTCGGCCTGGTCAACTGCCAGGTCAGGGTCCTCGATCAACTCGACCTCGCAGCCGGCGGATCCGAGGCGGGCGATGCTCGCATTGTCGAAGCCGTAACCCGGCGGATTCGAGACCCGGAAACCCACGCCCAGATAACCGCATGCCAGGCCGAGTGAGCGGGCGACGTTGTTTGCGTCACCGACGTAGGTGACCACGACATCTGAGAGGTCGCGGAACTCCTGGCGGATGGTCAACAGGTCGGCGAGAGCCTGGACCGGATGGGCCTCGTCCGACAACAGGTTGACCACCGGAACCGAGCTGTTGGCGGCGAGCCGTTCGACCTTGTCGTGTTCGAACACCCGGGCGCCGATCAGGGCTCCGTAACCCGAGAAGAGCCTGGCCAGGTCCTCCGCCGACTCACGCGTGTCGATGCCGACCTCGTCGCTGCGCAGCGTCACTGGATGGCCGCCGAGTTGCATCACCGCCATCTCCATCGAGGTCCGGGTTCTGGCCGAAGGCTTCTCGAACAGGAGCACCGCACCTTCCCCGTCCAGAACCTTCGGGGGGTTCTGTTCCTCTGCCAGGTCGAGAATTGCGAGCAACTCGGAAGGCTCCAGGTCGTCGATCTCCAGAAGGTGCCTCGTCACTTCGTCTCCTCTGTAGGGAATGCCTCGGCTGTTGCGTCTGTCGGAACCGACGTGTCGTTCGGGACCGACGGGGCTGTCGCGTCTGTCGGGACTGTCGCGCCCGAATGAGACGCCAGGATCTGGGCGAGCAGGGCTACCCCGTGGTCGATTTCTTCCTCCGAGATCAACAGACTCGGAGCGAGTCGCAAAGCACTCGGGGTAACGGCGTTCACGACCACCCCTGCAGCCAGCAGGTCGGCCGCCACCGTGCGGGCATCAGCGCCCCCGAGC
>JBATWQ010000099.1:0-3548 GCA_049672765.1 Microthrixaceae bacterium | reverse complement strand
GGTCGACTCCCTCCGCTCCGGTCTCATCGCCCTCGGTCTGGAGCCGGGTGACCGTCTGGCGATCCTGTCAGGCAACAACCGCTATTTCGTCGTTTCTTACCTGGCCGCCCTTGGGGCCGGGTTGGTGGCGGTGCCGCTCAACCCCACCAGTCCCAGCGCCGCAATCCGCTCCGAGATCACGACCGTCGGCGCCCGTGCGGTCATCGTCGGTCCATCCGGACGTAAGGCGGTCGAAGGCATCGACCTTTCGGACATCCCCAGTGTCGAGTTCCTGATCGGGGCGGGCTTCGAACCCGTCGGCGGTATGACCATGGAATCCGTCACGACCGACGAGATCGTGCCGATCGTCGAGCGGGACCCCGATGATCTGGCGGTCTTCATCTACACCTCCGGTACGGCTGGCGCACCCAGGGCGGCGATGCTGACCCACGGCAACCTGTACGCCAATCTGCGCCAGGTGATGGCCTCGGCCGAGGACACCCAGTTCGCCGACGACGTGTCCTTCGGTGTCCTGCCGCTGTTCCACATCTTCGGGCTCAACGTGGTTCTCGGCATGTCGCTGATCGTTGGCGCAACGGTGATGTTGGTGGAGCGTTTCGACCCCGTATCGGGACTCGAATCGATCGAGAAGCACGGCGTGACGACCATCTCGGGTCCGCCGACGATGTGGGCGGCCTGGGTGGGCGTACCGGGTGTCGGTCCCGAAGTCATGGCGAGTGTCCGCCTCGCGGTTTCAGGTGCGGCGAAACTGCCCGTCGAGGTCGCACAGGCGGTCGAAGCGAAGTTCGGACTCACCCTCGAAGAGGGTTACGGGCTGACCGAGGCGTCGCCGGTGGTCACCAGCCCCCAGGGCACCGACGCCCCGTTCAGCTCGATCGGAATTCCGATCCCCGGTGAAGAGGTCCGTATCGTCGACGAGAGCGGCAATGACGTGCTGGTCGGCGACGCGGGTGAGATCTGGGTCCGCGGTCCGAACGTGTTCGCCGGCTACTGGAACGACCAGGAAGCAACCGACGCGGTGTTGTCACCCGACGGCTGGCTTCATACCGGCGACGTCGCGGTGGTCGACGACGACGGATATCTCTTCCTGGTCGACAGGGTCAAGGACCTGATCATCGTGTCGGGATTCAACGTCTTTCCCGCCGAGGTCGAGGCCGTCCTGCTCGAGCACCCGGGCATCGCGTCATGCGCGGTGGTCGGGGTTCCCCACCCCTATACGGGTGAGGCGATCAAGGCCTACGTCGTCGCCAGACCCGACGTTCCACTGGAAGAGGACGACATCATCTCGTTCGTCGCTGAACGACTTCCGGGGTACAAGTGCCCCAACAAGGTCTGGTTCGTCGACGAGATCCCCCGAGGCCTGACGGGCAAGATCATCAAACATCGCCTGAAGTGACGCACATCGCTCCGCCGACTTTGTGAATTGGTGAACAAGCTCTGTACGGTGGGGAGATGTCGACCCCTCGACGGCGGGTAATCCCCGAAGCGACCATTGCCAGGCTTCCGGTGTATCAACGGTGCCTGCTCGGACTTCAGGACGAGGGTCGCGTCAAGGCTTCGTCGGAGCAATTGGCAGAACTGGCGGGTGTCAATGCCGCCAAGGTCCGCAAGGATCTGTCGTACTTCGGCTCGTACGGGACAAGGGGAGTCGGCTACGACGTCGACCACTTGCTCGTCGAGATCCGCCGAGAACTCGGAATGACCCACGACTGGCCCTGCGTCATCGTCGGAGCCGGAAATCTGGGCTCCGCGCTAGCCAAATTTGGCGGCTTCAAGGAGCGCGGTTTCTCAGTCGTCGCGATCATGGACGTCGACGAGTCCAAGGTCGGACAGAAGGTCGGCGACCTGACTATTCGACACGAGGACGAACTCCCCGAGGTCGTCGCCGAGCACGAGATCTCAATCGGCATCATCACGACATCGCCAACAGCTGCCCAGGACGCTGCGGATCAGCTGATCGCCACCGGAATCCGTTCGATCCTGAACTTCGCGCCGACCGTTCTGGATCTACCCCACGGGGTGCTGGTCCGAGACGTCGACGTGGCGATCGAGTTGCAGATCCTGGCGTTCCACGAGGAGCGACGGATCGAGGCCGAAGCGGCAAGTTCCAACTAATGCTCCAGGTCCAGCTGCGCGTCGAAGGACGCACATGCCTGGTCGTGGGCGGTGGAACAGTCGGAACCCGTCGGGCCAAGGCGCTGCTGGACGCCGGCGCCAAGGTCGTTGTAGTCGACCCGTCACCGTCACCCGCACTGGAAGAACTGGCGTCCACCGGACGGGTCGAGCTGAAGCTCCGTACCTTCAGTGCTACCGACATCGATACCGGCATCGACGCCGACATCGACGCCGAGATGGCTGACATTGAAGCCGACATCGGGGCCGAGGTGGACGACGAGTCTGAAGTGGACCCCGAGTCTGAAGTGGACGACGAGTCTGACCTGAACGGCGAAGCCGCCGCAGGGGTCGGTCGCCCGGTCGACGCAGGTGACAATCGCAGTCGCGGGATCGCGCTGGTCGTGGCTGCCACCGACGACAAGGCGGTCAACGAGACGGTCGGCGCCGCAGCACGACGGGCAGCAATCATGGTCAATCGGGCCGACGATGCTGCCTCGGGTGATCTGTCCTTCCCGGCGGTTGTGCGACGCGGACCGATCGCAATCGGTGTCTCCACGGGCACGGGTGTCTCCACGGGAACCGGAACCGCGGACGCCGTCCCGGCGCTTGCCCGGTGGGTCGCCCAGCGTCTCGACGAGGGGGTCGACCAGTTGCTCGGTCTGGACGAAGCCGCCTTGGCGCAGTTCGCCGAGCTCCTCGCGGAGGTACGCGAGCAACTCCGTGCAAAAGGCGATCAGACACACGGCTACGGGTCCGCCCAGAGTGTCGAAACCGCCGGATCGTCCGCCCGATCCCCGCTCGACTGGCACTTGGCCTTCGATGGGAGCATCCTTGATCTGGTACGAACGGGCCGCCTAGTTGAAGCGAAGGAGAGAATCCTCGCGTGTCTGTAGTGGTAATCGGTGCGAACCACCGGACAGCTTCACTTGAGCTGCTCGAGCGGATGGTTGTTTCGGGTGACCGTCTGCCCAAGCTCCTGCACGCCCTTGACGACGCCCCCGACGTCAGCGAAGCGGTGGTCCTGGCCACCTGCAACCGCACCGAGGTCTACCTGGTGGCCGAGAAGTTCCATGCGGCCTACTGCCAGGTCCGTGACTTCTTCAGCGATCTGACCTTCTTGCCCCCGGACGAGTTCGCCGACAGCCTTTATATGCAGTACGACGACCAGGCGATCCGCCACCTGTTCGAGGTCTCGGCGGGTCTCGACTCGGCCGTCCCCGGCGAGCACGAGATTCTGGGTCAGGTCCGCCGCGCGTGGGAGATCGCCCGTGACGAGGGCACCGCACGGCGTTCCATGAACATGATCTTCCGCCACGCCGTCGGCGTCGGTAAACGGGCACGCACCGAGACCCGCATCTCGCACCACGTGACCTCGGTTTCGCAGGCTGCGGTAATTCTCGCCGGTGAACACTTCACCGACTCAACCGCCGACC
>JBATWQ010000098.1:0-7532 GCA_049672765.1 Microthrixaceae bacterium | reverse complement strand
CGTGACCCGTGGCGGATGCGTCGACCACCACCAGGTCGTAGTTGCGTTCACGAACCTCGTGGGTCAGCTTGCCGACGGTCAGTACCTCTTTCACTCCCGGAGCCGCGTTGGCGATGAAATCGAACGTCGACGCCAGAACACCCAGTCGCGAAACCAGCGGGATCTTCAGGAACAACCGCAGGTATTCCTTGAGCGACTCCTCGGTGTCCATGGACATGGCGAACAGGCCCTTGCGGACCTCGACCGGCTGGAATTTGAGTGGCCCGACTCCGAGAAACTCGGCCAGGTCGCCTTTGGAGTCGACTTCACAGATGAGGGTGCGCTTGCCCTGATCCGCGGCGAGCATCGCGATTGCCGAGGCAACCGAGGTCTTGCCCACTCCCCCCTTGCCAGTGACGAAGAGGAGGCGCCGATCAAGCAGCCCGTGAGCCATTCAGCTTGAGAATCCGATCGCGCGGGTCTCGGCCGAGCTGCCGATCTCTACGAAGGAAATTCGGGCGGAGGGAACTCCGACTTCGCGGCCCTTGCGGTCGGTCAACCAGAGGACCTTGTCGTCATCGCCCAGAACCTTGTCGACCTGCGCCTTGATGGCGTCCCGGTCGGTGTCGTCGGCCAATTGCAACTCGATCTCACGCGGGGAGTAGGTCACGCCGATGCGTACGTCCACTGGGTCATCTCCTGATGTATTGACCCCGTTTCGTCCGGTTCAGTTCGGCGGGGTGAGGCTTCATGGTATTGACCGGCAGAGACAGCGTCTATGTCACGGGAACATCTGTCCCGCTAGCCGTCCCCACCATGCGTTTTCTCAGAGAATCTTGAGCGCCGGGTTGTAGCGCCGGGTCGGGGCGAGGTCGACGTCGATCTGCTCGGCGATTCTGGCGAACGCCTGGGCTGCTTCAGAATCCGGATCAACTGCGACTATCGGGGAGCCTTGGTCCCCGCCCTCGCGAAGCCTCGGAACCAGGGGGATCTGACCGAGCAGCGGGACGCCGATCTTGTCCGCGAGCGCCTGTCCCCCGCCTGCTCCGAAGATCTCATAACGCTTGCCGTCGTCTCCGGTGAACCAAGACATGTTCTCGATGACGCCCTTCACGTCCAAGCGGACCTTCTCGGCCATGAACGCGGCGCGCTGGGCGACCTTCTGGGCCGCGTCCTGTGGCGTGGTGACCACGTACAGTTCGGCGCGCGGGAGGAACTGGGCAAGAGAGATCGAGATGTCTCCCGTTCCGGGGGGAAGGTCCACTACCAGGTAGTCGGGTTCGTCCCAGTAGACGTCGGTCAGGAACTGCTCCAACGCCTTGTGGAGCATCGGGCCACGCCAGATGACCGGTTGGTCCTCGTCGACGAAGAAGCCCATCGAGATGCAGTTGACCCCGTAGGCAAGCGGCGGAACGATCATCTGGTCGATCAGAACCGGGGGTCGCTCGACGCCGAGCATCCTCGGGATCGAGAAGCCCCAGACGTCGGCGTCGACGACGGCGACGCGCTTGCCTTCGCGCTGGGCCAGCGCAATTGCGAGGTTGGTCGTGACAGACGACTTGCCGACGCCGCCCTTGCCCGACGCGATGAGCAGTACCCGGGTCCGTGAGCCGGGATCGGCGAAGGGAATGCTGCGGCCCTCGGCGTGACCGTGGGCCTGTTGCGAACCTGCGGTCGCAGCAGGATCGCCGTGGAGCTTGATGCGCAGGTCCCGGCGTTCCTCGTCCGTCAGAGCGGTGAACTCGACGTCCACCCTCTGGTCGACCACCAGCGCCGCCAGTGCTGTGCGGACGTCGCGTTCGATGTCGTCCTTGACCGGGTTGTCGGGGACGCTCAGCGCTATGAGCACACCGACCGATGAATCGTCCACGCGCACCGATCGGATCATCCCCAGTTCGGCAAGGGTCCGGTGGAGTTCCGGCTCTCGAACCTTGCTCAGTGCTGCTGTGACGTCCTGTTCGGTGATCGGCATGGGGCGAGCTTCCCAAGCGCTGGACAGAAGGGCAAGAAGCGGCCCTCTTTCGTGACCTCGGTCATAGGGATGCCGGCGTTGGGCATGGGGTTAGGCTGTTCCACGTGGACACCCTCGATCCAACGGAGTTCGCGTCCGTTGTAACGGCGATCACGAGCGCCTTCGGAGATCCGACCAGGCGGGACATCTACCTTTTCGTCCAGGGATCCGAGCCGGGTGCCACCGCATCCGAGGTGGCCGACCATTTCGCACTGCACGCCAACGTCGCAAGGCACCACCTCGACAAGCTGTGTGCAGGTGGCTACCTCGAGATATCGACGGACAGGCCCGCCGGCGCAGCTGGTCGACCTTCGAAGCGCTACAGGGCACGCGAGCAGAACATGGCCATCAACGTGCCGGTCCGCCAGGACGACCTGCTCATGAAGCTGTTGGGGCGCTCCTTCGAGGAGCTCGGTCTGGAACGGTCGACCGCCATGGCTGAGCAGGTGGGCATCGAATACGGAACTTCGATGGCTGCGTCCATGGGTGAGCAGTCCGCACGGTCGTTCCGCTCCGCGCTGCACGCCATCGCGGATGCGCTGTCGTCACACGGCTTCGGCGCACACGCCGAGGTCCAGGGGAATTCCCTCAAGCTGATAACCGAGCACTGTCCCTTCGGGGATCTGGCGGTGGAGCATCCGGTCATCTGTGCCCTCGACCGGGGAATGGCGAAGGGTCTGATGGACACCCTCCACAGCGAAACCCACGTCGCACTCTCGACCGCCACAGAAACCGGCGGCGACCACTGTGTAACCGTCTTCACGAGCACATCGCCGGTCGACGGAGGCAAGGCCGGTCCCCGGTCGACCGGGCCCATTAGAGCCAAGGCCGAGTAGCAACCTGACAATGCGCGCCTATCTGGACCACGCGTCCACGTCGCCCACCAGAGCCGTCTCTGTGGATCAAATGGTCCGCTGGCTCCGCAGCACCTCAGGAGACCCGGGCCGCATCCACGCCGAAGGGATGGAGTCCCGTGTCGCGCTCGAGAACGCGAGAGTGCAGCTCGCCGCCCTCCTCGGCGCACGCCCCCGCGCGGTTGTGTTCACCTCGGGTGCCACAGAGGCCATCGCGATGGCCTGTTGGGGCGCTCTGAACAAGTTCCCCGAGCGCCGCCACGTCGTGTTCAGCGCCGTCGAACATTCAGCCGTCCGTGAGTCCGCCGCCAGGTCCTGGGTCACCGGTGCGAGCTACACCGAAGTGGGCGTAGACCAATTCGGCCGGGTGAATCCGGACGAGCTGATGACGGCAGTACGCGACGACACCTGCCTGGTGCACATCCAGTGGGGCAACCACGAGGTCGGGACCCTGCAGCCCGTGGCCGAGATCGTGTCGCGATGCCGGGAGGCGGGGGTTATCGTCCACGTCGACGCCGCCCAGGCGGCCGGGCGTATGCCTATCAATTTCGTCGACCTCGGAGCAGACCTGATGTCCGTCTCGGGCCACAAGTTCGGAGGTCCTCCGGGAACCGGGGCCCTACTGGTTCGGCGCGGGCTCAGGATGGCTCCCCTCTTGTTGGGAGGCGACCAGGAACGTGCCCGTCGGGCCGGCATGGAGAACGTGCCCAACATCCTCGGGATGGGTGCCGCGGCAGAGGAGCTCGGAGCCACCTTGGCAGGTGAGGCCGAACAGTCGCGCAGGTTGAGCGACCGCGTCATCGAGTGGGCCGACGGCGCTCCGGGGATCCGCGTTTACGGCGACACGATCAACCGCCTGCCCCACATCGTCTGTCTGGGGATCGATGACATCGAACCGCAGCCCGTTCTCCTGGGGCTGGACCAGCGGGGAGTGGCCGTCCACTCCGGTAGTTCCTGCAGCACCGAATCGCTGGAACCATCTCCGGTGCTCGAGGCCATGGGCGCCGACGCCCACCGCTCGCTGCGCATCTCATTCGGCCATTCGTCCTCCGACGGCGATGTCGATCACCTCCTCGATTCTCTTCCAGTGGTTCTCGCGGGACTTCGCGAGCTGAGTAGGTGACGTGACGGTCTATCTGGTCAGACATGGGAGCGCCGGGACGCGAAATCCGGCCGACAGCCGCGACTCGGATCGCGCTCTCGATGAAACCGGTAGGGCACAGGCCCAGTTGTTGTCCGACTGGTTGGCCCAGAAGCCGATCTCCCGCATCGTTTCCAGCCCCTACCTCCGCTGCACCCAGACCGTCGCTCCCCTGGGTGAGGCACTGGGCCTGGTGATCGAAGCCGACGACCGCCTCGCCGAATCGACCGACGTGGACGAGGCCTGGAAAACTCTGAGCGCGTCGTCCGATGCGAGCATCGGTTCGGGCCGGGATGTGGTTCTGTGCAGCCACGGTGACGTCATTCCCGACCTGGTTCGACGCCTTCAACTGCGCGGAATGAGGATCCACGGGAAGTCCGGGTTCTCCAAGGGATCGGTCTGGGAACTCGATGGTTGGGACGGCGAACGATTCGAGTCGGGCTCCTACATAGTCGTCCGGCCCTGACCTGCTTCCTGACGAACTTTTCCGGTCCCTGGACATTCGGGACAGCTAAGGTCGATCAGGTCGCGAGTTGGTCGTTGGAGATCCAGTGGCCAGTGGGGGAATCCAATGAACAGAATTTTGTCAACGCGTAAATCAGCCCTGGCCGTGTTTGCGATCATGGCCGGCCTGTTGGCCGCTGCGTGTAGCCCCGGCGGGCCGCCCCCCACCAATTGGAAGGTGTCGCCCAGTTCCATAACCGTCCATCATCAGGAGGACTTCGACGCCGGTGACGAACCGTACGTGATGCAGCTCGGGTTCCGCGCCAAGCTCGGTGTAGAGAACTCGGCTTCGACGACCTTCGCGTCGCAGTGCTACAGCGGAAAGCTCCCGGCGCAAGATGCGGCCCCCTCGGGCACGACCATCACCGTTCCGGCAGGCTCGGCCGACATCAACCTCGGCGACGTCCAGCGCCTAGACCTTGGTGACGTAGCCCTCGACACTGCTCCTCTTGAAATCATCGGGACGCTCACCTTCGTCGCGGAACGCGACGGTGTCTTCCAGAGCTGCGCCCTCAGCGATGCTCTCCGGGCAGCACTCTCGGGCACGGTCAAGGACGCCATGGAACTCCTGATTGCACGCTCGGATGTCCCGCCGACCACCGAGGATCTGATCAACCTGATCGTCGACAACCTGGGCAACTTCCTCCAGGCGGCCGCAAGTCTGGTCGGAACGGTTATCGAAGGTCTGGGAGATCCTGACGACATCGTCGGAGTTGCTGCCCAGATTCTGCTGCCCACTTCGGGAGCGCTCACCGACCTGATCAACACCGGGCTCTCCATCGGCGGATTGTTCGCCCCCGGCCTCGACCAGGGCTTCATTCCCGTCGACGGACTTCCGTCGAGCCTGCAGATCAAGGTCGGGACCATCACCCCGTCCAACTCCTACTTCCGCTTCACCTCACCCGGAGTCGACTACACCTACGTCAGCTCGATCACGAACTGAGGCGGATCAGCCGCCTGAACGGTTGGGCACCGCCGGTGCCGTCGGGTCAGGTGACGTCGCACCCGGGACGGTGGATGTCGGGACGGGTTGATCCGGGACGGGTTGATCCAGGACGGCTTCGACCTGCTCGGGTCCACCTGTCAGGAACGAGATGGTCGGACGATCATGCCCTTTCAGGGCTGCAAGGTCTGACCGCGCCCCTTCGGTGTCGCCAGACGCGGTCCTGAGCGACGCCCGCATCAACAAGGCATTCGTGTTTTCGGATTCGAACCCGATGGCCTTGTCGAGAAGTTCCATGGCCTTGTTCGGGTCCGGCTTCTCTGCCCCGACAAGGGAAAAGGCCTTTGAAACGAGTGCGTCGGTGTCGCCCGGCGTTGCCGTTAGCACCACGTCTAGGCAGGAACCCAGCGTCCCGTAGAAAGCCGAATCCAGCTGCTTCTTGCCTTCGCTCTCGGCTGCTGCCGCCTTCCAACAGGCGGTCGTCGCCGGGCTCATCGCTCCGAAGAAGATCTTCTGCTCGAGCCCCTGCGACTGGAGAACCTGTATGGCCATCGGGCCGGGGTCGTTGGCGTAGAACTTCGAGACCTCGGCCGCGGCCGCTGCGAAGTCTCCCTGGCGGGTCGCTACGACTGCCCGGAATACCCTGACGTCCGGATAGTCGGGGTCGAGTGCGACCACGCGGTCGAAGTTCTTCTTCGCTTCGTCGACCCGTTCGGCACGGACCTCCGCCCACCCCTGATACGTGAGGGCCTCAAGGTTGTCGGGGGCCTTCTCCAAAATCGTCGCGTAGCACTTGATTCCCTTGTCGGGCTCCTGGAACGACAGGGGCTGACAGGTCGCAAGTTGCTCCCGAAGCGGTCCGGCGGATCCCGTAATGGCGTTGTCGCCGCGCTGACCAGACGTCTTCGCGACAGTAATTCCGGCGACGACTGCGAAACCGAGGATGCCGACGAAAATCACCGCCGCGCGGGCCCGGCCCATTCTCGGCCTGCGGGCCTGGTCGAGGGTCGACACGCCGGCGTCGAGGGCACGTAGGACGTCTGCCGCCCGTACCGTGTAGTCGTCCTTCAGCGCCTGGTAGTCGACATCGTCCATGTCGCCGACGGCGTGTTCCTTCTCGATGTCCCTGAGTGACCCCAGTAGGTGGTCGCGTTGTTCCTCGAGGCGGGCAAGCTCATCTAGATCGACGCGACGAGAATGAGAAGTACCTTCAGCCACCGGCCGATTCCTTCTGCTCCTCGTGAGCCGCGTCGGCCTCTGCGTCGTGAGCCACATCGGCCTCTGCGTCGTGAGCCACATCGGGGAGAGGGCGTTCCTGGGAGACGTGCGACGGGTCGAGCGCTGCCGCAACCAGGTCCTCGTCCTCGACGCTGGCTACACGTTCAGACCGATCCAGTCGCCAGTTCCGGAAGGCCATACCCAGAAAGAGCATTGCGGCGAAGACGGCGACGACGGGGATTACCCAGACCAGCGCCCCGACTCCGCTCGATGGAGGAGTCAGCAGAATGTTGTCGTAGCGGGAGGCGAAGAAGTTGAGGATCTCGTCGTTCGTCTTGCCCTCGCCCATCTGTTCGGTGATTTCCTGTCGGAACTGCACCGCCACCGGCGCCGATGAACTCGCCACCGACTCCCCCACGCACTCGACGCACTTGATCTGGGATGCGATGTTGAACAGCCGGTTCTGGCTGACACCCTCGGTTGGGGGTGAGCCGGCCGATGACACCACGAGCGCCAATGCGATGGCCGCCATGAGACCCCACCAGATCCACCGTCGACGCTGACCGTGACCACTAATCCTGGACGGCTTTGCGGGGGCGACCGCGTGTGAAGCGTGTTGGCTCATGATCCACCCTTCTGTGAGTCATTCGCCCCACCCGAGTTGGTCAGCTTCTCGATCTGGCCGACGACCTCTTTGTAGGTCACAGGCCCCGCGTACTTGACGACAACCACGCCCGACGGGTCGATCAGGAACGACTCGGGCAGCTTCTTCAGCCCGAAGTCCAACGAAATAGGCCCCGTGTCGCCGCCTATCGCCGGCCAGGATCCGCCGTTGTCGGCGAAGAACTTCCTGGCGTTGACCTCCGAGTCCTGTGAAACCAC
>JBATWQ010000097.1:0-2305 GCA_049672765.1 Microthrixaceae bacterium | reverse complement strand
CGTCCCGCTGTCGGGGTGAGCTCGTCGCGGCGGGGGATGTCACAGTGGGCAATGGAGCCGTGAACATCTGGATCAGGCTGGATCAGGATGGCGGTCCGCCCGGCTCGCACCCGGGTGAGCGTGTTGCTGTAGGAACGGCTGATGGCCTCGACCTCACCGCTGAGCACGATGCGGAGCGGGGCCCGTTCGGATAGCTCCACCAGGTCTGCGAGGCCCGATTCGACCGCGCTTTCAAGTGGCGACTCGAGCAGGTCGGGGAAGTCGTCGACGGCAAGAAGTGTCGGTGTTCCCCCGAGAGCGCTCGTCGAAACCGTCGAGAAGAACGACCGCAGTTCGGTGAGACGCTGTCCGGAGTCGCCGTCGATATCCACCAGGTTGCGAGAATCCGAAGCATCCAGCACTCCGGTCCAACTGCCTGCCCGTTGCACGGCTCGGGCGCTCAACAAGAACGTGCCAGTCGCTCGAATTGTCAGGGGCTCGATTCGCGCCCCTGAAGTGGTCGGCGCTGGGCACCCCAGTGCTGTGCTCTCCGGTGTCGGTGCCACTCGTCGGGCCGAGGCCTCGAGGGTAGAGGCCAGCATGTCGAGAGTCGCGGTGCGACCGCTCCGACGAGGGCCGGCCACCACCAGGTGCGAGTGCTCCAGATCCAATCGGGCAGGAGTCAGGTCATCACAGTTCAGGCCGACCAAGAGCGATTTCCAGATGACGCCCTGCTCTGCGCTTCCAGGCTGTTTGGCTCCAAGTTCGTCGGGGCGTTCGTTGGGGCCGGAGACGCCGAGGGCATCCAGCAGATGAGCGAGTTCAACGCGCCCTGGTAGCGCCGCGATGCGTGACGCGACGGTCGGGCGTGCGAGCCCGTCCGGACCCGACCGAGGTAGGGCTATTTGGACGAGTTCGCCGTTGACGTAACCGCGACCGGGAGGAACGTCCTTCGACGCTGCGGCCACGTCCAGGCCGAGCATCGAGGCG
Organism: Microthrixaceae bacterium; assembly: GCA_049672765.1. Lineage (GTDB taxonomy): Bacteria > Actinomycetota > Acidimicrobiia > Acidimicrobiales > Microtrichaceae > JAGQSZ01. The sequence goes on along the minus strand of JBATWQ010000097.1, from coordinate 1,336 downwards.
TCGTCCTCGGTCGCGCATCGGAGCAGGATGTGCATACCCAGGCCCGACGCGAGTGCCGGTGGAACCTCGATTCGCCGATGGGCCGAAATTGCGATGTGAACACCGGCCGAGCGGCCCTCCCGTACGATCCGATTCACAAGATTGAGGGCCTCCCCCCGGTTGATCCTTTCGTGGACTTCCTCGAAGGCCGAATAGTCGTCGATGAGGATGAGGCGCCGCCCGGGTCTGCCTTGTTCCCCGAGGCCGGCTTCGGGAAGCGCTTCGCCCGTCTTCTGGTGCTCGGCGATCTGTGCAACCGCTGAGCGGAGCAGCCTCAGTGTCCGCTCGGCATCTGTCGGGTCGATCGCATCGCCCAGCCACTCCAGCTCGGAGCTGGCAGCAAATACGCCGCGCTGCGCGCCGACCAGGTGGACCTCTGTCTCGGACGAGCAGCCGATGGTCGCCAGGGTGCTCGACCTTCCCGAGCCCCCTGCGCCGATCACCAGCACTCCTCCGGACGCTGACAAGTCAACGACGAGAGGATCGACGCTCTGTCGTGATGGCCGATCGACCAAACCTATTGCGAACGAGTCGCCCCCATGGAGTCCCTCGCAACCGGCGAGTCCACCGAATTGCACCACCTCGGGTAGCGGTGGGACCCAGGGCCGTACCGGTGGAGGCGAAGCGTTGGCCACGGCCGCTGCTCGCGCGGTTGCGATCGCCATGGATAGCTCGGTAGACCCGGTCGGTGGTCCGCCAAGCGGGCCCGGTTGGCCGCCTGTCGAAGCGTTACCACTTATCTGGGCAGCTATCGGACCCGGCCCCAGAGTGGCGGAAGAGACGCGCGGGGGTCGCTCCGACGGCGACGCCGAATAGGCGAACTGCACCTGAACCGATCGTGAGGACCCGATGCGAACCAGAGCCCGCCCAGGTGAGGTGCGTGGTAGCTCCGCGGCGTCCGGTGAGTCAACGACGTCGGTGCTGTCGTCGGGGTCTGCGACGCGAAGCGCAACGCGCAGTGACGTGTTGGCCCGGATCGAATCGGTGACCACTCCGGCAGGTCGCTGCGTCGCCAGGATCAGGTGGATGCCGAGACTCCGACCCCGCTGGGCTATGTCGACGAGTCCGTCCACGAAGTCGGGGAGCTCACGGGCGAGGGTAGCGAACTCGTCCACTACAACGACGAGCGAAGGCGGAACCGGGGCGTCCGGCGATGCACCGCCGGCGGACGCAGCGAAAGCCTCGTCCAGGTCCACGAACCCCAGCGACGCCAGGATCTTCTCACGTCGCAGCACTTCAGCGCGGAGGGAGACGAGCGCCCGCTCGGCCAGGTCCGGGCTCAGGTCAGTGATCATCC
>JBATWQ010000096.1:0-4187 GCA_049672765.1 Microthrixaceae bacterium | reverse complement strand
GTCGCACTCCGGCTACACGGTCGAAGACCTGGGGTGCGCCCTCCGGTGCAACCATCGGGTTGTGGCACGTTCTCGCGGGGTTCTGGTCACGGACTCGGACAGAGATCTCCTGGCCCGGGTCCAACTGACCCCCGATAACTCCCCCGACTACGTCCGACGCAACCTCACATCGTTGCGAACCGGAAACATCTCTGACGACTATCTCGATCAGCGCCGGAAGGAGTACCCGCAGTGGGACGGCTCGCACAGGAACGGTTGGTCGATGTTGTTGGGGAGATTCGGCAGAGCTTCCAAGGAAGCGCTGGAATGGATCCGATGTAAGGGAACGTTTGCGATACGCCGATTGGGGTTCCGCAACTTCGGCCTGATTCCCGAAGAACCGGGACCCTCTCCGTGGCTGGACCAGCCCTAGCTGTGACTCACCCACCCGGCCGGCAGTCCGGTCGGCCGGGTCAGTAGTGGTTCGGGATAGTGATCCAGGACGGCGGATACAGGTCGCGGGTGTTGTAGCGGCGCGTCGCGTACCAGCCGGAGGGTGCAATTACCGTATGTCCGTCGTTGGTGTTCAAATGAGCCGCCCACCAACTGAAGGAGCTGTTGGCAATCACGTTGTGGCGACACTGCATCATCAGGTGCAGGTCCTCGGCAGAGGAACTGGTGATGTCGCCCGATACGACGGTTGCATCCAGAGAGCGCGGTAGGAGGTCTCTTGCGGCCTCGGGGTCATCGGAGAACAGATAGATCTTGAGGTCGTGATGGGTCCGCTCCAAGTGCTTGATGGCGGCCTCGTAGTACCCGGCGCCCAGCCCCCCGAACAGCTTCTTGTAGTGGTCCTTGGAAGTGCGGTCGGTCATCCGGACGTGCAGACCCACCGAATCGGTCGAACGCATCGCCGACGCCAGGTCCGTGACCGATCCGATCAGTTCGGGCCTCACACGGAATATCTGACGCAGTTGGTCCACGATCTCGTTCGAGTAGCGCCAACTCTGCCAGTGGCCGATCAGATAGACCGGGTTCTCGCTGGCTGCGGTGAAATGCCTGTCATGGTGGTAGTGGGGCTCGTAGTAGGTGGTTAGCCGATGGGCGGGCTTGACCAGATTGAACACGCGGTAGGTCTGGGTGACTGCAAGGGGCTGTTCGTAGGGGAGTCCCTGCAACAGAGGGTTGCGCCGGTAGTAGAGCTTGTTCCAGGCCCGCCTGACCGGCTGGCTGTAGGAGAACGAAAGATGTTCCTCCCTTGATGCCTGCCGTGCCTCGATACCGAACACATTTTTCAGCTCGTACTTTCTGGGTGTTTCGCCGCCATAGGAATCTTCGCCCCCGAACATGGCGAGATCGACAACCAAATCCCGCCCCAGAGCGGTGGACAGTGCCAGCCCGGCGGCGTACTGGAACATCTGGTTTCCCAGGCCCATACCTATGCGTGTGTATACGGTCACAGCCGCTGAGACTACAGAGAAGCGAACGATTCGTTGCCCGATAGAGTGAACCGATGCACCAGACGGAACGCCTGCTGGTTCCCGTCACCTACGGGTTCAGCGTTCGCTACCTGTTGCCGACCGGGATTCTCGACAATTTGAAGGATGTGTGCGCCCCCGTGGTGGGTCTGGGCTGGGACGATCCCCAGTTGACGGCGCTACTCGAAGAGCGCGGTCACGAGGTCATCCGGCTTCCGGATCCACTACTGAACCACGACTACCGCATGTACCGCCGTCGCCTGGCCCTGGTCCATCAACGCCGCCTGAACAGCGTCACATCGACCATCCAGCGACAGAATCCCCGCGACACCCAGAAGAGCCTGAAGCTTCGGGGGATTGCTGGTCTTCGGAACGCCATCGACCAGCTGCAGGTACGGCGACCCGGTGGCATGGAGGCGGTCGAGGCGGCGGAGCCCTCGATGGTCCGCGCGGGCTCGAACGTGTCGGACTTCAGCGAGTTCCTGCGCGCCAACCGCATCGCAGCCGTGCTGTCGGTCGCCCCCTACCACGATCAGGAAGGCTTGCTGCTGTGGGCAGCGCGCCGCTCGGGGATTCCGTCGGTCACCTCTGTCATATCGTTCGACAATCCCACGACCCGGGCCAGGTGGCTCGAGCGCAGCGATCGCGTTCTGGTCTGGAACTCGTTCAACGCCGACGAGGTGCTCCGGTCATACCCGGACCTGACCCCAGACCGTGTAGAAGTCATAGGAGCGCCGCAGTTCGACCTGCATCGCCGTCCCGAACTGGTGATGGACGTGGCGCGCTGGCGCAAGGGTCTCGAAATCGACGACGGTCAGCCCGCCATCCTTTACGGGGCGGGACCGAGTTCTCTCGTTCCCGGTGAGGCGAAGCTCGTCGAGTGTATCGATAAGGCGATTTCCGGCGGGCAGCTGCCGGGATCACCCGTTCTGGTGGTCCGACGACATCCCAACGACAGGCCGGAGCCATGGCACGAACTCGGCAGGCGGCTCAAAAACAGTCGGGTCGTCGATCCCTGGCCTCCGGGCAGCACGGCATTCCAGGCCTGGCCCTCGGAGGAGGACCTCACCAACCAGATGTCGTCACTCGCACACAGCGCGGTTCATGTGAACGTGTGTTCATCGATGACCCTCGACGGTGCGATGTTCGACAAACCCCAGGTCGGGCCAACCTTCGTGCCGGGGGCTGACGACGAGACGCAACGTCGAATCAGAACGTTCTACCAACAGGAGCACTGGCTGCCGATCGCACGCTCCGGTGGCCTTACCTGCGCAGGGGACGAGTCCGAACTCATCGCCGCCATCCGGGACGGTCTCCAGAACCCGGATCGCCTTGCCAACCAACGTCGAGAAATGATCTCGTCGGTATTGACCTGGGACGACGGCAAGTCGTCACGCCGTCTGGTCGACGCTGTTGCTCAGCTCGGGAGCATGCCCCGGTAAGCCTCGATGAACAGCCGGATCTGTCGGCTGACATCGAACTCCAACCCCGCCCTCTTCATCGCAGCGGCACCCAGCCTGCCTCGCAGATCAGGATCAGATCCGAGGGCCGACAGGCGCTCCGCCATTGCGTGTATGTCACCCACCCCGACTAGGTAGCCGTCGATTCCATCGTCGATGACTTCGCCCATGCCGCCACAGTTGGTCGAGATGACCGGCAGTCCGGACGACATCGCTTCGAGCACAGCGTTTGAGATCCCCTCGCTCAGACTGGGAAGCAGGAGCACATCGGCCCAGGTCAATTGCTCGCGGATCTGGTCCTGGGTGCAGGTACCGAGCAGCGTGGCTCTACCTCCGAGCCCATACTCATCGATGAGGAAGGAGAGCTTCTCCCGCTCGACTCCTTCGCCTGCAATCCGGTACTCGATGTCGAGCGGGCCGTAATTGAGCGAACTGATCGCCCTCAGCGAATCGTCGAAACCCTTCTTCCAGTGCAGACGACCGATCGAAAGCACCCTGAGTCCGGTGTGGCCGTCAGCAGGTTCGCGCCGTCGTGCGAGCTCGGTGAATGACTCGACGGGTACTGCTGGACGGTTTACGAGAATCCGGTCCGAGGGGGCTCCCAGGTCCTCGACAGTTCGGCGGATGTCGTCCGAGACGCAGTGGATGAGATCCACCTGCTCGAACACCTCCCGGAGCTGCGGGCCGCGCGTCGGGTCCCTGAGGGGCACGATCTGTTCAGCGGCTCCGCGGCAACTGATGGCGATCTTGGCGGGCCGGAGGTGTGGCAGCGCACGTCGATATGTGACGGCGATTCCCGAAAACTCGAAATGGATCACGTCGGACCCGGTCGAAAGCAGAGGCGCGAAAAGGACCCGTTCCTTCGCTGTGAGCCGGGCTTCCCCGGCGTCTCCGGGATCGTTCAGCGCCGACCGCGCCGATGCGAGCAACGACCGACGGTTGGACCGGTCGAGCGCCCGGCGGTAGTCGCGCCAAGGTGTCAACGGCAGGGCCCGCAACGGAGAGTGATCGACCGCACCCGTGAAGTGGGACGCGGCGACGGACACATCCACGCCCGCTTCGCTCAACCCGAGCAACTTACGTTGTATGAAGGTTTGGGATGGCGCAGGAAATTCGTTTACCACCGCCGTCAGCGAAAACGCAGGGTTTGTCACCGTTTGAGCCTATCGGCGGGTCGGAGAATCTTGGTCAGGAGGACCCAGCCGGTCACCATGAAGATGACGAGCAGGGCATCGGTCGGGGCACGAAGTCGGGGGCTGCCCGTCTGGAC
>JBATWQ010000095.1:0-5583 GCA_049672765.1 Microthrixaceae bacterium | reverse complement strand
GTGCTCACTACCTCGACCGTGTCGCCGAGCTGGCGGGCCTTGGCCAGAATCTCGAGTGTCGTGTTGGCGACCTTGCCTTCAGTGGCGTCTGCCAACACCCAGATCTTGGAAATTCCCATGTGATTCTCTTTCGTTCCGGTGTTGGACTCAGATGACCTTGAGGTCGCCGAGGAAGTCGACGATCTTCTGGAAGGCTTCACCATCGTCTTCGATGACGGTTCCGGCCTCGCGGGCCTCGGCCTGGGCGACTTCGATTATCTCCTGACCGGCGCCGGCCCATCCGACGCTGCCTGCGTCGATCCCGAGATCGGCGATCGTCACCTGATCAACCGGCTTGGACTTGGCGGCCATGATGCCCTTGAACGAGGGGTAGCGGGGCTCGACCACGCCGGCGGTCACTGAGACCACGGCGGGGAGTGGGCACTCCACCTCGTCGTATCCGGCTTCGGTCTGGCGCTGCACCTTGACGGTGCTGCCATCGACGGTGATTTCCTTGGCGAAGGTTACGGACGGGAGCTGCAGCAGCTCTGCGATCTGCTCCGGCACGACGCCGGTGTAACCGTCGGAGGATTCAGTAGCGGTCAGGATGAGGTCAGCCGAGCCTGCACGCTCGATCGCCTTGGCGAGCACCTTCGAGGTTCCGAGTGCGTCGGAACCAGCGAGGGCGTCGTCGCTGACGAGCACTGCCTTGGCGGCACCCATGGCGAGCGCGGTGCGGAGTCCGCTCACTTCACCGTTGGGAGCCATCGACACGAGGGTCACCTCGCCGCCACCAGCGGTGTCGACGAGCTGGAGAGCCATTTCGACGCCGTAGCTGTCGGACTCGTCCAGAATGAGCTTCCCATCACGCTTGAGGGTCTTGGTCTGGGGATCCAGCGCACCCGGGTCGGCCGGGTCCGGGATCTGCTTCACGCAAACGACGACGTTCATACTCAGAGCATGCCGCGCGTTACCCGTTGGTAACAACTCAGCGGATGGACAACGCCTCTCGAGCGGCCCGGGGTCGGTTGGTGATGATGCTGTCGACACCCAGAGCCGCCAGCTGGCGAATCCTGGTCGGATCATCGACCGTCCAGGGGTTCACTTGGAGGCCGAGGTTCGCGCAGCGTTCCATGAGCGCCCCGTCTACAAAGGGCTCCCACGGATTTAGGGCGTTGTAGCCCGAATCAGCAGCTCTCTCGGGTAGATGAGGATCAGTGTTGAGATCGAAGACCAGGTAGCCGAGGGCCATGTCGGTCGACAGCGATCGGATCCGGGCGAGGGTCGCCTCGTCGAAGCTCGAAACGAGGATCGGTTGCCCCACAGATCCGCTCGCCCCGGATGTGACTTCTGACGCTCCACCGGGATGGGCCGAGCGCCTCGACGCGACAAGGTCGACGACCATGTCGGCGACCACCAGGTCGTGGGGAACCGCACCGTCACCTGCGACTTCGGCGTCACCCAGATCACCCGGGGAATTCTTGATCTCGATGTTGACGCCCAGTCCCAAACAAGCATCGAGCGCCTCCGAAAGCGTCAGAACCCCGTCAGGAGTGGCATCTGAGGGTGTCGCCCACACTCCCCTGCCGTCGGTGAACGCCGCGTCGTGGTGGACGATCAGGTCGCCCGAACGGTTGAGGCGAACGTCCAATTCGACCCAGTCGGCCCCTTCCTCCTTGGCTGCCAGGAAGGCGGCTGCTGTGTTCTCCGGCTGGTTCCAGGAGGCGCCGCGATGAGCACAAATGCCCACGATTTGCTTTTTCATCATCTTCTCGAAACTTTTCCTTTACTCGGGAATCCACCGGCGGTAGCGTGGACTTTGTTCACGGATTCACAAGTCTCCAGCAGACTCTCTCCTGATGAGTTGATCCAACCGGTGTTCAGCACCGAAGGGCAGCCGCCGAGGGAATGCGGGGAACTCGGAATTCGAACGGAGAATCCCCCCAATCCCATTCGAGTATCGGACGCGGCTCTCTTCGCGTCCCAACAACCCCGGAGGAATCGTGGCGCTGACCTCGAGCCGAAGCCTGAATACCGCTACTGACAGCTGGAGAGCGAATTCCTCGTGTCGGGACACCGACCCGGATCTGTTCTTCCCAGTGGGCACCACCGGGCCGGCGCTTGAGCAGATTGCAGCGGCAAAGGCTGTATGCGAGACCTGCGACGCCAAGACCGAGTGTCTGGAATTTGCGCTCACCACGAACCAGGACTCCGGCGTTTGGGGCGGAACCTCTGAAGAGGAGCGTCGCAAGCTCCGCCGGGCATGGGTGGCGCAGCAGCGCCGGGCCGCTGCGGCGTCCTGAGCCAAGCTCACCCGATTCATACAGTTCGAGTCATACAGTTCGGCCTCCCGCACCGGGGGGCCGAACCGCGTCAGGGCTCAGTGTCACCGGAACAGTCAACTTGACCCTGGTGCCGGGCCCCTTCGGAGCAGAGTCAGGGGTCGGACCAGTTCCAGCGTCGGTGAAAACCCTGGTGGGTCCAAAGCTGATCGTCCCACCCAATTCCGAGACCAACCCGGTCACGATCGATAGGCCCAGACTGGCCGAACCGGACTTGTCGGAGGTCGCGTCCATGCCGACTCCGTCGTCCGAAACGGCGATGTCGATGGAGCCGACCCGCTTTGCCAGATCTACCCGCACTTCGGCGGGGTTGGCGCTCTGTTCCGGCGGGTAGGCGTGGTCCACCACGTTCTGGAGCAGTTCTGCGAGCACGACGGCGAGCGATGTCGCCACGGGCGAGGGCAGCTTGCCAGCATCGCCCGAGATCAGGACTCGGAGCGGTCGCTCCGGCGAGGTGAGGCCCTCTTCGACCATTCGCGACAGCGGCCGGAGGATCTCCGCCAACTCGACCTCGTCGCCGTCCTCGCGCGACAGCACCTCGTGGACCAGTGCTATTGAGCGAATCCTCCTGACCGACTCCTCAATCGCCGCCTTGGCCGATGGCTCGGTCAGCCTCCTGCCCTGCAGACGGAGCAACGACGAGATGGTCTGGAGGTTGTTCTTGACCCGGTGATGGATCTCTTTGATCGTCGCGTCCTTGGACACGAGTAGCCGGTCACGGCTCCGAAGCTCGGAAATGTCATGGATGAGCATCAGGGCGCCATCGACCCGACCATCGTTGATCAACGGGATGCAGCGCAGAACCACACAGGCGTCGTCGCGTTCTACCTCCTCGGCCGCAGGGCGCCCGCTGAAGAACGCCCGATAGGTGGCCGACGACTCGGCACCCAGATCGGCAAGCGTCTGTTGTTCGATCCGACCAGTCACCCCCAGGCGCCGCAACGCAGAAATTGCGTTCGGGGACCCGAAGTTGATTCGTCCCATGTCGTCGAGAACGATCGAGCCGTCGCCGACCCTTGGTCCGCCTGCAGAGAGAACCTCCTCGTCGGCGAAGGGAAACTCTCCGGCCACGATCATGTTCGCCAGGCGGTCGAACGTCTCTAGATAGACGAGTTCGAGTTCGCCGAGGGGTCGGGTCAGCCAAACGCTGGACTCGCGGGCGACCACGGCCACGACCTTGCCCTGGAACGCCACCGGCATAGCGGTGACCCTGATGCGCTCGACGGATTCGGCGGACTCGACCTCGGTCTCGACCATCCGGCCGGTGCGCGCCGCTTCGGCAACAGCGGGACGCTGGGTCTCGTCACGGCTGCGTCCCACCACGTCATCGGGAAACAGGGTCTGTCCCGTGTTTGGCCGCACCTGGTTGACAACCAGGAACCGGGACGCCTCGCCGACATCCGTTGGAATCGGCACATACAACAACAGGTCCGAGAACGAAAGGTCCGCGAGCATTCCCCAACTGGCGACCAGACGCTTTAGATGCCTGGCGGCGTCCGCCTCTACCGGAGGCACCACCAGTCCGACGTGTTCGGCGGTGAAGTCCCTGTCGTCATCTTCCTCGTCGACGGCGTCCGGGGCGTCGTAGTCAGGATGCCCGAAATCAGGTTTGGGGTATCTGGTGCGGGGATGTTCGGACCCGTTCATTTCCAGATCTTGCCACCAAGCGCCAGCAGACCTTCGATCGAGTGGATGTCATCTTCAAAATACGGAACAGACCTGGTCAGAGCCGCTGCCCGACCAAGTTGCTCGCGTTGCTCCTCTTCGCGTCTGGCGACGACCTGGTAGTTCAGGAAACTGGAGCCGATCTCGCTGAGCATGTGCTCCAAGCGGGGCTCCAAGTCTGCCGGCTCGCCAGACTCCATGAGTGGGGCGACCCGCTCTGCCAGCGACGACGCATCGCGTTTGAGAAGCAGGGCGGAGTCGGCGCCCTCGGCACTCTGGAAGTACTCGGGAAGGACTTTGTTGAGCACCAGCGCACCGACGTGGTAGCCGCGCTTGGTCAAGAGCTCGAGGAAGAATTCAGCTTCCCTGGACGGTGAGACCTCGAGTGTCGAAACCACCACGAACGAGGTGCTGGGACTGGCCATCAGGGTCGTCACCGCATCGGCGCGTTCTACGAACCCGTCGTACATGGTCTGGAACAGGATGAAGAACTCGGCGATGTCCTCCAGGAACTGCGTTCCGAGAATGCGGTCAGCAACCATGTAGAAGGGCTTCGAGGCAAAGCCGACCATCCTGGACCGGTACGGGGCGATGAGCCATCGGAGCAGCCGGGAGGAGAAGAAGTCGGCCATCCGTTCAGGGGCATCCAGAAAGTCCAGCGCGTTGCGGGTCGGTGGAGTGTCCACGATGACCAGGTCGTAGCGGCCCGAGGAGTGGATCTCGTAGAGGCGCTCCATCGCCACGTAGTCATGGCTCTGGATGAACTTTCCGGTGATGTTCTGATAGAGCGGGTTGTGCAGAATCGCGTCCCGGGTCTTGGCGTCGGGAGCGTGAAGTCGGATGAGGTCGTCCCAGGACTGTTTCGTGTCGAGCATCGCAGCCCAGAGTTCACCCTGCGGTGTGACCCCCGCTGCCTCGAACGCCGAGTCCGGGACCCGCGTTTCGACGTTGCCGAACTGTTCGAGGCCCAGCGCGCTCGCCAATCGGCGGGCCGGGTCGACGGTCAGAACCAGGACCTTCATCCCCAGATGCGTGGCAGCAGTTGCGCCGAGCGCCGCGGCGGTTGTCGTCTTGCCGACGCCGCCCGAGCCCGTCGATATGACCACGTCGCGGGTCGAACAGAGTTCCTCGAGCGTCTTGATCGTCGACTTCGATGCGGATCTGGCCATCAGAATCCCAGCTCCGCACCGAGTTCCTCGGAAATCCTTGCGGTTGCACGTATTCCGTGGGTCCTGTGGAACAGGTAGGGCAGATACAGGAGCTCGATCGCCGACGGCAGCCCGTCCCGCAGGCGCATCAGGTGGGGGACGCGGCCTCGACGCAAACTCACGGCCATGTCGGCCCCCTCGAGCACCACGTCGACTCCTTCGCCGATCTGCTTGCGGAGCAGGTCGTGGGGCGCCTTGTCGCGGAGCCCAGCGAAGAGTTGCTCGTCGTCACGGGAGAACAACTCGGGCAGCACACGGTTGACCACCACCGCCGCGATCCCGATGTCGGTCTCGTCTCCCAGACGCTCGATCAGTTCCAGGGTCTCGGCCACCGGCATCTCTTCCGGTGCCGTGACGACCACCACCCCGGTCTGGTCGCTGTCGGTGAG
>JBATWQ010000094.1:0-18103 GCA_049672765.1 Microthrixaceae bacterium | reverse complement strand
CGGTAGTCCCAGTTCCGGGAACCGCCGATGACCTCGGGCAGCGAGGTCGTTGGCGCAGCAACAATGCCGCCCGTGGGCGAATAGGTGAGCGCCTTGAGCACAATCAGGGAGGACCTGAGTTCTGATTCCCAGCGCCCTCCCCCTGTGCACTGCTCGGACCAGTTGTGCCACCACTCCACAGTGTTGACGATGGTCGTGAAGGGATCCGCCCGTAGAGGTGCTGGCTCTACGGACGGATGCCAGGTGAGGACGAAGGGAACCCGATCACCACTTCGGACCGGGAACGACGCGCGGGTCGTCATGTCCTCGCCGTGCACCTCTACACCGGAGGCGAGCTCGAGGGCGTTCGGCCCGGCAACCAACGACATGACTCCATCGTTGTTGCGGACCCACGGGACCGTCGTTCCAAAATCGAAACGGACCACCAGGTCCATTTCCATCTGTACCGTGCCCGATATGCCCTCGACGAGCCTCACGATGTCGGGCGATGTCGTCCGGATCGGCATGCAGTCGGTGACTCGGACGACCCCCTCGGGAGTCGTGTACTCGGTTTCGAGAACCAGCGAGTCCGGCAGATAACGACGCTTGACCCTGTGGCCGGATCCAGCCGGAGCCAGCTTCCAGCGACCGTTTGATCGGTCGCCCAACAGCGAGGCGAAACATGCCGGCGAATCGAACCTCGGAAGGCACAACCAATCGATCGACCCGTCCCTACCGACCAGAGCAGCGGTCTGGGTATCGCCGATCATGGCGTAGTCCTCTATGCGCACCGAACCAGCTTGTCACTCGCCCGGCGGCGAAGTTGTTCATCTCCAATAGTTGTTGGCAGCTGCGACGGTTGCGAACTCAATGGCCACCACGTGCGCCGCCATTGTCAACGACTCGGCGTTGTTAGCGTAGGCGGGACGCAGCTCGTTTCTGACGTCCTCCTCCGGCTGGATCGCCTTGATCGACAGCCGTGCCATCTTGAGCGCCAGGGCCCGACCCTCTTCGGGTGTTGCGGTGATCAGTGTTTCGGACGGAAGTAGCGCCATTGAATAATTTCTCCTGTGTTTGATGTTTGAACTGTTCGGACTCAGGCGTGACGGATCCACGACATGGCGAGGCCAACTGGAATGCTGAGCAACACGAAGGTCGCGAGTCCCCTGTAAACGACCAGCAGCACCCCCGGTGCGGAGGCCCTGATGAGTCGCACGCCTGTGAGGAATGACCAGAGGGCAACCGCCAGGATCAGGCCTCCGACAGAGGTCAGGATCGCCGACCCGATCAGGGAGCCGATGACCACCACACCGTTGCCCAGGTTCCAGCTCAGAAGCTCACGGTGAATCAGCTTCGGGTCGGGCACGACCTGGGCCAGCGCGGATTGACCGAGACCCAGGCCGATCTGCGCGACGCCGCCCACCAGGACGAGATATGCCGCGAGCCACGAACCGTCGTGCAGATCGAGAGGACCGGTGACTGCTGCGACCATGCCACCAGCGACGACACAGAGGGACCCGATCAGGACGAAATACCTGACCGATGGCCAGCGGTCGATCAGCTCCTCGCTGGAGAACTTCATCTGGCGACTCCCACCTGATGTCCACCCTGGCGAATCACCAGGTACGCCTGTCACGAGTCAGGCGCCAGAGGACACCATACCGATTATTTCTAGCCGGTGATAGAACAATCGAGCGCGCGGCGATCTTCGCGGTTCTTCCGCGTGTACATGTTCTGGTCACTTCGGCTGATCAGCGTGGCGAGCTCGTCAGGGGATGAGGCCATCGAAAGTCCGATGCTCACCGACACCGAAAAAGTTCCGCATTGGAGCGCCATTGGTTGGGAAACTGCCGCCTCAAGGCGATCCCTGGTCGACTCCAGTTCTTCCCACCCAAGACCGTGGCAGAGCACCACGAACTCGTCGCCACCAACCCTCGCGACGATGTCGTCATCACGGGTCAAGTTCTCGATCCGCCGGGCGACGGTGGTGAGCACCGTGTCACCCACCTCGTGACCCCAGGAGTCATTGACTCCCTTGAAGTTATCGAGATCCACGAACAAAGCACCTGCCGGAAAACGTCCGGGTTCAGACCCGAGTGCGTCGACGCGCTCTTCGAAGGCCCGCCGGTTGAGCAGGCCGGTCAGGTAGTCCGTCGTCGCGCTGATTCGCAGAATCCGGTCGGATTCGGCACGACCGAACGCGACCGCAGCGAGTGTCGTGGTCCGTTCCATCACATAGAGGTCATAGGGGCTCGGGCCGCCGACACGAACCGAGGGCATGACGAGTAGCCCGTGCAAACCATACGGCGACGCAGTCCGGATCGGGATGAGCCAACGCCGTTCATCGTGACTTACAGATACGGCCGGTGTTTCCCGCAGGAGTCGCAACAGTTCGCCAGAGTCGCCAAGGGCCTGGTCCCACGCCGACCCGTGCACGACGACCTCGCCACCTATGTCGTGGATCATCCACGCCTTGCTCAAGTTGAACTGCGCCCGCAGCAACTCGACGATCGCATCGAAGCTATGGCCCGCTGCACCTTTGCCGAGCTCTTCAAGCACCAGGTCGAGGGCACGACGCTCCGCCGCAGGTCGAATTACACACAACAGTCGCCCTTCGGGGTCCATCACCCGACCCGACAGACACATGGGCATCCAATCACCGGAATGGGCCTTTACGCGGACTGGGATCTCTACGGTCGAGGCGGCAGCTGGCCTGTCCAGTGCGGCAGCTGCGTCACCGATGACCTCGAGCGCCATCGGAAGCACCTCGTCAATGTCATCCACGTGGACCAGATCAATGACGTGCTTGCCGTCGACGTGTCCCTCTGGGTAGCCGAGTAATCTGGCGAACCCTGCGCTCACCCAGTTGATCGTCAGATCCGGGTCCAAAAGGACCACGGCGTACGGGAAGCGGTCGTTGAAGACCTCAAAGGATTTCTTCGTGATCTCTGCGTCGTTCCGATCTCTCGCCACAGCTTGTGAGTCGACAGATAGCTGGAGAAGGTTGAGATTACGTCGAAGAAATGAGCCATTTGGCCGTGATCGAGGCCGAACTGGGGCCTCAGGAGTTGCGGATGACCGTGTGGTCGCCGCGCTCCACCGTGAATGTTGCGATTGATTCGACGCCGGCGCCGGGGTCTTCGATGTCGACCCTCCGGAAGTCCACCGTTGTCGAATCACGGGTGATTTCACAGATCCCGTAGCCGTGGTCGAAGAGGTTGACGTATTCGAAGTCGCCGAGTGTCCGCATGATCGGCTGGTTGAGAAACGGCAGGCGGGTTGCCGTGTAGTAGTCGAAGCCCGGAGAGGTGACCGAGCCGCCGACGAACTCGGCTGCGACACCGGGCGATTCGGAATCGTCGATGTCCTGGCGGACGGTTCCGGCCCACCAGGAGTGGATGTCCCCGCTCAGCACGATGTTGTCAAACGGGTTGACGTCGACGATGTGGTCGAGCAGTTGTCGCCGTTCCCACTGGTAGCCGTCCCACTGGGTTCCGTTCAGGTACAGACCCGCATTGCGCGGAAGATCCGGGTTGATGCGCCGGAGCGCTGGTGAGTCCAGGTCTGCAAGACGCAACTGCTTGAGCATCTGGGGGTTGCCAAGCACCCTCCAGGCGGCGTCGGAGTCGCTGAACCAGTTCCTCACCTCTTTGCGCTGGCGGGCACCGAGTAGGGACCGTTCGGATTCGTGGGCGAGAGAGCCAGAGCCGGTGGTCGACATGAAGGGAGACGGGGCTTCTGGCTCCCGGTACTGCGACACGTCCATCAGGTACATGTCGACGAGGTCGCCCCAGCGTAGGGAGCGGTGGACACGGTGGGGGTCATCGGCAGGCGCCTGGAACGGCATGTTCTCGAACCATGCCCGGTAGGCCGCTGCGCGCACTTCCGGGTCCACATCCCGGTTGTAATCGTCGTAGACCTCGTGGTCATCCCAAATGGCCACGAACGGCAGTCTGCGGTGGCACTCGACCAGGTCCGGATCGGTTCGATAGAGGCGGTACTTGGATCGGAACGCCTCGATGGTTCGCGGCTGGTCGACAGGGTCGGCCCGAAGGCGCTTCAGGCCGTATTTCTTGCTCGAAGTGCTGTATTCGTAGATGTAGTCGCCCAGGTGCAGGACCAGATCGACGTCGTCATCGAGCAGGTGCCGATAGGCAGCGAAGTAGCCCTCGGAGTACATCTGGCACGACAGAAACGCGATACGCAGGCGCTCCGGCGATGAATCGACCCGCGGTGCAGTCCGGGCCATCCCATGGGGGCTCGTGGCGTCGCCGACCATGAACCGGTAGTGCCACTTCCTGTCGGGGTCCAGATCCCCCACAGCGACCTTGACCGAGTGGTCGACCGAAGCATCGGTGGTTGTTGATCCGGCGGCGGCGACATCGCTGAAGTCCGGGTCGGCCGCCACCTGCCACGAGACTTCGACCGGGCCGGTATCCAATGACCTGGCCGCCGCCGGTCTCACCCTGGTCCACAGGGTCAACGAGTTCGGCCGCGGGTCCCCCGACATCACCCCCCAGGGGAAGGCACCAGGAGGTAGGGGCAGCGGCTTGGCCGGAACCGGCCTCGACGCACATCCAGTGGCCGACGCTGCGCCGATCAGGGCCATTCCCCCGAGCAGACCTCTTCGACTGATTTGGGTCATGCAACAACCACCGGCACGCGCAATGTATGAACTGCGTTCGATTTTAGAGCCGGAAGCGGTCGGCCACCAGAACTGGGCGCTGTCAGATCGGTAGGTCCCCGGTTGCCACCTTGGTGGTGCCGTGGTCCCGGTAGGCAGAGATTGCGCGCTGGGCGATGCGCATCTGATGGACTTCGTCGGCACCATCGGCAAATCGGGCCCAGCGGGCGTGCTGGGCCATTCCGGCGAGCGGCGTGTCCTTGGAATAGCCGAGCGCTCCGTGGACCTGTATGGACCGGTCGATGACGCGGTTCAACATGTTCGCGACGAAATGCTTCGCCATCGAGACCTCGCTCTTGAAGTCCAGGCCGTTGTCGATGCGGTAGGCCGAGTGCAGGACCATCAATTTGGCCTGGTACAGCTCGAGGGACGAATCGGCGATCATCCACTGGATCCCCTGCTTCTCGGCGAGGAAGGAGCCGTGGGCAAAGCGGCTGAGGGAGCGATCGACCATCATGTCGAGCGCCGTCTCGGCCTGGGCGATCCAACGCATGCAGTGGGCCAGTCGGGCGGGGCCGAGCCGGTACTGACCCAGAAGGTGGCCCTGTCCCCTACCGCCCAGCATGTTCGCCGCAGGCACCCGCAGATCCTCGATGACGATCTCTGAATGCCCCGATCCGCCGTGCATCGTCTCGATCTCGCGAACCCGGTTCCAACCCTCGGACGGGATGTCGACGATGAACGCCGTGTTTGCCGCCTGGGGTAGATCGGGGTTGTCCTCGGTTCTGGCGAGCAGAATCGCGAAACTCGACCGACGGGCGTTGGAGATGAACCACTTGTGGCCGTTGATGACCCACTCTTCGCCGTCCTGGATCGCCGTCGTTCGGATCAACGTCGGGTCCGAACCTGCCACCTCGGGTTCGGTCATTGCGAAGCAACTCATCGCCCGGCCTTCACAAAGGGGCCGCAGGTACTTCTCCTTCTGCTCGGGCGTTGCCCAGTGCAACAGGGTGTGCATGTTGCCTTCGTCCGGCGCCTGACAGTTCATGACGAAGGGTCCGTAATAGGACTTGGCGGCTTCCGCCTGGACCATCGCGAGTTCGACGTGACCGAGCCCCATGCCGCCCCATTCGGTTGGCATGTGCGGAAGCCAGAGGCCGGTCTCCTTGGCCTGGTCCCGCATCGAGAACAGAATTCGCAGATACTCGTCGCGCTCGATCTCTTCGGGGTCTGCGATCTTCGCCTCGCCCGGCTTGACCACGTCCTCGATGAACCTACGAACCCTGACCCTGATCGCCTCGAGCTCGGGCGAGAAGGTGAAATCGATGCTCACGCTGGGACCCCCATGGTTGCGAAACAGCAACCCTATGACGCGTGGCAGCCGAAGTTGGTCGTGGAGCGCCGGATCGCGTCTCAGCCGCCGGGTTTGCGGGGAGCCCAGCGGGGATAGGCGATACCTGCGAGACGGTTGATGATGTATCCCTGCACGACGAGTAGCAGTACCGCGAGCATGAGCACCGCGAGCTGCGACGGTCTGGAGAGAATTCCCAGCGACACGATGAGCGTCGTTGCTCCTGCAGGAGGATGCGGCACCCGCAACCACACCATGAGACCGCTCGTCAGTCCCAATGAGACCGCGGCTGCCCCGACCCGTCCGGCAGAGACCCCCTCGGCCAGCGCCGGACCGGCATGTGTGAGGCCGAAGATGACCAGCGCGATGTATCCCGACGCTGCACCGATCGCGTGGCCACACAGTGTGTTCCGCGGAGACGCCGCCGGCGTGGTCGGTGAATAGAACAACAGGAACGCCGTCGGTCCGAGCGACGGAAATATGTAGGGATGCCCGGTGACCAGCGCCGCGGCCGACATGATCGCTATCGACAGCAGGCCGTTGATGAGCGAGAAGAACCCCATCACCGTGGTCGAAGAGTGCCGTTCGGTGAGGCTGCTCACTTTGAAGCGCGTGCCGAGCCCGTGGAGGATGGCCGAGATGTCGCCGCCGATGGGACCCGGTCGGGTTGGCTGACGGTCCTTTTCGTCCATGGCGAGCGTCAGGTTATGACGAAGCGTCGGAACCCGAACGACATTGCGCAGACAACGACCGACAGTCCAGCCGCGGCGACGGCGAGGCTCGGATTGTGGGCCAGCACTCCTTCGAGGGCCACGACCAGTAGAAAGGCCTGGAGCGAAACGAGCAGGAGGAGGTAGACCAGAACACCGCTGGTGCGTCGGGTTTCTGATCGTGCGGGCGCCCTCACACCTCGGCCCCCTTGGCCCAGATGACCCCGTTGCGAACCTCGATGTCGATCTTGTTCAGGGGTCGTTCCGGCGGACCAGCGGTCGGCTCCCCGCTCGACGGTTCGAATATCCCGTGGTGGCAGGGGCAGAACAATCTCTCTTTCTCGGGCTGGTAGTAGACGACGCATCCCAGGTGGGTGCACTTCTGGGAGAACGCCCGCAGTTCGCCGTCGGGCAGGTGAACCAGGATCGCCGGATCGTTCTCTGTGGGATACCTGAACAGGTACTCCGAAGCCTTGGGGACCTCCGACAGCGCCACGATCTTGCGGGGCTGTCCGGTGTTGGAGCGCTGCAGAGATGCCCAGGCCGCCGCTCCGACCGTTCCCGCCGCGAAGACCACGGACGCTGTCAGCAGGTACCGTGTGAAGTCGCGGCGGACGACGTACTCCTCGCCACCGCTCGTCAACGGGAACTCGTCGCGCCACAGCGGCACCTCTTCGCCGACCAGGCCCTCGTGGACGGCCCGCAGCTCTGGATTCTGACCGGGTGGAATCTGACCGGGTGGATTTTGGCCGGTCGAACTCGGGCCGGCCGAACTCGGGACGGCCGGACTCTGGCTGGCTGGAACCGGCTCGGCGGGTTCCTCTGACTCGTTCACTCCCAATCCTCCCCGAGTCCGAACGGGTCGTCCTGCCAGCGGTCACCACCCGGCTCACCCATGACATCGATCGGTCCGAAGTTCTTGTCGTCGACCACGGTCGCGACCTTGGTAGGAACCACCTGGTTGCCGAAGCGGAACTCATACATCAGTTCGCCGCTCCTGGTCTCGGCGAACTTCTCGGGCGAACCGAACCAGAGCGCCTCGCTCGGACACACCGACGCGCACATGGGAGCGAGCCCGGTCGACGTGCGGTCATAACACATGTCGCACTTCATCATCTGGTCCGGCAGCGCGAAGTACTTCGGCACACCGAAGGGGCAGGCGTTCACGCAGTTCGAACAGCCAATGCACCTGGGCTTCAGCGCCGACTGCACCACGCCGTCCTCGTTCTGTTTGATCGCGTCAGCCGGACAGACCTCGGCACATGTCGGGTCCTCGCAGTGCATGCAGACCATCGGCGCGGTCTGCGGGGTCGCGCCCCGCTCGACGAACTCGAGGTGGATGAGCGACTGACCACGGTGGGTTCCGCACTCCTCGCAAGCCTGGACGCAGGCCTCACAGCCGATACAACGGCTCTGGTCGATCACGAACATGTTGCCCGAAACCAGTGGATTCATCGGCTCTGACCCCTCTCTTGAAGTGCAGTAACCCTCTTGTCGCGGATCTCGGTATGACCCTCACCCTTCTGGACCCTGACCGCACAGACCTTGTATTCAGGGATTTTCGACAGTGGATCGAGGGCAGGGTTGGTCAGCTGGTTGGCGGCCTTCCTACCCGGCCAGTGGTACGGGATGAACACCGTGTCCGGTCGGATCGATTCGACCACCCGCGCGGGCAGGGTCATCGAGCCGCGTCTGGATGTCACCTCGACGATGTCGCCTGTCTCGACCCCGAGTCGCTTCGCCAGACGGGGATGCATCTCGCACAGTGGCTCGGGATACTGCTCGACGAGCGGACCGATCCGCCGAGTCTGTGTCCCGGACAGATACTGCGAGATGACGCGACCGGTGGTGAGCCAAACCGGATACTCGTCATCGACCACCTCGGCGGGAGGTCGGAAGGCGACCGCTTCGAAACGCGCACGACCGTCGGGATGGGCGAATTTCCCGCCCTCATAGAGCCTGGGAGTGCCCGGGTGCCCGATCTCCGGGCAGGGCCAGAAGACCCCGAACTCGTCCTCGACCCGTTCCCAGGTGATGCCGAAATAGTCGGCTGTCCCTCCCTTGGAGGCCACCCGCATCTCGTCGAAGATCTCCTTGGTCGACTCGAACGGAAAGTATTTGCCCCGCCCCATCCGGCGGGCGATATCGATGATGATCTCCCAGTCGCGCTTGGCGTTGCCGGGCGGCGGGATGGCTGCGTTGATCTTGATGCAACGGCCTTCGACGGAAGTGGTGGTGCCCTCGTCCTCCTCCTGGAGCGATCCCGGCAACACCACGTCGGCAAACTGTGCGCTCTCGGAGAGGAAGAAGTCGATTACCGAGTAGAACTCGAGCTTCGAGAGGGCCTCGGCGGTGTGCTTGGTGTCGGGAAGCGAGACCACGGGATTGAAACAGATCGACAGCAGTCCCTTCACCTCGCCGTCGAGGATCGCGTCGATCAACTCCTGGGCGGTCAGACCCTTGCCCGGGATCTCTGACTCCTCACAGCCCCAGACCGACGCGATGTACTCGCGATGCTCAGGATTGGTGATGTCGCGGTTGCCCGGTAGCTGCTCGCACTTGTGACCCTGCTCGCGGCCGCCCTGCCCGTTGCCCTGGCCGGTGATGGTGCTGACCCCGCACCCGGGCTTGCCGAATTTGCCGGTAGCCAAACCCAGGTTGATGCAGCTCAATACGTTCTCGACGCCCTTGGTGTGGTGTTCGATGCCCCGGGCGTGCAGGAGCATTCCGGTCGCGGAAGTGCCCCACAGGCGAGCCGCCTCGATGATTCGATCAGCCGGGACCCCACACGTCTTGGCGCCCCACTCCGGGGTGTAGTCACGGACGGCCGCAGCGGCCTCTTCGAAGCCGACCGTGTGGTCGTTGATGAACGAATGATCCAGCCAGTCGTTCTCGATGAGGACGTGCAGGATCGTGCCCATCAGCGCCGAGTCGGTCCCCGGTTTGAGTCCCAGGTAGACGTCCGCGGTCCGGGCGACAGGTGTCACCCGGGGGTCCGCGACGATCAGCTTGGCGCCCCGGTCCCTTGCCCTCCAGATGTAACTCGTGGTTATGGGCGAGCACTCGGCGACGTTGGACCCCGCGAGGAATACAACGTCGGCCAGCGGAATGTCCGACCAGGGATTGGAAGCCCGGTCCATGCCCAGGGCCCGCTTGTTGGCAACGCCTGCCGACACCATGCAGAGACGACCGTTGTAATCGAGGTTCGCTGTCTGAAGACCGAGGCGCGCGAACTTCCCCATGAGGTAGGACTTCTCGTTGGTCATGGACACGCCGGACAACACCGCGAAGGAATCGTTGCCGTAGGCCTGTTGGATCCTCTGGATCTCTGCGACCACCCGGCTCATCGCTGATTCCCAGTTCGTCTTGCGGAAACCGCCTTCCACCGAAGGGTCACGTTCTAGCGGGTCAAGCAGCCTGTCGGGATGGCCCCCCTGGAGCTAACGCTTCACGCCCTTAGGGCAGAGCTTTCCCTCGTTGAACGGGAACTCGTACCAAGGTTCGAATCCAACAACCTCGTCGTCCTTGACCTTGAGTTTGATCCCGCACTGTTGTCCGCAGAAACAACAGTGGGTCTTGACCTCGCGGTCGATGTCCATCCCGTTGTTCCATCCGCCCACCGGTGTCTCGTTCAGGTGGGGCCCGTACTTCGCGATGAGCTCCTCTTCGGTCACCGGTAGCCGTGCCATCAGCCAAATCCTCCAACTCGTGCTGTCTGGGCAAGGGTCACCGATGCCCGCCTGCATCGTGGACAGGTGTCCTGCCAGTTCTCGCCCGCCGGGGTGCTGTAGTCCATTCCCACCTTGGGCAGAACCTCTTTGAGATCGTTCATCTGCAGGACCGAGGCGAAGCCCTCACCGCAGCGTCGACATTTCTGCTGCTCGCCGGATTCGCCAACCGCCTTGTAGTAGTGGACGCCCAGGTTCGCCGGCCGCTGGAAGATGTGGAACAGCTTGCCGAAGGGGATATAGAGAAGCCCCATGATGACGGTCAGCGCGTGCAGGTTGTTGAGGAAGCTGTAGTACCTGCCCTCGAGCCACAGGCTGGAAGCGGTTAGGAACAAACCGGTTATCGACACGGCGAATAGCCCGGCCAAGGCGAGGAAGTCGCCTTCGCGTTCCACCGCGAGAGCTCCCGGGTCGCGCAGGCGTCGGTACAGGAATATCAGCACCCCGGCGATCACCAGGAACGCAGCGATGTTCAGCAGGTGGAAGGTGACGAAGCCGATCACGCTCTCGGCCTGGAACGACGCCGTTCCGACACCGAAGAGGTATGCCTTGTATTCACCCCCGTTGGCAGAAACGGATTCGAAATGGATCCAGCCGAATGTGAGCGGGAACGTCACCGCCGCTGCCAGGATGCAGCCCCAGAAGACCAGCTGATGCGCTGCCCACCGAGCGGTGGAACGGCGGCGGATGAACCCCTGGGTCAGGATGTTGGTGAAGATCAGCCCGATGAGTCCGACGAGGTTGCGCCCGACGCGCCCCGACTGTCGGAACGACTCCCAGCCCCGCTGGTTGAGCATCGCAGTGGGGGGACGCTGAATCCACACCAGGTATCGGTAGACCGTCGCGAAGACGGCCATCAGCACACCGATCAGGTAACCCGCGAGCGCAGCGTCGAACCACCGCAGACCCCCGCTCCCCAGATACACGCCGACGAGGACGACGATGACCGCCGCAACTCCCCAGGCCGTTGCGCGCAGATCGATCGGCCCCGTCCCGGTCTGCAACACAGTCCTGGATCCAGATGTGGCTGAATCTGTGGAGGCTGGGCCTGTGGTCGTCACTCGCAACATCTCCGATCGGAGTGGCTCGGGTCAACTCGTCTCTGAACCTACCCCACCCATAGCGGGGCAGGTGCCCAAAGTCTCAAGCTCCCTGATATCAGGCTGACTGGACCCTCCGCTCCAACAATCTGCACCCTCGGCCAACAGGTGGCGCTTCGCAATAGGGTCTGGTCATGACCCCAGGAACAGTTGCTACCGCAGGCGGTTCCGGGTCGGGTGTGTCGGCGGTGATCCTTGCTGGCGGCAGATCGCGTCGATTTGGCTCGGACAAGACGGTGGCCACCCTCGACGGGAGACGGGTTCTCGACCTGGTCGTCGAGGCCGCCGGTCAGCATGCCGACGAGGTGCTCGTCATCGGACCCTGGGCGCCCGACGGTGCTGGGCACATCCTCGAAACCGATCCCAGCCAAGGACCCCTGAACGCCCTCGCCTTCGCTCTTGGGCAGGTGCGGAACCCCCGGGCTCTGGTCCTGGGTGGGGACCACCCGCTTGTGTCGCACGCTCTGCTCACCCAGTTGGTGCAGGACGATCACTGTTCTGATGCCCTGGTCCCCAGGCTCCTCGAACGTGCCCAGCCGTTGGTCGCCTGCTATCGGACGGGAGTTGCGATGACCGCAAGGGCGTTGGTTGAATCCGGCGAGCGCAGGTTGATGGCCCTGCTCGACAACATCGATGTCAGGTGGATGGAGGAGCCTGAGTGGCGGGGCCTCGATCCGGATGGTCTGTCGTTCATGGACGTTGACACCCCAGAGGACCTGGAAGAGATCCGACGGATGTGGGACCTCAGGTCCGATCCCTGAGGTAACTGGCCCGGCCTCCAGCAAACGGTGGGTCCACCCTTCGGAAGTTTCGGCCCGGCCTCCTGTGAATCGGAGACGCAATCCCGCAGACGGGGGTGGATCAGGCCCAGAGCGCGATGAGTTCGACCTCGGTCCCTACCTCGACCCGGAGTACCTCTGGCGTAATCATCGTCATGGCTTCCGCGTCGGCCAGGGTCGATATCGCGTGCGAGGCAAGCGCACCGGTGCGGACCCATACGTTGTCGCCGGTGCTCCGGAGTGGGACGAAATGCGCTTTGCCGTCATCCGCCCGGGTCAGGGTGTCGGCCAGGGTCCCCCTGAAAGTGGGCGGGACGTTCGGTTCGATTCCAAGCATCTTGCGGATTGTCGGGCGAACGAAGGATTCAAACGAAATCAGCACCGAGGCGGGGTTGCCGGGCAGGCCGAACATCGTCGCTCCGCCAACGCGTCCGAACGCCAGCGGTTTGGCGGGCTTCATCGCAACCTGGACGGTGTCGACATCGAACCGTCCAGCTGCGTGTCGCAGAGAGTCGTAATCGCCCCCCATCGAGACCCCACCCGTCGAGATGACCAGATCGCATTCGCCACCCAGAACTGACAACAACTCGACGAGCGAGTCGACGTTGTCCCCGCAATGAAGCACACGTACCTCGCACCCGAGTCCTTCGAGCAGGCTCCTCAAAACGACGACGTTTGACTCGTAGATCTGACCCGGCGCCAACTCCCCAGACCCGGCCTGTCGGAGTTCGTCGCCCGTCGACAGAACCGCGACAGTGGGCTGCGCAACGGTCCGTACCTCGGCGATCCCCAAGGACGCCAACATGCCGAGATGACCCGGATTGAGGAGCGTGCCGGCAGGGACCACCACGTCCCCCGGGCGGATCACCTCGTGCGCCCATCGGATGTGGGCACCTCGGGGAGCGTCGGCCAGAATCCGCACGCACTCACCCGACCCGTCCTCACCTGCCACGAGTTCGGTGTCCTCCACCGGAATCACGGTGTCAGCTCCGTCAACCATCACGGCCCCGGTGAGAATCTTGGCGGCTCCTCCGGGCTCTACCGCCACGGAACAGGGATGCCCAGCGGAGGAAACTCCCATGATGCGCAGATCGACCGGCAACTCCGACAGGTCGCCGTGCTGAACGGCGAAGCCGTCCATCGCAGAATTGTCGAACAGAGGGAAGCCGTGCTCTGCGGTCACGTCCTGGACCACGAGGCGGCCACAGGCCTCCCGCAAGGGCACCGTCACGGTCCTACCGATCGATGCGCTGTCGAGGACACGGCTCCTCATCTCCTCGAATGGAATCATGGGACTGGTCGCTCCTGATCGCTTCCGTCTGATTGCCCCCGGTCCTGAATTCCCGGAAGCACGCCGACCCGAAGGGTAGGCGTTCCGAGGCTTCTAGGATGCGGGCTGATGCGACACGATTCGGAGCGGCAGGAAACCTCAACCGACGGGTTCCCCACCTGGTTGAACAGCCAGCGGTTTCTCGCCCGGAGGGTCGCCCGACCGACGCACCGGTTCATGCGCATCGAGACCTCGGGTGGGATCGTCCTGTTGGCCGCGACAGCCCTGGCGCTCATCTGGGCCAACTCCCCCTGGTCGGACAGCTATCTGAAGCTGTGGAGCACGTCGGTCAGTTTCGGGGTCGGCGAGCACGTCCTGACCCACGACCTGGTGCACTGGGTCAACGACGGCCTCATGGTGCTGTTCTTTTTCGTAGTTGGCCTGGAGATCAAGAAGGAACTCGTCGTCGGAAGGCTGTCGAGCATCGGGGAGGCCTCGCTTCCGGTTGTCGCTGCAATCGGAGGGATGATCGTCCCCGCCCTGATCTACCTGGCGATCAACGCCGGCACACCGGGCGCCCGCGGATGGGGCATCCCCATGGCCACCGATATCGCCTTCGCCGTCGGGGTCATGGCCCTGTTGGGCAGCAGGGTTCCGGGGCCATTGAAGGTCATGCTCCTGGCGCTCGCGATCGTCGACGACATCGGAGCGATCGTCGTCATCGCAATCTTCTACACAGAGAAGATCACCTGGTCCTGGCTGGCCGTTGCCCTGATCGGACTGGCCGCGGTGGTGGTCATGCAGCGGGCGAAGGTCTGGTACGTACCGGCCTACGTGGTCGTCGGGCTGGCGGTCTGGTTTGCGACGTTCCAGAGCGGTATCCACGCCACCATTGCCGGCGTCGCTCTCGGTCTGCTCACACCCGCCAGGCCGTTGCTCAGCGCATCTGGAGTGAGTCGCATCGCGACCGAGGTTTCCCTCGACGAGGACCTGACGGTCGACGAGATCAGGGATGCCTCTTTCGAGTTACGGGAGTCGGTTTCGGTGGCCGAAAGGCTCCAGGAGCTCCTGCACCCGTGGACCAGCTTCGTGGTCATACCGCTTTTCGCCCTCGCCAACGCGGGAATCGTGGTCAGCGGCGACGTGCTCTCCACAGCCCTGGGTTCGAGGGTGACGATAGGTATCGTCCTCGGCCTGGTCGTCGGCAAGTTCGTCGGCATCACGGGAGCCTCGACCCTGGCGGTCAAGCTGGGGGTCGCCCGCCTGCCCGATGGAGTGACTCTGCCCCAGGTTGGGGGAATGTCGATGGTGGCCGGCATCGGCTTCACCGTCTCACTGTTCATTTCGGGCCTGGCCTTTACCGATGAACTGCTCGACGCCGAGGCGAAGATCGGCATCCTGGTCGCGTCGGCGATTGCCGCACTGCTAGGGATCATCGCCCTGCGGGTCATCCTTGACGGGGCAAAGACCGACGAGCCGGCCGAGCTGTAGGGGCAGTTGGATCAGGCCGGGTTCTGGGGCGTGGAGTCGTCCTCGGACAGGTGATCCAGAAGGACCTCGACGTTTTCGAGGTCCCGCACGGTGACCAAGCCCATCACCTTGCCCGATGCCACCACCGCAACCGCTCCCCGATCTGACGCCCGTAGGCGATCCGCCACTTCAAGCACCGTGTCGGTCGGCCCGACAGGGAGGACGTCCCTCATGGCAATCTCGCCTGCGGTGACCGATGGCCAGTCCGCCTGCGGTATTTCGGCGATCGCCGAGACAGCGAGTAACCCGACGTATCTTGAGTCCTCGACCACCGGCGCCCACCTGCGGTTCTCCCGGAGCATCGAGGTCAGCGCTTCATCGAGTGTGCTTGCGGCCACAACGGTGTCCACGTTCGGTGACATGATCGAGCTGATCGGCATGCGACCAAGGGGTTCGACATCCGCCTGGCGTTCCCGGTGTTGGTATGAGCTGAAGGAGTGTCTGCCCATGACCAACTGGCCTGTGGCAGCAGCGATCAGGGCCGGGACGAGGAATCCCGGCTGGCCGGTGGCTTCGGCCACGAAGGCGACCCCGGCCAGTGGGGTTCGGTATCCGGCGCCCAGGAACGCCGCGATTCCGACGGTCGGGAACAGCCGCTCATTCGGAGCGTCGACGAACTTCTGGAAGATCGAGCCGACTATCGACCCCTGGGTCACGAGCGGGATGAACAGACCGCCCATCCCGCCGCCGACCACACCGATCCATGTTGCAACCGCACGCAGTGCGAACAGTCCGATGAGCACCGGCACCGTTCGCGATGGATCGGTCGCCCACTCGATGGCCCGATAACTCGGGCCGAGATGCATCGGGGCGCCCAACACGCTGTGGGCTATTGGCGCCAGGGCCACCAGCACCACCGCCGATAGACCGACGCGTGTCCACTTGTTGAGCGTGAGGGCCTTGCCCCACTCCATCATCCACGCGCCGCTGCGGGCGAGGATGCCGCAGACGAGCCCGAGTAGCAGCCCTCCGCCGAGGTCCTTCAGATCGAACGGAGCCGACCCGCCGGTATTCAGCAATGGTTCGGTTCCGATGATCGCCACGTAGGTCACGTACGCGGTCCCGGCGGCCACCAGGCTCGGAAGCAGTGCCCGCCTGGCTATGTCTGAGCGGTAGGGAACTTCCAACGCAAAGACCAGGCCGGTCAGAGGCGCCTTGAAAACCGCGGCCACACCGGCGGCGGCACCGGCGACCATCAGCACCTTCGCGTCGTCGCGGCGGATACGTGAACCGAAGCGTTCCTCGAAGACCGAGCCGACGGAACCACCGATGAGCATCGACGGACCTTCGAAGCCGAACGCGTTGCCGGACCCCAGGGTGAGCACCGATCCGAGCACCTTGTGCCACAGCTGTCTGAGACCGAGTCGGCCGCCCCGCTGGTGGTACGACCTCACGTACGCGTCGGTCGTGGCGGAATCGTCGTCGTGCCAGATTCGGGTCAGCACCGCAACGGCTACCAGTCCGAGCCCCGGCAGCACCGCCCAAGCCCAGGCCGGTTGCTCCAACACCCACTGCAGCAAGTGGTTGGTGCCGTACTCGAACCCGGCGACAGCAAGCCCGGTGATGACACCGACCCCGGCCGCCAGGAACAGGGTCAACTGGAACTGCCGCACAACCTGGGCGGCCTGTCGACCGGCCTCGTCCAGATGGGGGCGGAACCGCTCGACCCCGCTGGTCCAAGCGAATCTGTTGTCCGACGGCTCCACTCGTCTCAGTGTCCCACAAGCTC
Organism: Microthrixaceae bacterium; assembly: GCA_049672765.1. Lineage (GTDB taxonomy): Bacteria > Actinomycetota > Acidimicrobiia > Acidimicrobiales > Microtrichaceae > JAGQSZ01. The sequence continues at coordinate 1,303 of JBATWQ010000094.1, read as the reverse complement.
ATCGACCGAGCGTGCCCGAGCAGGATCGCCAGAAGGATCCCCAATCTGATCCGGCCGTGGTCGTGTCCCCGGGTCAGATGCCGCGGCGCTTGGAGCCTTTGACCAGAAGTGACTGGTAGAAGCCGGCAGGAAGCCGGGAAATCAGGTCGATGACCTTGGCGTCGGCTCCGATCAACGCCCGGCGACGGTTCTTCTGTACGGCGGCGAGAATCTGACGCGCCGCTTTCTTTGGCGAAGTCATGGCGATGCGCTCGAACTCATCGCCGACCGATTCGGCTGTGACTCCGGGCGGGCTCGCCGCTGGATCGAAGCGGGCGTTGCGGGCGATGTTGGTCTTGATCCCGCCGGGATGAATCGTCGTCGCGGATACCCCACATTGCGCGACGTCAAGTTCGATGCGCAGTGCATCGGTGAATCCACGCACCGCGAACTTGGCTGCGTTGTACGCGGACTGCGTCGGGATGCTCACCAGACCGAAGACGCTCGAAAGGTTTATGACGTGTCCCTCGCCCGATTCCTTCAGATGGGGAAGGAATGCCTTGGTGCCGTTGACGACTCCCCAGAAGTTGATGCTCATGAGCCACTCGAAGTCCTCGTAGGTCATCGACTCGACGGTTGCGCCCAGAGCGACGCCGGCGTTGTTGAAGATCATGTTGACCTTGCCGTGCTCGTCCACGACCGATTCGGCCCAGGCGTTCATGGCTTCGCGGTCCGCGACATCAACCGAAGACGATGTGACCTTGACCCCGTGTCCCTCGCATCGACCGACCGTCTCGGCCAGACCGGCTGAGTCGACATCCGACAGCGCCAGGTGCGACCCACGCCGTGCTAGTTCGATCGCGAGCGCCCTACCGATTCCGGATCCGGCTCCGGTGATCGCTGCGACCTTTCCCCTGAATTCCTTCATGCTTCTTGGCCCCCCATTACGCCCGAGCCCGGACGAGTTGCTTGTGTGCCGCCTTCGAGAACTGCATCGAATCGTCGACAACGGAACGAAGCTTCATCGCCCGATAGTCGCGCAAATAGTTCTGGTGTACCTGCCACGGGAACCTGCCGCCCTGTTTTGGGAACTGTCCCGCTGCGCGCTGCACATATCCGGAAGTGAGCCCGAGCAGCGGCAGGGACGCATCCTGCGCGCCGGAGCTGATCGGCGCGCAACGGTCATAGTCGCCCTCGCGCATGTGGTTGAGAATGCGACAGGCGTAGTCGCTCGTGAGGTCGGCCTTCAACGTCCAAGAGGCATTCGTGTAGCCGAACGCGACGGCGAAGTTGGGCACTCCTTCGAGCATCATTCCCTTGTAGG
>JBATWQ010000093.1:0-8186 GCA_049672765.1 Microthrixaceae bacterium | reverse complement strand
GTCGCAGATCTTGGGCAACCCCTCGCAACGACTCGGCCGCCTCGTCCAGACCGTCGCCGATCAATAGAGCCCGACCGCCGGCCTCGGCCACGGCTTCGGCCGCGCCCGCGGGAAGATGGCCCTCACGAACCGGGATGACGGCTGTGAATTCGGCTATCCCCAGCGGGGCACTCTTGTCCGATACGGCGCCAGTGTCCGCGGACGCGCCGGCGCCCACGTGTCGCTCAGACAAGGTTCCCTCCGCTGGTCGACACGATCGATGTCTTGGCTGTCGATGCAACGATCGATGCACCGGCGCCGCCCGACGAGGACAGCGCGGTTGCGGCACCCAACGACTCGATGGCCGAACCGACGCGTTCACCGTCGATCACCGCTGCGTGCGCCCGGCGGGGCGCCACTGCGTCACCGACCCTGTATACGTCGATGCCCTGGCCCTTCAACTCGTTATAGAGCGAGTCGGCGGGGCTGTAGGGAATCGCCAGGACCACCCAGTCGGGTTCGCGGGTCAACTGCGCGCCGGTCGGATGATGTTGGAGATTGACCGTTCGACCGTCGATACCCATGACCCCACATTCGGTGGTCTGGACGATCCCCTTGGACTCTGCGCGGATCCACCAGTTCTCCATGTCGAGCGTGATGCCGAGGTCCTGGCCGACGACCATTCCGGGAGTGATGATCTCGACGTCGCATCCGCGGTCGCTGAGCAGCTCCGCGACCGAGGTCGACTGGTGGAAGCCGAGTTCGTCGACGACGACGACCTTCCCCGTCGGATGCGCCCGGCCCTCGAGCACGTCGCGCATGTCGACGATCCAGTCGCCATCCGCGCCCTGGTCGGCCGGCAGCCAGTAGGGCGGCGCGAATTCCGCACCGGTCGCCACGACAACCGTGTCGGGCCGGCGTCGGAAAACCTCTTCGCTTGTGACCGAGACGCCGTATTCGATCGTCACCCCGAGGCGATCGCACTCGTTGAGCTGGTTGCGGATCAGGTCGCCGAACTCGGCGCGGTTAGGCACGCTGGCCGCCAGGCGGACCTGTCCTCCGGCGACGCTTTCCCGTTCACAGATGGTCACCCGGTGTCCGTTTCGGGCCGCGGCTATAGCCGTCTGCATTCCGCCCGGTCCCGCGCCGACCACCAGGACGCGACGGCTGATGTCGACCGGGCTGGGTTCGCCCACGCCGAGGGATTCTCGACCAGTGCGGGGATTCTCGATACAGCCGAGCCAACGGTTCAGGCCCATCCGCCCGACGCATTCCTGGTTGCACGACAGACACAACCTGGTGTCGTCGGTGTAGCCGCCACGGGCCTTTCTGACGAAGTCGGCATCGGCGATCTGACCCCGCACCACGCCGACCAGGTCACACTGACCCTGCTGGAGTGCACGCTCGGCCTGCAGGGGATCCTTGAAACGTCCGACTCCGACAACCGGAAGTTCGACCGCTTCGCGGATGGCCGACGGGATGAACATCGCGTAGCCGGGCGGGATGTGCATCGACGCCTCGATCATGAACAGCGACGCCGTGGCAACCCCGATCGAGGTGTTGATGTAGTCGACGTTTCCGCTGGCCTCGACCATCCTGGCGACCTCGACCGCGTCTTCGATCGTGGTCCCGCCCTCGATCAACTCGTCACCGCAGATGCGCACCCCTAGCGCCAGATCCGGTCCGATCGCCGAACGCACTGCCGCGACGATCTCGAGCAGCAGGCGGGCCCTGTTGGCGAGAGTTCCGCCGTAGGAGTCGGTGCGCATGTTCGTCGCGGGTGACAAGAACCCGCGTACGATCGATGAGTGCGAGCACTGGAGTTCGATGCCGTCGAAACCACCTTCGGCGCAGTTTCCGGCGACCAGAGCGTACGACGCAACGACTTCGTCGATCTCGGCTTCGTCGATCGCTTTGGGGACCTCACGGAACAACGGGTCGGCGACCGATGAAGGCGCCCAGACCGGCAGGCGCGAGTACATCGACGATGCCTGACCACCGTTGTGGTTGATCTGGGCGAAGATCGGAACCCGGTGCCGGTGCACCGCGTCGGTGATACGGCGATATCCCGGAATCACCTGCCGGTGGAACCCGTGGATCAGCTTCTCGTAAGGCCAGTCGGTCGGGTGTACCGAGTGCTCCTCGGTGATGATCAGACCGGTTCCACCTTGGGCACGTTCCGCGTAATAGGCCGCGTGCTGCTCGGTCGGCATGCCGTCTTCGGCATAGTTGGTCAGGTGCGCCGAGAAGACGATCCGGTTGCGGACAGTCACCGGCCCCAACTGGATCGGTGACCAGACGAGCTGCTCGGTCATCGCCTCAAGATAGGGCGGGGCGACACCCGCTCCGAATCGGTGCTCTGGACAGGACCGCTCTGACGCTCACCCAACGGCCCGAGTCGACCACGGGGCGGGGCCACCGAGCAGATTGATTCAGGCAGCTGCGCGGCCGCGTCGACCGAGGATCAGCGCTGTCGCAACGCCGGCGACCGAGGAAACCGCAGCGGCGGATCCGCCGGCTACCGCGGCGACCCGGCCCCACAGGACCCGGCCCTTTTCGCCGTCGACCAGGCTGGAGACCTGGCGCTTGGAATCGACGAGGACGTCGCCGATCGGTTCTAGTCCGAAGCCGACAAGCTTTCCGTTGCGGACGTGTCCGAAGAGTCCGCCGGGAAGGGTGACGGCGACATCGTCGTGGGTGCGGAACAGACCATTGGCCGACTTGGCGGTATCGATGGCAGTTCGCATGGTGCGTTCAAGTGCAGATCCGGCCGACGAGATTGTCTCCGAAATGGTTTCGGTCAACACATTCGATGTCACCATGGGATTTGCCTCCTGTGGCACCACGCACCGTTTTGGACCGACGATCGGCCCATCACAGCAGTACTTTCCCTCAGGGTACCGTTAACATCCCTCGGGTCAACAGGCGATTCTGCTCAGATCTGCTGAATCCGCTCAGTTCTGTCCGGAACGGGGCGCAGGTTCGACCCGAGCCGGAGGCCTGACCCGGACCGGGCCCCGATCGGGATTCAGCCGAGAGCGAGCGCCGCGCGTCGGCCTTCGAGAATCGCGTCGTGAATCGTTCGAGGCGCGACGCAATCACCGATACGGGTGACGTCCACACCGGGAGCTCCCTGTAGTTCATTCCACAGAGATTCGTCGGGCAGGCGGTGCCCCGCGTCGATGACCACCGCGGCCTTCAGCGTGGTGGCCTCGCCGTTGAATCGACCCTCCAGGACCGCGGAGCCTTTCTTGACCGCCCGCAGGATCACCCGCCGGTGAAGCTCGACGCCGGCCTGCTGCAGACGCGCATTCGCGGGCGCCAGGTCACCCGAACGTGCCAACTCGTTGCCGACGATGTTGTCCTGGGTAGCCAAGTGAACAGCGCGACCGCGGGAGGCGAGCAACTCAGCGACCCCGACCCCGATCGACCCGCCGATCGGATCCCAGATCAGCACGGGGCCGTCGGGAAGTGACTCGGGGTCCTCGAGTACGTCTGCTGCCCAGCGGACGTCGGCCGCCCGCGTTGTCGAATAGCTCTGCCGGCCGTTGGCGCCGCCGGTCGCGACGATGACGTGGCCCCCGGGTCCGGCCAGCAGCTCGTCCGGCGATACGCGGTGACCCGTCCGGATCTCGACTCCGAGGATGCTGCATTCGGCTTCGAGCCAGTCGGCCAGTAGAGCGAGTCGCTCGAAGCCGGGAACATTCGCGGCTACACGAACCATTCCACCTGTCCGATCGGCTCCCTCGTAGACGGTGACCCTGTGACCCCTCGCTGCGGCGACCCGTGCTGCTTCGAGCCCGGCCGGTCCGGCGCCGACCACGGTCACCTCTACCGGTGTTGCCGCTCGCCCGGCGGTGGGCTGGTCCTCGGTCTCGTGCCCCGAGAAAGGATCTCCGGACGACGTGACTATCGGGTTGCGGTTGTCGCGAACCTGGCTGCGCTGGTTGGTCAGGGTGCAGGGCCGAACCCGCGACGACTTGCCAGCACGAACCTTGGCGACCAGGTCTGCGTCCGAGATCAGCGCCCGTGTCATCTCAACGCCGTCGATCACGCCGGTCACCCCGGCTCCGGTGGCCAGTACCGATTCAGCCATTTCCACGTCGACGATCGAACCTTGGGCGACGATCCTGACGCCCGCGCCGGGCTCGAACCGGTCGCCACCATCCGCAGCGTCCCCTGTTTCTCCAGCCGGTGTTGCAGCGACCTGTGTTGCCGCCGCGACCGCTGCGGCGACCGAACGGGCAAAGCCAATGTTGAATCCCGCTGGAGTGTGACCATCCGGTCGGGTGGCTGAACTCGAATAGATCGAGCCCCGCACGACGGTCAAAATGTCCAGCCCGCCCGCCGGACCGCTGGCTGCACTGTGGACTATCGACGACGCGAGTTCGGGCGCCTGCTCGGGCGTGATCCCGGCCCACGGGGCCAACTCGTCGCACGACAGTCGCAGCGCCAAAATCCGAGCCCCGCCGATCTCGGCTCGGACCGCGGCGAGGATGTCCATCAGGAACTTCGTGCGGTCCGCTCCCCACTCGTCGCCCCTCTGGTTGGTCAGCCCCGAGAGGAACTGCCTGACGAGCGAGTACTGCCCCGCGTTGATCTCGACACCGTCGCATCCGGCACGCACCGCGGCGCGGGCAGCTGCACCGAACCCGGCAACCACCGAGTCAATATCCTCGGGTTCCATCCACTTTGGAACCTCACGGGTGTTGACCTCGGGGACTCGGCTCGGAGCCCAGAGTTCCCTCTGGCTCCAGTGCGACGTTCCCTGCCCACCGGCGTGTCCGAGCCCGGCCAGAACCAGGGAACCCTCACCGTGACACGCGTCCGCAACTGCTGCCCACCCCTCGGCGCAATCAGCCGCGAGCGGCGCACGTTCGTAGGGCCAGTCGCTCGCGTGGACCGAGGCCTCCTCGGTGATGATCACGCCGGCTCCGCCTGCGGCCCGACGGCGGTAGTAGGCGACGTGGCGTTGCGAGATCGATCGCCTTAGCCCGAGGTTCGTTTCGTGGGGTCCAAAGATCACGCGGCTGGGAGCAACGAGCGCGCCAATCGCGAACGGTTCGAGCAGCTTCACGGGCAACATCGTGGCTCACCCGGCGATGATTCCCACAACCCGGGAGAGCGATGAGGACCTGACCGGAGCCGGAGCGGGGTGATGCGCTGATTCCCACAACCGGATAAGCGATACACGGTCACGGGATCCATAGGGCAAGCGATCCGCGGCGACCGAGCTCAGAGCTTGCGGAGCATCATCAATCCGTCGCCGACGTTGATCAATGTTGAATCGACGCGCTCGTCCACCGCGACGCGATCGTTGAACTCGCGAATCTCATGAGCCGACCCGTCCGCGGCCGGATCGAGCACCCGTCCGCTGAACAGGGCGTTGTCGGCGACGATCAGCCCTCCCTGACGCATCCGCTCCAACACCAGATCGACGTAGGTCAGGTAGCCGCCCTTGTCTGCATCGATAAATGCAAAGTCGATCGGCTCGGGAAATTCGTGGCCACCGAAAGTCTCCGCCGCCGGGCCGATCACCCGCTCGATCCGCTCGGCCACTCCTGCCTCCTCCCAGAATGGAACCCCCATCGAGGTCCATTCCTCGCTCACGTCGAAACACGTAAGGTGCCCGTCGTTCGGCAGCCCTTCGGCAATGCAGAGCGCCGACAGCCCTGTGAACGTGCCGATCTCTACCGCACAACGGGCTCCGATGAGCCTGACCAGAAAGGTCAGCAGAGGACCCTGTTCTTCAGAGATCTGCATGACGGCCGTGTCACCGAGTTGCTCGTGGGTCAGTGCGACGAGTCGACGGTGGACGTCGGTACGCGGGATCGAATGGTCCAGCAGGTAGCTGCGAAGTTCTGGGGACATAGCGATGTCGGAGCCGGCCATACCTTGGAACCTACCCCTGGTGTTACGGACGCGTACCTCGGCCACGCCGAACGGCTCTTGCCTGGCTCGCGGGATTGAGGCGACCAGTCCCGGGGTATGGCTTGTCGATGAAGGAACACCCAGAGGCCAACGAACAGGCCGATAACCCTAACGAGCCGAATGAGCCGGGCGAGCCGGGCGGGGATCACGGCCTGGATGCTGACCGTCCTTCCGAACTACCTGCAGAAGGTTGGAAGGACGTGTTGATCCGCGTCAAGAACCAGATGCGTGATGACCACGTGTCGCTCTCCGCCGCCGGTGTCGCGTTTTTCGGATTCCTGTCGATCATTCCCGGACTGGCAGCGTTCGTGTCGCTGTACGGGCTCTTTGCCAATCCGGACCAGGTCCGCTCGCGGGTTGAGCAGGCCTTTGGCGCACTGCCGTCGGACGCCAGGCACCTACTGACCGACCAGCTGTCGCGACTAACCGAGAGTTCGAGGGCGTCGCTGGGATTTGGACTCGCCGTCAGCCTGGCGCTGGCACTCTGGTCCGCGTCCAGTGGCGTGGCCCACCTGATCGAGGCGATCAATCTGGCGTACAACGAGAAGCAGAAGCAGGGCTTTCTCAAGCGCCGGGGTACAGCGCTGCTGTTTACCTTCGCCCTTCTAGTGGTTGGCATCGTCGCCGCCGCCGGGATCGGTTTGGCGGCCAACGTCGGGGGTTCGAACTCGCTTGTTCAGTGGGTGGTGCGGGTCGTGACGTGGCTGGTGGTCGCGCTGTTGTTCATCGTCATTCTCAGCGTCCTTTATCGGTTCGGGCCTGACCGCGACGACCCCAAGTGGCGGTGGGTGACGCCAGGTTCGGTGACCGCGCTGGTCCTGTGGGTCGCCATCTCGGTCGGCTTCCAGTTCTACGTGGCCAACTTCGGTTCATACAACAAGACATACGGTTCGCTCGCTGCGATCGTTGTCATGTTGTTCTGGCTGTTTCTTTCAGCTCTGGTCGTCCTCATCGGAGCAGAGCTGAACTCCGAACTCGAACATCAGACGGCACGCGATAGCACCGTCGGCAAGGAACGTCCGCTGGGGACGCGGGACGCATATGTGGCCGACACGGTCGGCCGACGCACCTGAACGGCCAGCCTGAGTTCAGGCGAGGTCAGACACGGTGGCGACGCGTAGGTCGCAGGGTAACGGGGGACGGTACCGGCACACCCGGGCGTGAATGGTCGACCGTGGATGTCGGGATCGACGACCCGCCAGCGGCGATCGCCGCCAACAGAGGTTCGGCCGCGCCCTTGACGCATTCGGGGTCGGGATCTGTGAGTTCAAGCCCGACGAAGAACTTGGTCGCCATGCAGCCGCCCTGACACGCGTCATAGGAGCCGCAACTGGTGCAGGCACCTTCGCTGTCGGGTTCACGCAGCGACAGGAACAGATCCGATTCGCGCCACACCTTCGTGAATCCACCGTCGTCGCGGATGTTGCCCGCCAGGAACTGGTCGTGAATGACGAACGGGCAGGCGTAGACATCGCCCACCGGATCGATCAGGCAGACAACCCGCCCGGCACCGCACAGGTTGAGACCGGGGAGGGATTCGCCAAGCGCTGAAAGGTGGAAGAACGAGTCACCTGTCAGCACATCGGGTCGATCTAGCAGCCAGTGATAAAGGGTGCGCTGGTCCTCCTGGGTCGGATGTAGTTCGTCCCAGCTGTCGACCGCCCGCCCCGATGGACGTAGGCGGGTGACGCGCAACTGCGCCCCGTAGGAGTCGGCGATCTCTTTGAAACCATCGAGCTGGTCGACGTTGTGACGGGTGGCGACCACGCTGATCTTGAACGCCCCGAAGTTGGCCGCAGACAGGTTGTCCATGGCGGTGCGGGCTGCGGCGAACGAGCCCTCACCGCGGATGAGGTCGTTGACGCTTGCGTCGGCACCATCGATCGAGATCTGGATGTCGAGGTAATCCATGCTGGCCAGGCGTTGCGCCGCTGCCTCGTCGATGAAGGTTCCGTTGGTCGAGAACTTCACGCCGACGTTGTGCGCAGCTGCGTACTCGAGGATCTCGAAGAAGTCGGAGCGGAGCATCGGCTCACCGCCGCCGATGTTGACGTAGAAGACCTGCAGCCGTTCGAGTTCGTCGATGACTGCGAAGCACTCCTCGGTGCTCAACTCCCGGGGGTCCCGTCGACCAGATGATGACAGGCAGTGGACACACGAGAGATTGCAGGCGTATGTGAGTTCCCAGGTCAGACAGATCGGGGCGTCGAGTCCGAACTTGAACTCCTCGACGAGCGGCCTCGTCGTCGTCGCAGGCTGGGCGGCGACTACCGGCC
>JBATWQ010000092.1:0-2950 GCA_049672765.1 Microthrixaceae bacterium | reverse complement strand
CAGCGTACCGACCTGAGCCGTGTGATCATGACGCATGCGATATCGCCGGATGCCCATCGAGATCGAGTCGCCCGAGCAACTCGGCTACGACACGATCACGAACAACCTGTCCGAGAGCTCGATCTCGGACCGTCGCCTATCCGATCTGAGCCGGTCCGACCTGGGTCTGGAACTCGACATCGACGAACTTGTCCTCTGCTACGGAGACCACCTCGGTGACCCGGTGCTACGGGAGGCTGTCGCGAGCGCCGGCAAGGGGATCGGCTCCGAGGACGTGACCGTCTTTCCGGGTGCGGCAGCGGCCCTTTTCGCCGTGGCCACCTCACAACTCGACCGGGGCGACCACGCGATCGTCGTACGAACCAACTACGCGACGAACCTGGAGACGCCAAGAACCATCGGTGCAGACCTCGACGTGGTCGACCTTGAGTTCCACAACGGCTGGCGACTCGATGTCGACCGCGTCGCCGAGTTGATCCGCCCCGGGTCCACACGCCTGATCAGCATCACGTGCCCCCACAATCCGACCGGCACGATGATCTCGGGCGCCGACCTGCGCAGACTCGTTGGACTTGCCGAACAGGCCGAGGCAATCCTGCTGGTCGATGAGACCTACCGTGACCTGACCCATACCGGCGAGCGAATTCCTCTGGCCGCGACGTTGTCCCCGAATGTGGTGAGCATCTCGTCGATGTCCAAGGCCTACGGGCTGCCCGGACTCCGTATCGGCTGGGCAGTGACCACCGACCCGGAGATGCAGAGGACCCTGTTGGCCGCCAAGGAACAGATGGTCATCTGCGGATCGACCATTGATGAGCACATCGCCGGGCGGGTCCTGTCGGAGCGTCGGCAGATTCTGGCGCCGATAATGGCTGACGTCAGAGAACGGCTCGCAGTCGTCGAGGACTGGATCGACGATCACGAATTCTTCGAGTGGGTACGCCCGAGCGGTGGCGTCGTGGGACTGGTCCGATTCAGAAGGAAGATCGCTGTGGACGAGGCCCAATTCCACCTTTCACTGCTGGCGGATCACGGCACCTATGTGGGCCCGGGTCACTGGTTCGAGCTCTCGGACCGATACTTCCGACTCGGGTTCGGGTGGCCGACCCATGACGAACTCCGGGCAGGGCTGGACGCCCTGACGGCGGCCGCACGCAGCGCCGCGGCAAGTGTGGCCGGCTGAGTCAGCCTGAGTCTGCCTGGGTCAGCCTGCACCGATGTTCGCCAGGACGATCCAGGTTCCTGCGCCCATCCGGATGACGTCGCCATCGCGGAACGGGGCCAGGGCCTCGGCTACCGCAGCGGTTGCGGCAGCGACCTTTTCGGACGGGAGCTGGACCATGCGGGGTGCGGTCGACGGGTTCTGCTCCAGTAGTCGTCGAGCGACCATCTCGAGGTCGTCGGCACCCGGGATTGTGGCCTCGTCCGGACCCGGATCGATCCTCACATTGTCGAACCCTGCTGCTTCGAGAATTCCGCGAACGGCCTCGGGATCGGCGAGTGAGAACGGGCTGGGTGATCCCGGCGGTGGCGGGAACTGAATCTCCAGATGTGGAGCGGCGGTGAGTACGGGGATCACCAGGAACGGGTTGACCATGGGGCTCTGGAAGCAGACGAAGCCGAGTTGTCCATTGGCCGTCATGGACGAGGCGATGTTGCTGAACGCCGCGGTGGGGTCCTCGAAGAACATGACGCCCACCCTTGAGAACGCCACATCGAAGCGCGTTGGACCGAAGTCTCCGGTCTGGGCGTCAACCTCCATGAAGTCGATGTTCTCGACCCCTTCCGAAGCGGCGCGTCGCCGGGCTTCGGTGACCATCCGCAGCGAGATGTCGGCTCCGACAACCTGTCCCGGCGCGACTCTCGACGCCAGATCTCTCGTGGTCGTACCCAAGCCGCAGCCGATGTCGAGCACCCGCTGCCCGGGAGCAAGTTCGAGCCTGTCCATGACTGCGGTCCCGAACGGGTTCAGCGTTGCATCGAATTCGTCCACGTAGTGGATCCAAGCGTCCGCGCCGGTCGTGTTCCACAGTCGAGCCTGCTCAATGTTGGCCACAATTCAGCTTACGTCTCCGAAGCTGGCGGGTGCTCCAAAAGCTGCCCGCCGGCTCGCCCTCCTCAGGGTCATGAGAATCGTCGGCCCGAGAATCAGAATCGCGACTGTGTTGGTGATCGCCCTACCGGTGTCCCAGCCCAGCGTCGAGGTCGCGATGGTGAACAGTAGGAAGCGGTGCAGGTTCGACAGGACGGCGTCGCCGGCGACAAAGGAAAGCTCGGTTCCTTCGCCGACCGAGTAGGGCCAGAACCAGATCGACATCAGAAATCCGAAGGCGTAGGCGGTCACGATGCCGTAGAGGCTCAGCAACGCCAACTCCATGCGTCCCCGGGCCCTAGGCAACATCCCGGCGCCCAGTCCGATCCACGCTGCGATGAGCATCTGGAACGGCATCCAGGGGCCGATCCCGGCGGTCAACAGGGCCGAGGTGAAGATGGTCGTTGCGCCCAGAACGAATCCGAATCCCGGGCCGTAGACCCGACCGGCCAGGATCAGCAGGAAGAAGACCGTCTCGATCCCGGCGATCCCCGCCCCCAATGGCCGTAGCGCCGCGCCCATGGCGGACAGCACGCCCAGGATCGCCAGGGACTTGGTGTCCATTCCTCCGCCCTGCAGTTCGGCCAGGACGACGGCGACTACCACGGGCAGGATCACGACGAAAATGAACGGCGAGTCCGTCGAATGGGAAAACCCCTCCGGAGGTGACACGAGCAACGGCCACAGGAACATCGCCAGGCCGGCCAGCGACGCGACCAACAGGATGGCGGCGGTGCGGGCGCCGACCCGAATTCCTCCACGCGAACGGTGCACAGTAGCCGCCGTCACGATGGTTCTCCTCCGCCGACGGCCATGGTGTCGTCGACTACGGCGGCACCCTCAGCAGAGGTCAGGGCC
>JBATWQ010000091.1:0-13628 GCA_049672765.1 Microthrixaceae bacterium | reverse complement strand
GGTCCCTGGGGGTGGTGGTCATCGATGAGCAGCACCGCTTCGGGGTGGAACAGCGGGCGGCTCTACGAACGGCCAACTCCGACGGAACCGTGCCCGACCTTCTGGTCATGACCGCGACACCGATCCCGAGAACTGCGGCCATGACCGTCTATGGCGACCTGGACGTGACGGTGCTCGACGAACTTCCTCCGGGCCGTACGCCGATTATCACGACGTGGGCAAACGACGGTGACGACGAAATGGCCGGCTGGGAACTTGTCCGGTCCCAGGTCGCCGAGGGACACCAGGCATATGTGGTGTGTCCGCTGATCGAAGGCTCCGACAAGATCGAGGCGTCCTCTGCGACCGAGACCTTCGAGGAGTTGGAGGCGGGCGCGCTCGCCGGGCTCCGACTGGGGCTGCTCCACGGTCGGATGACCTCAGACGACAAGGACGCGGTGATGGGACAGTTCCGCGGGGGTCACCTCGATGTCCTGGTGGCTACCACGGTCATCGAAGTCGGAGTGGATGTTCCCAACGCAACCGTCATGGTCATCCTGGACGCCGATCGTTTTGGAATGGCCCAGTTGCACCAGCTTCGGGGAAGGGTCGGTAGAGGTGCCGCCCACAGCCACTGCGTTCTGGTCTCGCGCGGCGAACCTACCCCCGACGGGGAGGCCCGCTTGAAAGCGATGGTCGCGTCAACCGACGGCTTCGAACTGGCCGAGATCGACCTTGACCTGAGGGGTGAGGGAACCGTCATGGGGGAGCGTCAGAAGGGTCGCAACGATCTGAAGCTCGCATCACTGCGCCGCGATCGCGACTGGGTCGAAAAGGCCCGGAACGCGGCGCTCGACCTGGTCGGCGACGGGCTTGGGCTGGCGGAGTATCCCAACCTTGTCGCCGAGGTCCGACTGCTTCTTGACGAGGGTGAGCGGGAGTTCCTGCTCAAGGGATGAGCCTGTACTCTCACGGGGTGCCAAGAACGGGTCTGGTCATTCCTATATTCCTCTCGGTAACGCTGATGGCGTTTGCCACGGGATGTGGAGGCGGTGAGAAGGCGAAGGACGCTGGAGCGACGACTACCTCGTCGTCAGCCGCGGGACACGAGGGCCACAGCGGGGACCAGCAGTACGGCGGAGTTCACGCCCCGCCAGTGGTCAACGTTGACGAAGTCGCAAAGTTCGGCGACGGTCCAGATGTCGGTGACACCTGGACCGCTTCCATCGCAGTGAATGTCTGTGGCCGATTTCTCGATCCGTTGCCCGGCGTCGCAACGAACGGTCTGACCCCCCAGCCCAACGGAACGATCCAGCTGAGCCCGCGGACGAAGGCCGAATCGGGACTGTCACTGACCCTCGCTGATTATTCGATGGCCGTCGGGCTCGACCTGAAGACCGGTGAACTTTCGCTGCCCGACACGGTCACACCGAGTGAGATTCCAGTCAGGGACACCAACGTCCCGCTCGCCGGAAAGACCTTCAAGGACGGCGCAGACTGCGGTGGCACCAAGGCGAACGTCGTGGTCTGGGTCTATTCGGCCGAGGCCGTCGAAACCGGGGAAGGTCTGGTCACCGTCGTCGAGGACCCCCAGGACATTCCGTTCCCGACCGACGGGATGGCAATGGTGATCACCCTGAGCCCCGAGTCCTCACTTCCGACTCTTCCGCCGTCCGTTGTCCAAGCGGGCTGAGAACGCGACGGCTGGACGATGGGATGGACTGAGAGTGCTTCGGGCTGGGCAATCGGACGGACCGCCGGACGGACCGCCGGACGGACCGCATAGTGGGGCTGCGGGTTGTTGCGGGAAGTTGTCGCGGTCGTCGGTTGGTGACTCCCGAGGGCAATGATGTCCGGCCGACCTCTGACCGTGTGAGGGAGGCCGTGTTCAACTCCCTCGGCTCCATGGGCGCGCTGGGTGGTGCGTCGGTCCTAGATCTGTTTGCCGGATCCGGAGCCATGGGAATAGAGGCCCTCTCGCGGGGCGCCGAACACGTCACGTTCGTCGACGGGTCGCCCCACGCGATCAGGGCGATAACCGCCAACCTGGATACCTGTGACCTGGCGGACCGGGCGACGGTCGTGCGGTCCGAATCGGTCCGGTTCCTCAAAAGCGGGTCCAACGGGGGCGAGTCTCGTCGCTACGACCTGGCCGTGCTCGACCCGCCCTATGAGTTCGATGACTGGGCAGCACTGTTGGGTCTGGTTGACGCTTCGGTCGTTCTGATCGAGTCGAACCGGCGCGTGGATCTACCCGCAGCGGGGCTCAACGGCGAGTTCACTTTGTCAAGGGAACGCCGATACGGGGGTACCTTTGTGACGATCGCAATCTCAGAACGTCGTGAGACACACGACAGGACCTCGGAGGGTCATACGTGACAGTTGTGTTGTACCCGGGATCATTCGATCCGATCCACAATGGTCACGTCGAAATTGTCGAGACCACCGCTCGCCTCTTCGACACGGTCGTGGTTGCCGCGATGCGTAACCCCCAGAAGGGTGAGCCGCTGTTCACCCTCGAGGAGCGCCAGGAATTGATCGTCGATTCACTGGCGCACCTGGCCAACGTCGAGGTCACGATGTTCTCGTCGCTGGTGGTGGACCTCGCCCGCGAGGTCGAGGCCAACTTCATTGTCAAGGGCCTACGGGCTGTCTCGGACTTCGAATCCGAACTCCAGATGGCCCAGATGAACCGGTCGATCTCCGGTGTCGACACCCTGTTTGTTCCGTCGGCGTCGAGAAACTCGTTCCTGGCGTCGAAGCTCATCCGAGACGTCGCCCGCTTCGGCGGTGATATCTCGACGATGGTTCCGGCCCCGGTGGCGGCAAGACTCAAATCGAAGCTCGGCTAATTTCAGCTTTTCTCCGCAGGCATCGAATGGCCGGACCGGGCCCCGGCCCTGATGGCTGTGAACACTGTGAACCAGGCCCGTGGGCACAAGTCCGATGTGGCACGATGGAGCTTCGATGAGTCGCATTGAGTCTGATGAACACAATGAGCGCCAAGCGCAGCGTCGTAATGATTCCGGCGCGCAACGTCCCGTGTCGCAGTACCGGGCGCCCGAGGCCGACAACATCATCCGAAGGGTGATGGAGATCATCGAGGCGTCGCCCGGTCTGCCGATGTCGGCTTCGGTGCGGGTCAACAAGGACGAAGTGGTTTCGATGCTCAGCGAGGCGCTGTCGCTGCTGCCCGAAGAACTGCGGACCGCCAGGTGGCTGCTCAAGGAGCGCGAGGAGTTTCTGGCCAAGCAGCACCGCGAGGGCGAAGAGATGATCGCGGCCGCTGCAGCCAGAGCCGCCCAGATGGTGGACCGGAAGTCCATCGTCAAAGCGGCAGATGCCCGGGCCACGCAAATCGTCGAGGACGCCGAGGCGCAGTCCAGGCGGATGCTGCGTGAGACCGAGGACTTCTGTGACCAGAAACTCGCGAGTTTCGAGAACAGCCTCGCCAAGGTCCAGAAGACGGTTTCGGTGGCCAGACGGCGACTCGCCGCTCCGACCATCGAAGAGGCCGAACTGGGTTCTGGATCAGGAGGCCCCGGCGCGGGGTCCGGAGGTGCCGGCGGCCAAGGTCAGGGCCAGCCGGCCGGTAACCGTGGGGGAGGACCCCGTCGCGACCCCCGTGGTCAGGCGCGTGGTCCGGCCGTGGACCCCGCAGCTGACGTATTTGATCAGGACCGATGACCACAATCTCTCTTCCCCTCAAGGTTTCCGAACTCCGGCGTCATGCCGGTAACCGCCAGGACGTCGTCCGATCTATGGACCTGGGCGGCCTCGGTGTGTCGACTGCCAGCGTTCCGGACGGTTCGATGGTCGAACTGGTCGCAACCGTCGAGGCGATCAGCGACGGGGTCGTGCTCAACGGTCACTTGCGGGTTCCCTGGCAGGGGGAGTGTCGACGTTGCCTGGAAATGACCTCCGGCGTGATCGACGTCGAGGTCGCCGAGATCTACAAGGACAAGCCGATCGATGACATGTTGCCGATCATCGACGAGTCGATCGACCTCGGCACCGCGGTGCGCGATGCGGTGCTGCTGACGCTGCCGCTCGCTCCGTTGTGTCGCGACGATTGTGCCGGCCCGGTGCCCGAAGAATTCCCCGTCGTCGCCCATCAGGATGACGCTGCACCCAAGGCCGATCCCCGTTGGGCAGCCCTTGACGAGCTCCGCTTCGACGCCGATACCGAATCTCGGTAAACTGCCGAAACCATGGCCGTACCTAAGAAGAAGACATCAAAGTCGAAGAGTCGTAGCCGTCGGGCGTCCAACTGGACCCTCGATGCCGCCCCCCGAAGCACCTGCCCCCGCTGCCGCGCCGTCAAGGTTCCCCATGTGGTTTGTGGCAACTGCGGTTGGTACGCCGGTCGCCAGGCGATCGACGTCGACTGAGTTCGTTCAGACCTGGGACCGAGCCTCTTCAGAGGACCGGGCCTGTTCAGAGGACCGGGCTGTTCAGGACAGGCGGGTTCGCCAGTGGGTCGTCGATCCGGTCATCTGACGCTCGTCGAATTTGGGCCCGAATTCGGGACGAACTTCAAAACTCGGACATTGCTGCTCCTGTGAAGGATTACAATGCCCGCCACGCAGTAGTACCTGTTCATCGGGTCGTCACAGTAGGAGAGCGATAAAATCGTGGGTGCCGAGCCGCAGGGCGAGAACAGCAAACCTGATCGTGCAGGAGTGTTGAAGGGAATTCAGGGCCAACTGGCAGACATCCTCGAGATCGACCCCGAGTCGATCAACGAGGGTGATTCCTTCACCGAGGATCTACACCTCGGATCTATCGAACTCATCGAACTGGCCGAGGCCATCGAGGATGAGTTCGACCGCTATACCGCAGGTTTTCGGATCGAAGACGAAGACCTGGAAGACCTCAAGACAGTTCGTGATGCCGTCGACTACGTCGTCACCAGGCTCTGAGGGCGACCCCGTCACCCCACGCGAGCACCTTTGTCGTCGGATCAATTACCACTTCACTGATCCGGAGCGACTCGACCTTGCCCTTCGACATCGCTCCTGGTGTGCGGAGAACGGTTCGGTCGCGTCCAACGAGCGTCTCGAGTTCCTCGGCGATTCGGTCCTGGGGCTCGTTGTCACCGACCACCTCTACCGCAGCGCTCCCGACCGGAGCGAAGGCGTCCTCGCAAGAAACCGGTCCGAACTGGTGAGCGCCATTGCACTCGCCGAGGTTGCACGCTCGGTCGACCTTGGACCGGCGCTGCTACTGGGCAAGGGTGAAGAGTCGACCGGTGGTCGCGACAAGACCTCGATACTTTCTGACGCAATGGAAGCAGTCATCGGCGCCGTCTATCTCGATAGCGGCCTCGAAGAGGCAGGGCGGGTCATTCTGCGCATCCTCTCCGAGAGGATCGGGAACGTGCTCGAAGGCTCTCTTGCCAGCGACCACAAGTCGCGCCTGCAGGAGCTCGCCGCCCATGAATTCGGCGAACTTCCCAATTACGTCCTTAGCGACGACGGCCCCGAGCACGACAAGCAGTTCGTAGCCAGGGTCCTACTCCGCGACGAGGAGTGGGGCAACGGGGTCGGTCGCACCAAAAAAGAGGCCGAACAGGCCGCTGCGCACCACGCGTACCTGAACCTTGAGAAGTTCAACGCGACGGGCGACGCACCAGGGAATAGAAAACTCGACACTCAGCTCGACCACGATGCTGAATCAATCCCGGTTCGAAGCGATGTCGGCGCCAGCGCGTCGACTGGATCGGACCGGACAACGCCAGAGGATGGACATGCCTGAAATTCCAGAGCTGGAACTGCTGCGGCGGGATCTTGAGCGAGAGATCGGCGAGCGCAAGATCAAGGCGGTCGAGGTGCCGGTCGCATCGGTCGTGAAGCATCCGAGCAAGAAGGACCTGATCGCTGGTCTCGAGGGCAAGAAGCTGGCCGGAGTGACACGCACCGGAATGCTGTTGCTGATCGCAATCGAGGGTGACGACCTGATCGTCATTTCGATGGGCGAGCAGAGCCGCATGACCCGTAATCAGCCACGCGAGGACCTGGCTCCTGGGACCGCGCTTGTGATTACGTTCACCCAGGGGGGCCAGCTCCGGCTGATCGACCCGGGCAAGGAGGCGACGGTCGAGTTCATCGCCGCCGACACCCTCGACGAGATCCACCCGGAGCTTCTCAGCCGTGGATTCGACCCGGTTGACGAGCCGATCTCGTGGATCACGTTCGGTGAACGACTGTTGAGCCGTGATGAGAAACTCAAGACAATCCTCATGGACCCGACCGTCGTTGTCGGTATCGGCCCCATGTACTCCGATGAAATTCTCTTCCACGCAGGGCTGCGGTATGACCGGCTGACGTCGACGCTCTCCGCCCAAGAGGTCCGGCGCCTGTATCGGTCCCTGGTAGAGACCGTCCACGAGGCGCTCAAGTACGGCGGAACGACGCTCGGCGACGACGGTTGGGTCGGTCTTGCCGGGACCCCCGGTGACTACGCGCAGTACCTGACCGTTTACAAGCGTGACGGCGAAATGAGCCCCAGGGCCCGCGGTCCTATCGTCAAGGCCCGTTTCGGTCGCGGATACACATATTTCTGCGAGCAGACGCAGGTCTGAGCAGGTCTGAGTCCCTCTCACCTGTAAGACTCGACCGGTAATTCCTGCCGATCTGCCATCCGCTTTCGGTTAGTCCCGATGGCCCGTAATTTCTGTCTCGGTCACATCCATTGGCCGGCCATTTCTGTTGGAGAGCCGTGTTCCTGAAGACCCTGCAAATAAAGGGATTCAAGTCCTTCGCCGACGCTGCGACGCTGAGTCTCGAGCCGGGCGTCACCGTCGTCGTGGGACCGAACGGCTCCGGCAAGTCCAATGTCGTTGACGCAATCGGCTGGGTCCTCGGCGCCCAGAAGCCGTCGAGTGTCCGCTCGGCGAAGATGGACGACGTCATCTTTGCCGGTACCACCAAACGCCAGGCGTTGGGCCGTGCCGAGGTGTCATTGACGATCGACAACGCCGCGAGCCAACTTCCCATCGACTTCACCGAGGTGACGATCACCCGGCTGCTGTTCCGCAGCGGCGACAGCGAATACGCCATCAACGGTGTGCCGTGCCGTTTGCTCGATATCCAGGACCTGCTGTCGGACTCGGGTGTCGGCCGACAACAGCACGTGATCATCTCCCAGGGCAACATCGACGGCGTCCTCAACGCCCGGCCCGAGGACCGCCGCCTGATCATCGAAGAGGCCGCCGGTGTCCTCAAGTACAGGCGACGCAAAGAGCGTGCCGAACGCAGGTTGAGCGCGACCGAGGCCAACCTCACACGGGTCCAGGACCTGTTGCGCGAAGTCCGCCGTCAGCTGCGACCGCTGGAGCGTCAGGCTGATGCGGCGCGCCGACACGGCGACCTGCTTGCCGAGCTGACCGCGTTGCGCATCCACATCGCCGGCCGCGACCTTGCCCGGCTGCGCAGCCAGCTCGAAGATTCCTCACGTCAACAGGGCGAGTTGCGCGTCGATGACCAGAAGCTGCGTGCGCTGCTGGCCGACCTCGACGCCAGGATCATCTCGACCGAAGCCGAGCTGAGTGCCCTGGGCGGGCGCGACGTCGGCGACGCGCTCGTCCGGTACGAAACTTTGCGTGAGAAGGGTCGTGGGCTGCTCGCCCTGTTGGCGGAACGACGTCGTGGTGTCGAGCGTGAACTGAACGCATCTGTCGACGCGGCAGTCATCTCGTCACTCGAATCCGAGCAGTCGCAACTCCGCGCCGAGGCCGTGCAGGTTGACCAGGACGGCGACCAGTTGGGTGACCTTGCCAGCCAGTTCGCCAGTGCCGAAGCGGCGTTGGCCGAGAGCCGGGCCCAGTTCGAGGCCGATTGGGGCGACGGAGTCATCACCCCGACGGGTGAGGCCGCTGGGGTTCGTGGTGAACTCGACGCCCTGCGATCGGCAATGCAGCGCACCCAGGTCGACCAGAGCCGGCTCGAGACCCGGCGGGCATCGATCGCCGAGCGGGTCGAGCGGCTGCGTTCGGAAGAAGAAGCTGCAAGCGCCGAGTTGGCGACCGCCGAGAACGAAGGGCCGACCGTCGAGGCCAGGGTCGTCGCTTCGGTGGCGGCACGCGAAGGAGCCGAGCGCGGACTTGAAGAGGCAGAGAACGCTGGCACCGAGGCCGAGGCTGCTCACTCGACGTGGGCCGCGCGCGTAGAGGCACTCACCCTGGCCCTCGATGAGGCCCGCCAACGGGCGGGCGCCGAGCGGCTGGCGGGCCTGGACGGGGTGCTCGGGACCTTGCTCGACCTGGTCGAGGTCGACCCCGGCTGGGAAGAGGCCTTTGAAGCAGCGGCAGGCGAAGCGCTCGGCGCGATTGTCGTTGCAGATGTCGACGCGGCCCGTCGGGCCTTGGAAGCACTTTCGGAGGGCAACCACCGCGGTGCTGTCCTGGCCCTATCGGGTATCGCCCTGAGCGCTCCCGGTCGACCCACCGTCGGGGACCCACTACGCGGTCACGTCCGTGCCCTGCGTAGCGGTGCGAACGGGGCGTCTGCCGACGGAATCGAGAGAGTCCTCGACCGGCTGATCTCTGGCGCGGCCGTCGTAGATGGGGACTGGCGTAGCGCTGTTGAAGCTGCGACCCAGAACCCGGACGCAATCATCCTGACCAGGACCGGAGACCGATTCGGAATCGGCGGATGGCGCCTGCGGGCGGCCTCGTCGGGTGCTACCGGTGCAGCGTTGGACGAGGCCCAGCGCCAGTCGGCGGTCACCCTGGAAGCCAGAAACGTCGCACGAGGACGGGTGGAAGAGGCACGTACCAACCTTGGCGCAGCCAGGCGTGAGGAGCAGGAAGCGACCCGGGCCCGTGACGTCCACGAGTCCAGGAAGCGGGGCCTGGCCGAATCGGTTCGCAGGCTCGGCAACGACAGCGCCGAAGCGCTTGTGGAGTTGGAATCGCTCGGGTCCCACGTCGGTGAACTGGTCGAACGGATGGTCCGCGAGGAGCAGCGGGTCGCGGAACTCGAAGCGACGCTTCCGGCACTCGAGGCCGCCGAGGCCGAGATGGGCGAGCGGGCCCGGGCGATGTCGGCCGCCCGTCACGAACTCGAGGCCCAGAGCTCCAAGGTTTCGTCCATGCGTACCGACCTGGAGGTGCGTTCGGCATCGATCGAGGAGCGTCGCCGCTATATCGGTGAGCGCCTAGAACAGGTGGACACTCGACTGTCGCGCAATATCGCAGAGCGCGACGCGGCCGAGCGCAAGCGGATTGAACTGGTTACCCGCGCCGACGCGACAGACCTACTCGCTCACTTCGTCACCGGGCGGCTCTCCACCATCGACGCCAACCTGGCGCAGCTGCGCGAGGAACGCCGCCGCCAGTCCGAGGCGGCCCGGTCGGTCACCTCCCAGTTGGAGACGATGAGGCGCGAGCGCCAGGACGCAGAACGGCGTCTTGAGGACGTTCGGGCCAGGAGTCAGAAGGTTGACCTGGCTGCGGCCGAGGTCCGCCTGCGACTCGAAACCGCGGTCGAGGGTCTACGCAACGACCTGGACTGCGAACCCGACGTCGCCATCGCAGCGGAATGTCCACCGCTACCCGAAGGGGTGGCGGCGCCGGCCCGCCTGCGCGAACTCGATCGTGAACTGCGGATCATGGGGCCGATCAACCCGTTGGCGCTACAGGAGTTCACAGAACTCCAAGAGCGTCACGGTTTTCTCGAAGGCCAGCTCGACGACATTCGGGCTAGTCGTCGGGAACTGTCGAAAGTGATCCGCGCCGTCGAGGAAGAGATCGTCAAGGTCTTCGCATCGGCGTTCGCAGATGTGAGCGAGAACTTCACGGTGCTGTTCGAGACGCTGTTCCCGGGTGGAAAGGGCGGGCTCCGCCTAACCGATCCGAACAATTTGCTCGAGACCGGTATCGAGATCGACGCCAAGCCGTCGGGCAAGAACGTGCGCAAGTTGTCGCTGCTCTCGGGTGGTGAAAGGTCTCTGACTGCGCTGGCCTACCTGTTTGCCGTGTTCCGGTCCCGTCCCTCACCGTTCTACGTCATGGATGAGGTCGAGGCCGCGCTCGACGACGTGAACCTGCACAGATTCCTGGACCTGGTCGCCGAGTTCCGCCGCAGCGCCCAGCTGATCATCGTCAGCCACCAGAAGCGGACCATGGAAGCGGCCGACATTCTCTACGGCGTGACGATGGAACCGGGTGGTTCGTCCAAGGTCGTCTCCGAGAAGGCAACCGCCGTCCTCGAAGGCTGACCCTCTGGTCGAACGGTCTTCGACCGGACGGCTGACCTTGGCCGACGGCGGACCGGCGGTCGTTAGGCTGGGACCGTGATTCACCACATCTCGATTCCTGCCACGGACACACGTCGGCGAGCGCGAGGGTTGGCGTGCGGCTGTGTTATCCCGTGGCCCGCATGACGTGGTGGAGTTCTGGATCGAGAACGCGGTCATGCTGGAGCTGATGACTCCGGAGATGACGGCGGACTACCTGGCGGCGCGGCCTCAGCTTTAGAAGCTGTCTACAGGACTACTCGCCTTAGAGAACTCGGCCGGACCAGCGCAGCGAGGTTCCCGCCGCGACGAACAACAACAGCAGCGCAGCGCCGACAAAGCGGTAGCTGACGTCCGATTGTTCCTCCTGGAGTCCGATCGTGGAGCCCAGGTTCTTGTAGACGCTGCTCAGGTCCGATGCCGACTCGGCTGTGTAGGCCGTCCCGCCGGTGCCTTCGGCGAGCCCACGGAGTTCCTCGACGTTCACCGGCACCCGGGTCAACTGGCCGACGCCGTCGCCGTCCTCATCAACGGTGATCGTCCCGGCCGAGGTTCCGTAAGCGATGGTCGTCACGGGAATTCCAGCGGCCTTTGCCAAGGGGATCGAGTCGGCGGTTGGCAGCCCGACAGTCGTCTCGCCGTCCGAGACCAACACGATCGCCGCGTCGGGGGTGCCGTCCTTCACGCCGACGGCCTGATCGGCGATGACGTCGAGCGAAAGCGCCACGGCGTCGCCTATGGCCGTTGCCTTGTCGAGCTTGAGGCCCTCAATGGCGGTACTGATGGGCGCCCGGTCCTGTGTAGGCGGCACCAGAAGTCTGGCTGTTCCGGCAAAGCTGACGAGCCCGATGTTGAGCTTCTTGGGCAGCGTGTTCACGAACTCGATCGCCGCAGTCTGGGCAGCCTCAAGGCGACTCGGCTGGACGTCGGTCGCTGCCATCGACAGCGAAGTGTCAATGGCAATGATGACCGTCGAACGCTCCCGGGGGACCTTCAACGTCATGACGGGTTGGGCGAAAGCCACGACCATTGACGACAGCGCCAGAGCGAAATGGGCGGAGCCGATGTGACGCCGCCAGCCGGGCCGTTTGGGCGCCAGCTTGTCGAGCAGATCCAGGTTCGAGAACCTCACCGTGAAGCGGGGACGACGAAACTGCAGAAACACGTAGACGCCGATCAGCGCGGCTACTCCCAGAAGCAGCCAGAGTCGAGCGGGTGCGAGGAACCAGTCGGTCATCTGTTGGGCCTTCCAGCGGTCATTTCAGCTCGGCGGCGCTTGCCCGATACGTGGTGTGCCAGGTCCATCAGCCAGTCTCCATCGGTTCGCAGGACCAGGTGGTCCGCCCCCGTTGCCCTTATCGCTTCTGAAATCGCCTGCCGTTGGGCCCGGGTGTGCTCTGCGTACGCTTCGCGCACCTGGCGGCTGTCGGTGTTGATCTCGCGAATCGCGCCGCTCGCCGGATCGACCATGTGGATCAGGCCGACTGCCGGGAGTTCCACGTCCCTGGGGTCGATCACCTCGACGCACAGGACTGCATGACGTAGCGCCACAGCACCCAGGGCCGTCTTCCAAGAAGCCGGGTCACCCAGAAAGTCCGAGATGACCACGACCAGTCCTCGCCGTGGTGCAACCGCACTGATCCGGCGTAACCCGGCGTTCAGGTCGGACGCTCCGACGCCCTGGTCGCGGGGCGAGCGGATGATCCGGTCGAGGATCCCCAAAAGGTTCTTGCGGCCCTGCCGCGGTGGCATCGTCGTCACGTCGGTCCCGCGCAGCATGACCGCACCCACACGGTTGCCGCCCCGGGCGGTCATCAGCCCAACTCCGGCGGCCGCGGCCAGTGCCAGGTCACGTTTTTCGCATTCAGCGGTGCCGAAGTCCATCCCGGGGGACCGGTCAATGAGAATCCACGTCTCGAGTTCGCGGTCGGCGATGGTCTCTCGCAGGTACGGGTCCTGCATGCGGGCGGTCACGTTCCAGTCGATGTGACGCACATCGTCACCCGGCGCGTACGCCCGGGCCTCGCCGGGTTCTGAGCCGCGACCCGGGACGATTCCCATATAGTCGCCGTGCAGCATCCCGTCGAGGCGGCGGGTTATGTCGAGGGTCAGCCGCCGGATGATCTCCTCAACGGGCCGATCACCTACCAGTCCCAACGTCGAGGACAAGCCGCCCATCGGTGTCAGTACCCCCAGGCCTGGGCGTCGGTCGGCGTCGACTGGTACGGGTCCACGTTGCCGCCGGCCTGGGACGGGGTGACCCTTGGCGCGGGAACGGTCGAGAGGATTCTGGTCAGGACATGTTCCACGGTGATGTCCTGGGCGAGAGCCTCATAGGACAGCAGCAGACGGTGACGGAGGATTTCTGGTGCGACGTCGAACACGTCCTGTGGCGTCAGGTAGCTGCGACCGCGCAGCAATGCGAGTGCCCGACCGCCCCGGATGAGCCCGATCGAGGCTCTTGGGCTTGCTCCGAGTTCGATGAAGGAACGCAGTTCGGCCAGGCCGAAGTTCTCGGGCGTGCGGGTGCACAGAACCAGGTTGACGGCGTAGTCCATGACGGAGCGGTCGACGTAGACCTGGTCGACGGCGTTCTGGAGGGCTACGACCTGTTCGAGTGAGATGACCTGTTCGGCCACCGGCGGCGCGGTGCCCATTCGCTGGACGATCTCGACCTCTTCTGCGGGGGACGGGTAGCCGAGGACGACCTTCATCAGGAAGCGGTCGCGCTGGGCCTCTGGAAGTGGGTAGACGCCTTCGGACTCGATCGGGTTCTGGGTTGCGAGCACAAGGAACGGGCTGTCGAGCTGGTGGGTCTTGCCGCCGATGGTCACCTGCTGTTCCGCCATTACCTCCAGCAGCGCCGATTGGACCTTTGCGGGCGCACGGTTGATCTCGTCGGCGAGCACGAAGTTGGCGAAGATCGGTCCGAGCTCGACGTCGAAGCTCTCTGACGATGCCCGATAGATCCTGGTGCCCACCACGTCTGCCGGAAGGAGGTCCGGCGTGAACTGGATACGGGAGAACGTTCCACCGACCGACAGTGCGAGCGTCTCGGCCGAAAGCGTCTTGGCAAGACCGGGCACGCTTTCGAGCAGACAGTGACCACCCGCGAGAAGGCAGGTAAGGAGTCGCTCGATCGCCCTGTCCTGTCCGACGATCACCTTCTTCATCTCGAAGAGGAGCTTCTCCAGCACCGCTCGATCGACTGTGCCGTTGCCGTTGACAGTCGAGCCGTCCACCAAGGCCCCGGCCGGTTGGATCAGCGCGGGGGGCTGGGGAGTGTCGGTAGTTGTGGAGGGGTCCATCTGTCTCCTCGGCCCGGCTCGTTTGCGGGCGTCATCATCGGTGGGAGTGAACGGTACGGGGGTGGGAAGTTTTTCTCTTGTCGAGTCGCGGATTTGCTGATC
>JBATWQ010000090.1:0-13540 GCA_049672765.1 Microthrixaceae bacterium | reverse complement strand
GACCTGGGACTGCGGATGTTGGCGCTCAAGGACAGCCCGATCGGCTACGCGACGGTCGGCCTCAACCGTCAGGTGACGACGGTCGCTGCCTTCGCCATTTCGGCGGGCGTCGCGGGAGTGGGTGGGGCCCTCTACGGCGCTGCCATGCAGCGCCCGAGCCCGGACGCGTTCAACTTCTTCGGAGGGCTCAGCATCCTGGTCGTGGTGGTGGTCTTCGGGGTGTCCTCGCTGGGTTCCCCGGTCGCTGCAGGAACATTCCTGGCCGCGCCGTTCCTGGTCAACATCTTCCCGTCCCTGGCGCAGGTGACCCCGACGATGACGGCCGCGGCCGGTGTCGGGCTGGGCGACAATCCCAACGGTGCGATTCCCTCCAATCTGCGACCGGGTTGGTCAGGTCTGCTGCGCCAACCGCAACTGCTGTGGGGAGGCCTGGCCGCACTTGTCGTCGTGTACCTGGCGACGCTCACGGGCGCTATCTCGAACTGGGCGTTCGCAGGGTTCTGTGTCGTGTTCGCGGTTGTCATGCCGGCAGCGAGTCAGGGTCTGGGCAGATCCAGCGGTGGTGGGCCGAGCGTCGCCCGCAGCGCCACCCACAGCGACACCCGCAGCAACGGGATCAGCGACTCGCCCGAACGACTCGCGCTTTCGCTCCCACTTGCCGATGCCGACGTTGCGGCTCTCGACGACATGTTCGGAGTTCGCGCGGGTGTGGGCGCCGGAGTCACCGCTGGAACTGGGTTCACCACTGGGGCCGGCCGTGGCTCTTGAAGTGTCCGACGTGAAGGTCCGATTCGGCGGCAATATCGTGCTCAACCACGTGAGCCTCGACGCCCCCGACGGGTCCATAACCGCTCTGATCGGACCCAACGGAGCCGGAAAGACGACCCTGTTCAACGTGATCACCGGTGTGCTGAAACCCACCTCGGGGACGGTTCGGCTCGGTCACGTCGACATGACGCCGATGTCGGCACACCGCCGGGTCCGCTCAGGGCTCGGCCGCACCTTCCAGCGACTCGAGCTGTTCGGCACACTCAGCGTCGCTGAAAACCTGCGGGTCGCGGCGTCGCCACTGCCCCGGGGCAGACGCCAGAGCGCTGTGGAAGGGGTCATCGAGCTTCTGGGCCTCGGTCCAATAGCGGACGTTCGTAGCGACACGCTCCCCACCGGAACGGGTCGTCTCGTTGAGCTGGGCCGGGCTCTGGTCGGCGAACCGACGGTGCTGCTGTTGGATGAACCGGCGAGTGGCCAGAACGATGACGAAACGGCCGCCTTCTCGGACCTGTTGGTCGAACTCGCAGGCGGGGGACTGACCATCCTTTTGGTCGAACACGACATGGACCTGGTGATGAAGATCTCGGATCGGATCCACGTGCTCGACTTCGGCCGCCTCATCGCGTCGGGCACCCCGGACGCGGTCCGGGCGAACCCCAAGGTGCAGGCCGCTTACCTGGGTGAGGTACTCGGGGCCGGCGACGGAGTGGCCCGATGAGAACCGTCGACCGGGAATCCGTGGACGTGGACCTTGATGCGTTCGTCGAACTCCGTGACATCCACGCCGGATACGAGGGCGTCGAGGTATTGCACGGCATCGACCTGGTGGTCCCAGCGGGACAGGTCCTCGCCATCCTGGGACCCAACGGCGCCGGCAAGACGACCCTGCTGTCGACCATCGCCGGTCTGATCGGACCGACGGGCGGCGACCTGCGCTTTGGTGGGCGGTCGGTGCGGGGTGTCGATCCGGCGACGCTCGCCCGAGCGGGGCTGTGCCTGATACCCGAGGGCCGCGGCGTATTCGCCAATCTGACCGTGGCCGAGAACCTGTGGCTGGCCGTCAGGCGGGGACGGTCACGTGAGCAGGTCGAACAACGGGCCTTCGAGGTCTTCCCCAGACTGGGTGAACGTCGGGAGCAGCTGGCCGGGTCGCTATCGGGCGGCGAGCAGCAGATGCTCGCGCTCAGCAGGGCGCTCGTAATCGATCCCGCGGTGCTGCTCCTTGACGAACTTTCGATGGGACTCGCCCCGCTCGTCGTCCACGACCTGTACAAACGTGTCGCAGAGATCGCCCGGACCGGCGTTACGGTCCTGGTCGTCGAACAGTTCGTCTGCACGATCAGCGACATCGCAGACCGCGGAGTTGCGCTGGTCGGTGGACGGATCGTGCTCGACGGTCCGATCGCCGAGATTTCTCCGCAGCTCCATTCCGCCTATTTCGCTACCTCGGAGGAGACATCCAGATGAGCGCCACCCCGACTGATCCCCCGACCGATTCCCCGACGGACCTCGCGACCGATGACTCGACCGACCTGACCGGACGACGGGCAGCCGAGTTCGTCTCGGCTCTTCCGGCGAGTTCTGGCGGTGCGGATCGCAACGGTAGCTACGCACGCGCCGGGATGATCATCATGGTCCTGGGAGTCGCCGTGGCAATCGTCGCGGTGATCCTCTCCCAGACATCCGACAACCCACTCGATCAGTCGACCCAGATCTCACTCGGGATCGCCGGCCTGGCAGCGACGTGCTTCGGCGGCGTGGTCTTCATCCGCTACTCACTCGGGGGACTGCTGCGATTCTGGTTGCTGCGAATTTTGCACGAGCAGCATGGCAACGACCTCCAGTGAACCCGATCGACACGCTCCGATCGGTTCTTCGGTTCGCGCCGATCGAAACCAATGGCGTCAAACGTCGTCTGGCTCGTGCGGCATCGGTGGAGGACCTCCGTCTGCTGGCCAAGCGGCGTCTGCCCGGGGGCGTGTTCGACTACATCGACGGCGCGGCCGAGGACGAGCGCACAATGGCGGCGAACTGCGATGCCTACTCGGCCATGACCTTCAAACCGCGGGTGCTGACGGGCACTGCACAGGTAGATGCGACGACGACGTTGCTGGGCGCCGAACTCGCGTACCCGCTGGTGCTCGCACCGACTGGGTTCACCCGCATCGCCGACCCGCAGGGTGAACTGGCCGTGGCCCGCGCCGCCGCCAGGGCCGGGCTGCCGTACACGCTCTCGACGCTGAGCACCCGCTCGATCGAGGAGGTCCGTAGCGTCTCCGACGGTCGTCTCTGGTTCCAGGTATACGCCTGGCGCGACCGTGGACTCGTCGAGGAAATGGTGCGACGCGCTGCGGCCGCGAACTACGAGGCGCTGGTGTTGACCGTGGACACGGCGGTGTTCGGTCGCCGTGAGCGCGATGTGCGTCGTGGCTTCTCGCTGCCGCCGAGCATCGGTCCGAGGACCCTCATCGACGGGGCGATACACCCCGGGTGGACCTGGAACTTCGTGCGGAGCGAACCCATCCGTTTTGCGAACGTCGTCGGCCGTGATGACGTCGGCGACGGCGCGTCGCCGGTGACCCTTGCCGACTACATCAACTCACAGTTCGACCCGGCGCTTGCGTGGGCGGATATCGACTGGCTGCGTTCGATCTGGTCGGGGCCCGTGATCGTCAAGGGGATCCAGTCGGTCGATGACGCACGCATCGCAGCCGACCTGGGAGTCGATGCGATAGCTCTGTCGAACCACGGAGGCCGACAACTCGACGGCTCTCCAGCCACCCTCTCGCTGGTGGCCCCGGTTGTCGACGCGGTCGGTGGACGAACCCAGATCATCTGCGACGGGGGCGTCCGGCGGGGGAGCGACATCGTCAAGGCCGTCGCGCTCGGGGCCGACGCGTGCATGGCAGGTCGCGCGTATCTCTACGCGCTGGGTGCCGCCGGCGAGGTCGGGGTCGATCGACTGCTCGGCGATCTGGGCGATGGAGTGCGACGGACCCTGCACCTGATCGGCGCCGGGAGCGTCAGGGCGCTGAATCCCTCGTTCATTGGGTGACCGCGTCAGGAGTCCATGGTGGCCACCGCTGTTGGTAGTCAGGGACCCCGTATCGATACGCCGCCTCTATCAGTCCACGCTTCGAGTGGCGCGAGAACACTGTCTCGGCAGCGAGGTCGAGTAGCGCAGCTATCAGCGCTTCCCTGGTCGACCCCTTTGGTGTTCCTACGAAGTTGTCAACGGCACGCGCTCCAGGTTCTGTTCGGCCAGATGGCTGCTGGGGCGACCACCTCGCCGAACAAAGATGAAGACAAGAAAGATGGGAAGGGGTCAGGCAGGACCAACAAGGGGCTCGCGGCCGCTGGGCCAGCTCTGGGCGCTGTCCAACCAGTGCTGTCCCTTGGCCAGATGAACAGTCGTTGCGGCCCTCGCCAATTCGGCATCCCGGGCGACCATCGCAATCAGGATCTCCTCGTGTTCGAGGATCGTCTGTCGCTCGGCGCCGTCGTCCTCGCGGGCCCGGCGGATCAGGCCGAGTCCGGACTTGGTCCGCAGGGTGGTCAGGATCGCCCGTAGGGTCGCGTTGCCCGCGATCTGGGCGATCAGGTCATGAAAGGCGATGTCGGCCTGGACGAATTCCTCTGCGGCTCCGGCCGAGCGCATCGTATCCAGGCAGGCCCGAAGTTCAGCTAGGTCGTCATCGGTCACGTTGGCGACCGCCATGGCGGTGGCTGCGGGTTCGAGGACACGACGAACCGCGTACAACTCGGCGAGCGTGTCGCTGCCCGAGAGGTCCAGGGCCAGACCTGCTGAGCGGAGCAGACGGGCCGGCTCCAGGTCGGTGACGAAGGTCCCGCCTCCCTGTCGTACGTTGAGAACCCCGGCGAAGCTCAACGACTGGACCGCTTCGCGCACGGCACTGCGGGATACGCCGAGTTCCTCGACAAGTTCAGGCTCGGTCGGCAGTCGGTCACCCTCGGAGAAGCGTCCTGAGCGGATCATGGTCAGCAGCGCCGACACCGCGCGGTCGGTCTTGTTCATGGCCTGTGACGGTACTGCTCGACGCTCGAGGAGAGCATCTCCGTGCTCGCTCCGGGCGTAGATGGGGTGACGTATGAGCCGTCGACGATCGTCGCGGGGGTCACGAAATGTTCGTGTAGATGATCAGCCCATTCGAGCAGGCGACCGTCGAGCGAGGCCGTCCCGCCCAACGCCACGAAGTCGAACATCGCCAGGTGTTGCACCGCCTCGCTCAACCCGCAGCCACCGGCGTGAGGGACAACCGGAACTCCGGCCTTGGCTGCCAACAAGATGACGGCCAGGTTCTCGTTGACCCCCGCCACACGACAGGCGTCGATCTGGCAGATCTGCATCGCGCCCGCCGCGAGGAACTGTTTGAACATCACCCGGTTCTGGCACATCTCGCCGGTTGCGATCCGAATCGGCGCCACTGCCCGGGCGATCTGTGCATGTCCCAGAACGTCGTCCGGCGAGGTTGGTTCCTCGACCCACGCCAGGTCGAACTCTTCGAGCGCTCCGATCCAGGCGACGGCCTCGGGCACGTCCCAGGCCTGATTGGCGTCGACGGCAACGCCGACGTCCGGACCGAGGGCGTCCCTGACGAGTCGGAGTCGCCGTCGATCCTCGGCGAGGTCTCGTCCAACTTTGATCTTCACGTGACGGAAGCCGCGATCGAGCGACTCGTTCAACAGCGCGACCATTGCGTCGTCGCTGTAGCCGAGCCAGCCGGGTTCGGTCGTGTAGGCCGGGTACCCACGGGCCACCAGCACTTCCTCGCGATCTGCGAGCCCACTGCGACGTGAATCGAGCAGCGTGATCGCGTCGGCCGGGGTGAGTGCGTCGGACAGGTATCTCCAGTCGACGACCGAGGCGATCTGGGCGGGAGTCATGTCGACCATGAACTTCCACAACGGCTTGCCGCTCAGGCGTGAGCACAGGTCCCACAGAGCGTTGACTACAGCTGCGGTCGCCATGCGGACCACGCCGTTCTCGGGGCCGATCCACCGGATCTGTGAGTCCGAGTTCAGAAGGGCCGGCAGCCTGGCCAGGTCCGCGACGGGTTCGATCAGCGTTTCGCCGACGAGCTTGGCGGCGAGTGCTTCCACCGCAGCGACACACAGGTCGTTTCCGCGCCCGATGGTGAAGGTGTACCCGTGGCCGACGGCACCCTCGTCGGTGTGCAGGGTCACGTAAGCGACCGAGTAGTCCGGGTCGGGGTTCATGGCATCCGAACCGGCGAACGTCATCGACGTGGGGAAGCGGATATCTGCGGTTTCGAAACTTGTGATCTTCACAAAATCCCTCCCCTCAGGTCTCTCGAAGCCAAGGCTCATCAGATGAACAGACGCCGCGGAGCTTGAAATCAGCGCAGGTATGGGTAGACGCCCAAAGATTCATCTGATGATAACTTCAAACGGGTGGTAGATCCCTCCAGACCGGATCGACTTTCTCCGGGGTTGCTGTCCATCGGAACCGCGCCCCTCGGCGGGCTGTATTCGGCGGTTGACGAAGCGGACGCACTCGCCACTCTCGCCGCTGCCGCCGAATCCGGGGTGACCCATTTCGACACGGCACCGCACTATGGACGTGGACTTGCCGAAGAGCGCCTGGGGAAGTTCCTGGCACAGGCGGAACGGCCCGACCGCTTCACCGTGTCCACCAAGGTCGGGCGACGCATCCACCGAACCGGAACGCGGGAGCCCGACGACATCTTCCACGGCGCTCCGCCCGGTGGGTCGAAGTTCGACTTCGCGCCGGACGCGATTCGCGAGGAACTCGGCGAGAGCAGGACCCGGCTGGGTCGTGAGTTCGTGGACGTGGTGCTGCTCCACGACCCCGATGATCACCTCGACGAGGCGGTGGTGGCGGCGGGGGAACTCCAGCGTCAGCGAGATGCCGGGTTCATCGGAGCGATCGGGGTCGGAACGAACAGTGCCGAGGTCGCCCACTATCTGCTTGATCGTGTCCCACTCGACGTTGTGCTTCTGGCAGGTCGCATCACGCTGCTCGAAACCTCCGGTGAGTCGGTTGCCGATCGGTGTGCCCGTGAGGGTGTGGTGCTGCTGGCGGCGGGGGCTTTCCAGAGTGGGATCCTCGCCGGTGGTACGGACACATACTTTGACTACCAGCCCGCTCCGGAGCGAGTTCTCCGACGGGTTGAGGACCTGAGATCCGTGTGTAACGACTTCGGCGTGAGTCTCCAGCAGGTCGCCATCAACCATCCGCGCCGCTTCAATGGGGTGGCGAGCACCCTGGTCGGGGTTCGGTCCACGGCCGAGGTCACGGCGGCCGTCGGCGCTATCTCGGTCGATCTGCCCGAGGATCTCTGGTCCGCCATCGACGGAGTTCGGGCGTGCCACGGCGGAATCAAGACACGGAGGGAAACATGAGTGGGCGCTTCGCAGGTAGGACCGCAGTCGTCACTGGTGCGGCGTCGGGGATCGGGTATGAGATTTGCACCCGGCTACTCGACGAGGGTGCCGAGGTCGTCGCCGGTGACCTGAATCCGCCGGACGTTCCCGAAGGGGCCCTAGGTGTAGCAGTCGACGTTTCAGATCCCGATCAGGTTGGGGCGCTCATAGCTCGTTGCGTCGAGACATACGGAAAGATCGACATTCTCTGCAACAACGCGGGTGTCGGCGGGGTGACCGACGTGTTGAACTGCACGATCGAGGAGTGGGAGAAGATCTTTTCTGTCAACGTGCGCGGGGTCTTCCTGGGAATCCGTGCCGCCCTCCCACACATGCTGGAAGCCGGGGGAGGAGTGATCGTCAACACCGCGTCGGTAGCGGCCTCGGTCGGCCTGCCCAACCGTGCCGCGTACTGCGCATCGAAGGGTGCCGTTGTCGCGCTGACCAAGCAGGTCGCGGTCCAGTACGCGGCGCAGGGAATCCGCTGCAACTGTGTCAGTCCCGGAACGGTCGACTCTCCGTGGGTGGGGAGGCTGCTGGACCAGGCGGACGATCCGTCGCAGATGCGCAGTGACCTGATTGCCCGTCAGCCGCTCGGTCGACTTGGAACCCCGGCGGAGGTAGCCGAACTGGTCACCTATCTGGCGAGTGATCAGGCGTCTTTCGTAACCGGAGCAGACTGGCTGATCGATGGTGGCATCGCGGCGGGTTGAGGGCGGCGGCCGCCATCGGCCGATCAACTCAGCCGGGTGGTTCGGACTGTTCAGACTCTTGGAGGAGCGCAGGTGAAGATCGCAAGAATCGAACTCGACGGAATCGAACGACTCGCACGGGTCGACGGAGACGTCGTGCACCCGCTGGTACTAGACAGCGGCTCGCCCCTACAGGCGCTGCTCTCTGGCGCACCGGGGGCCGGAAAGCCGGACAGAAGAGAGTCTGACGGTGGCGGCGCCGAGGGGACTCCGGCCGGAAGTCACCCGGCCGAGGACCAGTCGGTCGAGCTCGCGCGGGTGAAGGTGCTGGCGCCCATCGCACGCCCCGGATCGGTGATCGCAGTCGGACTCAACTATGCGGATCACGCCAGCGAATCGGGACTCGAAGCGCCGGGTTCCCCGGTTACGTTCGCCAAGCTGCCGCAGTCGATCATCGGCCCGGGCGAGGTCATCCGTTGGAGCCGGGACCAGTCGACCGAGGTCGACTACGAGGCCGAGTTGGCCGTCATCATCGGCTCCGACGCCCGCGACGTTCCGGTCGAATCTGCCCTCGACTTCGTCCTCGGATACACGTGCTGCAACGACGTCTCGGCCAGGGACGCACAGTTTTCCGACGGACAGTGGTTGCGGGCGAAATCGTTCGACACCTTCTGCCCACTCGGTCCGTGGCTGGTCACGCCGGAGGACGTCCCCGATCCCCAGAACCTGCAGATAGCGTGCCGGGTCAACGGCGAAACGTTGCAGGACTCGAGCACTGCCCAGATGATCTTCAGCGTTGCGCAGATCATCTCGTACCTGTCGCAGTTCATGACCCTGCTCCCCGGGGACGTGATCACCACGGGTACCCCGGCGGGGGTCGGCTTCGCCCGCACTCCACCCATCTATCTGCGCGACGGTGACACCGTCGAGGTCGAGATCGAGGGCATCGGAGTGCTCACAAACACCTGCAGTGAGAGGTGAGACAGCCCATGACCGACAAGCTGCGCGTCGCTCTGATCGGTGGGCCGATGTACGACTTTCTCTACCAGGGCATCCGCGACGATGTCGAGATTGTCGTCCATGCGGACCATCTGGAGCTCAACGAACGCGTCGCGCAGCTGTTGGCGGCCGGCGAGCGGCTGGACGTCATCTCGACCCATGGCAAATACGTTCCGAGTCAACGTCAGTGGCTCCATCCGCTCGACGATCTGATCGACCCAGCGACCGTTGGCGCAATCGAGCCCGGTGCCCTCGCGCTGTGCCGCGACCGGGGTGATCTACTCTGCGTTCCCCGCAACGTCGACGTTAGGGTCCTGTGGTGGCGTAAGGACCGGATGGATCAGGCGCCGGGCTCGTGGCAGGAGCTGCTCGACTCGGAGACGGTGTTCGGGTTCACCGGTCGAGGATCGGGGCTGTTCGGGATGTTCTTCGAACAAGTGGTGGGCAGGGGCGGCCAGCTGTTCGACGATGAGGGGAGCCCCGCGCTGGATGTGGCCATCGCCACCGAGTCCCTGGAGGTGATCGCGTCGCTCGGTTCTCGCTGTCCCGGGGGAACGGACGGGTTGACGTCATGGCACTATGACGAGGTTGACTCCGCTCTGGGTGCCGGTGTTGTCGACTGCGTCGCGTCGTGGCCCGGCGCGACCCATGGGCTGCGGTCATCGCCGATCGGTGACCTGCTGAGGCCCGCGCCGTATCCGTCGGGTCCGCTCCGCCGCGTCTCGTACTCGGGCTGTCACGGCTGGGCGATTCCCAGGACCTGCGGAGATCTCGACAGCGCGGTCGCCTTGGTGCAGCTGCTCAGCTCGGCCCAGTTCCACCGGATCGAAGCGTCGGTGGGCGGCATTCCCGCTCGCAGCGACGTACTCGATGACCTACGGCCGGTCGACGAGGTCGACGCGGAGCGACTCGAGGTGACCCGGAAAACAATTGCGGGAGCAATGATCACCTACCCACCGTTGGAGCGATTCCCGGCGCTCGAGAACGACGGCGCGACGGCCATCGGAGACCTGCTGCTCGGGCGGACAACGACCGATGCGTGCGTCGCTTCGATCAGCGCAGCACTCGACGTGGTCGCCGGTTCAGCTGACGTTCGCCGGAACGGCTGACACCGAATCGTCGTCGGCCGGACCGGAATATTCGACCTGGTCGAGCTGGCCTGCGGAGAGGGTCTTGGCCCGAGGTCCTCGCAACGCGACGAACACGAACGCAACCGCGATCATGATGACGCCGAACCACATGGAGCGGGTCCACCCTTCGACGAAGGCGACCTGCGCGGTGTGGATCAACTCGGGGGCCTGCGCGCCGGCCTGTGGCGCGACTCCGAAGGCAGCGCCGATCCCTTCCTGGGCGACCCTGGCGATTTCTGCCGGGAATCCGCCCAGGTCGGGCTGGATCGAATTGCGGTAGCCGGACGAGAGGATTGATCCGAGCAGGGCAACTCCGACCGCCCCGCCCACTTCGCGGGTGGTGTCGTTCAACGCGGATGCGACGCCCTGCTTGTCGGCAGGTAGCGATGACGTGATCGCCTCGGTGGACGGGGTCATCGCCAGACCGGTGCCCAGGCCGATGATCAACAGACCCGGCAGAACCGATAGGTAACCGCCGTCGACCGAGGCGGACACGGCCAGTGTGGCCAGACCTGCAGCGGCAATTGCCATTCCCGTCAACAACGTCGGCTTCGTTCCGAGCTTGGCAGAGAGTTTGGGTACCAGTGCGGAGGTGGGCATCATCACCGCAGCCATTGGCAGCAACGCGCTGGCGGAGTGCAGCGCCGACCAGCCGAGCACCGCCTGGAAGAAGGGGAAGAGAACCAGGAAGATCCCCGACATCACCGCGAAGAGCGTGAGCAGCGTGGCCGAACCAGCTGCGAGTCTGCGATCGGCGAACGTGCGGATGTCCAGGAGTGGAGCGGGGTGGCGAAGCTCCCACGCGATAAACGCCGCCGCTGCGATCAGACCCACCGTGAGGCTTCCGAAGCTGAGTGGATCGGTCCAACCCCGCTCGGGGCCCTCCTGTATTCCCAGCACCAGACCGCCAATTGCGAGAAGCGAAAGGACCGACCCGGCCAGGTCGAAGGGGTGCTCGTGATCCTCGGCGGAGTTGGGGACGAAACGGACCGTCAACACCAGTCCAACGGCGACCAACGCGATGGGGAGTACGAACAGCCACCGCCAGGTGACCATGTCGACCATTGCTGCCGATACGAACATGCCGACCATCGCTCCGCCTCCGGCGATTCCGGACCAGATGCCTATGGCCTGACCGCGTTCTTCCTCGGGGAAGCTGGTCGTGATGACCGACAGGGTGACAGGCATGATCATCGCAGCACCGATGCCGGCGACGATTCGAGAGCCGATCATCATTGTGGCGGAGCCGGCGAAGGCACCGGCGAAGCTGGCGAACCCGAATACGGCCAGGCCTGAGACCAGAACCGTCTTTCGACCCCAGCGGTCTCCGATCGCTCCGATCGGCATGAGTAGGGAGGCCAGCGCCAGGGTGTAGGCGTTGATGATCCAGAGGATGGTCGACTGCGATGCTCCGAAGTCCAGGGCCAACTGTTGCTGGGCTACGTTCAGCCCGCTCATGGAAGCGATGACGGCCATCAATGCGACGGAGACCGCGGCCAGGATCATCCGCTTGCGGTGGGGATCGTGAATGACTTCACCCTCGGGGGTGGCCATTGGGGGAGCGTCGGTCACTGGTCAGATCCTTCCGGGACGCATCGTGCGGGGGGCGGGGGGCGCCGCAATTGCAGTCTGTCTTCAATTACGAAGAACGAAACGCTATAGTAGCGATACGAATATGTCTAGTTTCGAAAGCGCTCCAGACCGTGTGAATGTGGCCACTGAGGTGGACCCGCGGGTGACCCGCAGCCGCTCCCGACTGCTCGAAGCGGCCGAGGATCTGATGGTGGAATCAGGCGTCCGGTCCGTCACCGTCGACGCCGTGGCCGAACGTTCCGGCGTGGCGAAGTCCACGCTCTACCGGCACTGGCACTCGATCGAGGACCTGCTGCTCGATGTGTTGCGCTCGGCGATCCCCGCTGCCGCGGACTTCGACCTTGCGTCCAATTTCGAGGACTGTTTGCGCCGGCAGATGGACGCAGTGGCCACAGCCCTGGGCCAGCCCCGGGTGGCACGGATGCTTCCGGAGCTGCTGGCGCTCTGGCGTGACTTCCCCGAAATCGAGGTGCTGGTCCGCAGCGACCGGACGGCCAATGAAGAGGTCCTCGGCGAGATCCTCGCCATCGGAGTTCGAGAGGGTCGAATTCCTGCAGACCTTGACACCACAACTGTCGGGACGATGCTGTTCGGGCCGATCATGATGTGCGCGATGTTCGGTGAAGTGGACCAGATCGCGAGGGTCACCGAGTACACCCTGGCGAGATTCCTGGCGAGCTACCCGACCTGATCGACCGGTCCGGGGTCTGATGGTGCCGCCGTGCTCTATTCAGTGTCCGCGGACGGGGATGCTCCACGGAACGTGGTGTTCAGAACGCCACGCAACTGATCGGGAGTGATCGCCGCCACAGGCGACCCCGCCGCGCAGCTCGTGACTCTTTCGGCATCACTTGTGGCGCCGAGGAAAAGAAGGAAGTGGTGGAGTTGAACATGAGCGCCAGTTGACTCGATGATCGAAGCAAGTCCCTCTGCCCGGCCAATTGCCCGTTTCACCTGGTCCGAGGGCAGCTTTCCGGTTTTACATTCGAACAGTGCCACGACACCCCGGGCCTCGACGATCACATCGAAGTCGGATCCACCCCTGAGAATCTCGCGCGGATTCTGGTAGGCGACCGATGTGTAGATCTCGTGTTGTAGCAGCGACGCGTCCAGGTGGTCCGAGATGATGGATGCTGCATAGCCGTTCAGCCATTCTCCTGTGAACAGGGCCTTGTGCTCTGTGTTGCCGAGACCGCAGAAGGTCAATCGATAGGGATGGTCGGCTCTCTGCTGCTTTCTTGCCGCGTCTGTGAGACTGGCTTCGGTGACCCAATCTCCGTCGGTATCCATTTCAAGGGCGTGGACGGCGGTCAGTTTGAACAGGCCGAGTGTGCTGAGGGTCTTTGCGAACTGTCGCGCAACGTGGAGTTGTGACTTCTGAACCGGAATGTGGGTGAGGCTGTTCGTGTCTGGTTGGTTTCGGAGTGCGAGCCAAATCTCACCTACGTCGCCCCACCGATCACCGAGTAGGTGGCCGAGTCGCTCCTGACCGTCGGACAACTTTCGAAACGAAGTGACGGTGAGCCCAGCGGAAGTCAGCTTTCGAAGCAGCGGAGATGCGGCAACAAATTCCCGGAGACCGGCGGGTTCGGCCAGAACACCTTCCGGAAGAGACGCGAAACGACGTCGGATGTCGGCAATTTCCTGGCCGTCCTCAAACCCCAACGGTGCGACGTTCTCGGCAAAGTCGGAAAGGCGCTGCCGGATATTGGCGGCCTTGTCCCGTAGCCCGGTGAGTTCGCGGACGCGAGCCGGCGCCAGGGTCAGCTGCTTCAGAGCCAGGTCGATTTCGTGGCTCAGCCGGGCAGCGGTGGCGACGGGATCTCCCACCAGCTTCCTTTCGTTTGCAAGTTAGATGGCCACGGTAACGGCGACGGGTGAATTTTCCTACAGCCAGCGATCAGACTTACGGAGAGCTCGCCAATGAGG
>JBATWQ010000089.1:0-8325 GCA_049672765.1 Microthrixaceae bacterium | reverse complement strand
GCTCTACAGCTGATTCCAAGAAGGTGCACCTTCGGCCTTGCGCGTCAAGAAGGACAAACTCTGCATCCGTCAGATGGGTTGCAAGTACAAGGCCCGGGAGCCCTCCGCCGCTGCCTAGGTCAAGGATTCGCTCCCGGCTGGCGAGAGCTGGGAGAAACGCCAGAGCGTGCTCCACTTGCGCGTCAATGTCGCCTGGCCCCAAGAATCCAAGCTCTCTGCTTCTTTCAAGGACCCGGTATAGCTGTGACTCAGCGCTTGCCATGGGCTCAGTCTTCCACGTTCCGAGTTTGCTCGGGAGAGGTCAAAAGAACTCCCGGCGCGATGTTCCACGTGGAACATCGGCTTCGGAGGTCGAGGGTGCTTGACCCAGAGGCCTGAACAGTAAAGGATGGGGGAGCGTCATTCGGACGCTCATCATCGGTTCAGGGAGTTCGGATGACCGACGTCCACTTCCCGGAGAATCCCCAGTCATCAGCCTCGCCGCTGATTGATGCGCAGAAGGGACAGCAAGGATCGTCTTCGAGTGGCGCATCCCCACTGTCAGATGCTGCTGCCAGGCCCTCGATGGGCGACTCGGGGATACCGGGACAAAATGTGTCGCACGGCGGCCAGCCGGGTTCAAACACGTCAGACGACAACGCAGCTTTGCTGTCACCGACCAAGGGTGCCGCAGATGCTGCGGCAACAGATAGTCCCGCAGATGCTGCGGCTACAGACAACAGAGAATCGGAGCCGCAGGTGTCAGATTCAGGGATTCGGCCCGCTG
Source organism: Microthrixaceae bacterium (assembly GCA_049672765.1). Taxonomy (GTDB): domain Bacteria; phylum Actinomycetota; class Acidimicrobiia; order Acidimicrobiales; family Microtrichaceae; genus JAGQSZ01. The sequence goes on along the minus strand of JBATWQ010000089.1, from coordinate 7,559 downwards.
GGCCCAACCCGTTTGGGGTAGGGGGTTCAGATCACGGAACTCGCGATCTGCAACCGGTTCATGAGGGCGGACAGCCGGACAGTATGGGTGATGCAGTTGAAACCCCTTCGGCAGCTGAAACGCCATCGGTCGCGGACCAGGTAGGTGTCCCGCTCGGGGAGGATGCAGCGCAGATCGTCCAGACCCCAGTTGCTGTGGAGCCGGTCGAGCGCGAAGCCGTGGTCGACTCCCACGTAAGGCCGCTACCCCGCATAATCGCCATAGCAAACCAGAAGGGTGGAGTTGGCAAGACCACCACCACGGTCAACCTTGGAGCGGCCCTCGCCGAACTCGACTTCCGGGTTCTCGTGGTGGATCTAGATCCACAGGGCAACGCGACTACCGGCCTGGGTATAAATCCACGAACTCTGGATGTCACCGTTTACGACGTACTCCTCAACGATCTCGGGCTTGACGAGTGCGTCGAGCCAACCGAGGTCAAGGGTCTGTTTGTCATTCCTGCGAGCCTCGACCTTGCCGGTGCCGAGATCGAGCTGGTTCCCGCCTTCAGCCGCGAGAGCAAGCTGAAGCGGGCACTGGAAGAAGTAATTGATGACTTCGACTACGTACTGATCGACTGCCCGCCGTCTCTCGGCCTGCTGACCGTCAACGCCCTGGTGGCTGCTTCCGAGGTCCTGGTACCCATCCAGTGCGAATACTACGCACTCGAAGGACTCGGACAATTGACCCGCAACGTGGATCTGGTCAGGAGGAACCTGAACCCGAGCCTGGAAATCTCCAGCATCGTCCTGGTGATGTACGACAGCAGGACCCGTCTGGGAGAGCAGGTCTCAACCGAGGTCCGCTCCCATTTCGGTTCTACCGTTTGTAGGAACGTGATCCCCCGGAACATCCGACTGTCGGAGGCGCCGTCATACGGCAAGCCAATAACGACATTCGATCCGAGTTCTCGTGGAGCCGTCGCGTACAGGGAATTGGCCAGGGAGGTTAGTGGTGTCTCGTAAGGGTGGACTCGGACGAGGGCTGACCGCCCTGATTCCCGCAGCAGAGGAGAGCGCCGACGAGGTTGGCACCGGCTTGAAGGAAGTTTCGATTTCGTCGGTCTACCCCAACCCGATGCAGCCCAGGCACCTTTTCGACGAGGAGACCCTCGAAGGCCTGGTTGACAGCATTCGAGAAATTGGCGTCCTTCAGCCGATCCTCGTCAGGTCGACGGACCAGGGCTACGAACTGATTGCAGGGGAGCGGCGCTGGCGGGCGGCGAAGAGGGTGGGCCTACCGACGATCCCGGCAATTGTTCGCACCGTGGACGACGTGACCTCCTTGGAGCAGGCCCTCGTCGAGAACCTGCACCGCCAGGATCTAAACGCCCTTGAAGAAGCGGCCGCCTATCAACAACTGATCGACGACTTTGGACTGACCCAGGATGAGGTGGCCAAACGGGTGGGCAAGAGCCGCTCGACCGTCGCCAACCACTTGCGTCTGTTCCAGCTGTCCCCGGCTGTCCAGAAGCTCGTCGGCGAGGGACTTCTTTCAGCTGGTCACGCCAAGGCGCTGCTTGGTCACCCGGATCGTGCCTACCAGGAAGGCCTAGCCCGTAAGGCGGTCACCGAGTCACTAAGCGTTCGCGATATCGAACAGATGGTGAAGGAGCGACTGGACCTCGAAGCGGGGCTTGGCGCCGGAAACAGGGGATCGGATTCACCCGAGAATCATGGTTCAGGCGATGACGCAGCGCCCGAGGGCGACGACGAGCAACGCCAACTCAGGCCCCCGGGACTCCTCGAGTTGGAGGAGTTGCTGGCTAGCCATTTGGACACGAGGGTCTCGATCGCGATGACCGCGAAGCGGGGAAAAGTCACCATCGACTTCGCGAATCTCGAGGATCTCGAGCGGATTTATCGCCTCGTGATGGGCTAGATGCGCCTCAATCTCCAGTTCAGGCAAAGGGTTTAGGGTTATCCACAGCCTGTGTGGAACTCTGTGGTTAACCCAAGCTGAGGTGGAGATTTACCTAGCAAAGCCCCAGCTCGCGCATCTCTAAACCTCTCCTAGAGGTAGACCACCAGGATCTGGGTCAACAGGGGTCGTGGACCCAGGCGTCGATCGCCCGACGGAGCGATGCGATCACCAGATCCTCACTTGCGCGCAGTATTGGGGCGTCGCCAACACGGATCAACACCGCCGGTGGCCTGGTCTCGCGGACGATCTGGAGACGGGTGCCGCGCACCGTACCGATACCCCATCCCGGTGATGCCGGCATCTCGGATACGACGAGTTCAGCCAGTCTGCGACCGCCCACCGACTCATAACCGGGGACCGAGAAGTAACAGGCTTCGATCATGGGTGTGGCGGTAACCGATAGACCGATGAACAGGTCGGCCTGGAAGTCGTTCACCTGGTTGGCCTGGGTGCCCCAGTCCATATCTTCGAGGAGCAACACCAGCGACCCGCCGGACTGCAATTCGAACGCGAAGCGGCTCATCGCAGAATGGGGTCCGTTGGTCATTCCGACAGCGATCCGAAGGTCGTGGAGTGTGGAACGCCGGCGGCGGAGCCGCTCACGTTCACGGACACCAGTGACGGCGGCCTTCCCGCTACGACCCTCCAGGCGTAGCAGCGCCCCAACTGTCTCGGGCCCACACACCGTGTCGCACACCAGGCCTGCGTTACGTTGGAACTCTCCAACCGCACGCTGGGTCATCTGGCCGAATATCCCGTCCACACGTCCGGCGTCGAAGCCGAACACCCCGAGGCGCAGTTGGAGGTCCGAAACGTCGTCGCCGCGCATCATGGGAGACCGGAGACAAAGGAGCCTGTCTCCGATCGCGAATCCGGATTCGATCAGCGCTGACCAGGTGGTGGCGTCACAGGCTCCGTCCTCACGCAGCCCTCGGGCGCGCTGGAACTTTGTGACGGCTGCACCGGTCAGCTCGTCGAACAATCCCGTCTTGTCATCGATCGGGAATCCCGCGGCGCTCAGGCGGCGCTGCAGATCAGCGACATCGGGCCCTGAGGATCCGATTCGAAGGGGTAGTGACGCGAGGGTGATGGCTCTACTCCATCTTCAGGGCCGAGAATGCGGTGAGGCGCAGGCGAACATCGGCTGATCACCGGGACGGCAGGTCAAGAGCCCGGAAAGCGGGCCCCGAACCAACTTATGCCGCTAAGCCGAGCTTACACCGCGTCAAATGAAACATACGTTCCGGTTCAGCCCTCCCGGACTGTCAGAGGTAGGGCTGGAACTCGGCGAGAATCTGGGCCTTGCTGCGGGCTCCCGTGATGCTGTGCGCCACCTGGCCGTCCTTGAACAGGATCATGGTCGGGATGCTCTGGACGCCATAGGTGAGGGCGAGACCCTGGTTGGAGTCGACATCTACCTTGGCGACGCGCAGCTTCTCAGCATTCTCGACGGCGATCTCCTCGAGAATCGGGGACACCGTCTTGCACGGACCACACCATTCCGCCCAGAAGTCCACGATTACGGGGGCAGACGAGCCGTTCACCTCCTCGGAGAACGTGGCCTCGGTCAGATTTGTTATCGATCCGGACATTTAATCCCTTTCAAAGTCACTAACTCGGACTCATTGATGAACGACGAATCCCAGAGCGGGACCGAGGTCCCGCTGTACTTGCTGGATGTTGAACCCGTCAGAGACCCAGCTGATTCCGGATTTCGGACGGAGTGTTCGGTGGCACCCGGGGGCGCCGACCTACTACCGGCTACTCGCCTTCGGCCTCCAACCCGCGTTCTGCGTCGATTGCCGCCATGCAGCCGCTACCGGCGGCGGTGATCGCCTGGCGGTAAAAGTCGTCCTGGACATCCCCGGCTGCGAAGACACCTTCGATGTTGGTCCGGGATGAAGAGTCCTTGGTGACCAGGTAGCCGTTCTCCTTCAGGTCCAACTGCCCGCGGAACAGATCGGTGTTGGGTCGGTGACCAATTGCGACAAAAACACCTGCGAAGGGAACCTTTGTGACCTCACCGGTATTGACGTCCCTCACGGAGAGGGCCTCAACCGTTGCGTCACCAATGATGTCCTCGACAAGGGTGTTCCACATGAACCGGATCTTGTCGTTCGCGTACGCCCGGTCCTGCATGATCTTCGAGGCACGGAGCTCGTCGCGACGGTGGATGATGGTGACCGAGTTGGCGAAGCGGCTCAGGAACATCGCCTCCTCAACCGCAGAGTCGCCACCACCTACGACCGCGACGTCCTGGCCGCGGAAGAAGAATCCGTCGCAGGTCGCACAGGTGCTGAGCCCGTGACCGAGCAGACGGCTCTCGGCTTCGAGCCCCAACATCAGTGACTGTGCGCCTGTAGAGACGATGACGCTGTCCGCCAGATATGTGGGATCGGCCTCGGTATCGCCGACCCAGATCTTGAATGGTCGTGCCGATAGATCGACCTTCGACGCCTTCGCAGTCACGATCTCGGTGCCGAAACGGAGCGCCTGCTGACGAAAGTTGTTCATCAGTTCGGGGCCCATTATTCCGTCCGGGAACCCCGGGTAGTTCTCGACCTCGGTTGTCAACATCAACTGACCACCGGGCTGATCGCTCGTCGAGGAGGGTTCGCCCTCGATCATCAGAGGTTCGAGGTTGGCGCGGGACGCGTAGATAGCTGCGGTCAGACCCGCGGGGCCGCTACCGATGATGATCACCTTGCGACGCTCGGAACTGCTGAGCTCCGAGGGATCGGGACGGGCTTCTGTAGACATGTTCTCCTCAGGACGGTTGCGATCGGAACGAGACCTCCCTGAGCACCAGCTATAGGGCGACCCGCAGGTCGACTCTCTTCATGCCCGGGTGAGCAATCCCACCGGGAACGGCTCACGGGGCCGCTGTAGGCACAGGTCGGCCGTTACGAATTTTCTTCTCAGATAGGCAGCTTTGAACGTTTGGACCACAGGACAACCCCCAAGAGCACCAGAATCGTCCCGACGATCGTGTAGGCGATCCACACCTGGCCGAGGGCCCAGGCCAGCAGTCGGATGGCACCAATGACCATCAGAAGCGCGACCGGTAGGGCCAGAAGCAGTGCAACTACAGCGTTAACCGATGCCCGCGAGTAGTGGAGAATCGGTCCCGTTGTGCGATTGCGGACCGTGTCGACGGTGTCGACCACCAGATTGGTGACCTGTTCGGTCCAATCCGCCTCACCCTGCGCGCCCATGCCCCCGGCGGTGCTAGTCGAACGATTGACAGAGCCGGAACCGTCGGTTGACGACCTACCGGTTGCGGAACTGGCTGATCCGGTTTTGGGGGCGCTCATGGCTCGCGAGCCTAGCTGAGGAGCGGGTTTGGACCACTGACAAAGGGCCCACGGCGCGGGAAGCTCCACACGGCGACCAAGCGCCACACGGCGACCGTGTCATCTGGTTGTGGCGACTCCGGTGATCGACACGTTGGAAATCTCGACGCGGAACTTTCCGTCGGGGGCGGGTTCACCCAGTCGGTCGATCCAGAGGAGGACCGTTGCGCCGGTTCTCTCCTCGGAGGGGCCATCGAGTGTCAGGGCGGACCTCCCCCGGACGCCGGTGAACTCGCCCACGGCTGTCAGACGCTCCGGGTCGGGCAGTGCCGGCGGGTTGGCATCGAGTACGAACAGCTTCGCAGACCAACCGTTCTGTGAGCCTTCGACGCTGATCGAGTCGATCTCGGTCCGATCGGAAAGCTTTAGGAGGAGGCCGACACCCTTCTTGTTCCCTGTGAACCCCGGAGGGTTGTAGCCCTCGGTCCGCCACGCCGTGGAAGGATCCCCGTCGACCGCCAACTCGGCAAGCTGGTTGTTCTCCTTGCCATCGCCTTGGGGGTCGAAGGCCTGGGCGCTCTCGACCTTTGGCGGAGCGACCGGCGGCGGAGACGTCGTCGACGGAGTGCTGTCAGGCCGGGCGGCTCGACTCGACTCGTGGGCCAGAAGCCCGGCGGTGGCGAGCGCTGCTCCGACCAGGAGTATGAAAAGCGCCGGGTACAACCAGCTGCGTTCAGACCTCGAGAACGATTCCTCGACGACTGCGGCAGGCTCGGTCGGCGGGCGGGGAGCGGCGGGTTGCCGTGGGGGTGTTACCCCTGTGTCGAGCAGGGCGGCGCGCAGGTCGGCGGCGGAGTCGAAGCGGTCATCGGGATTCCTCGCCAATGCACGCATCACGGCGGATGCAATGGCGGGTGGAACATCGGCCCGGACCCGTCTGGGGTCGACAGGCTCCGAATGCAGTCTCGCCAGCGCAACGGCCGCACCGCTGTCGCCCCTGAAGGGAACCGTGCCGGTCAGACACTCATACAGGACGACGCCGAGCGAGTAGAGGTCGGTGCGTCCGTCGACTGCTTCGCCCAGCAACTGCTCTGGAGCGAGATATGCGGCGGTGCCGACCAGCGCACCCTCCTGGGTCAGCTCGGTCTGGTCATCGGTCTTGGCGATCCCGAAGTCGGCGATCTTCACCCGGCCGTCATCGCAAAGCAGGATGTTCGACGGCTTGACGTCACGATGGACGAGACCGGAGCGATGCGCCGCCTCGAGCGCGTCGAGAAGCCGCAGCGCGATCCGCACCGTCGTGTCCGCGTCCACCACATGGTGTTCGTCCAGATAGTTCCGGAGTGTCGATGCCTCCAGGAGCTCCATGACTATGGCTTCGTGGACGCCGTCGGAGCAGGTGTCGTACACGCCGACGATGTTCTGGTGGCTCAGCCGGGCAGCGGCAACGGCTTCGGCGCGGAACCGTGCGACAAACACCTCGTCGCCTGCGAGGTGCGGGTGGAGGACCTTCACCGCGACCCGTCGTCCGAGGACGTTGTCGGTCGCCTCCCACACCTGTGCCATGCCGCCGGCGCCAATGAGCTTGACCAGCGAGTAACGGTTGCACAGGGTGATTCCCGCCAGCTCCTGCAAAGGGGCAAGCTGAATCTGGGTCGGGTCCTCCGACCCCGGGGTTGAGCCGGTGTCAGCCACTTTGATCTACCGTACCGGCGTCCGATGGGCTATCGGCGTCCGCAGGCGCATCCGCCCCCGGGGACGGATCGGTCGTCAACGGTGCACTCGCTTCGGACTGCGAGTCGCTGTCCGGTGGGGGACCGGCGGTCGAGGGGTGCAGCGAGACCGCCCGTCCGGTTTCGCGGCGACGTTTGCGCATGGTGCGGAGCCACCAGATCAACAGAAATGCGACCGAAATGATCGAAAGCGCGGAACCGACGCCCGAAATCGATGTGGACCTGACGGGTATGTCAAAGCTCGACAACACGATGGAACCGTCCGGGGTCGCCAGCTGGACCCTGAGCAATGACTCACCAGGTGCCCTCACCTCGACGGGAAGGTCGAAGCGGTTCTCACCAGGTTCCAGTATCACCAGGTCCGAGTCGGAGAATCGGACGGCGAGCCTCGGCGATCGCGCCCGCATTCTGATTTGCACCTGGTAGGGCAGACCATTGCGGAATCTCAGTGGAATGGTGTGCTGTCTGGTTGCCAGGACGACCCGCCGCGGCGGCGGGGTCTCGATTGCCCCGAACTTGAGCGCAACCTGGCCTCTGATGGCGTCGTGGCGAGCCTGGCGCTGTTCGCTGG
>JBATWQ010000088.1:0-5065 GCA_049672765.1 Microthrixaceae bacterium | reverse complement strand
CTCTGACCGCTGGGACCGACGGGCCCGTCGTTGCCAACGGCGCGCCGTTCGGGCGGGACGAGGTCGTCTTCGTCGACAGCAGGCTGGTTCCAACGCAGTGGCAGCCCCGCAGCACCGAGAGTCCTCGCAGCATGGATGGACAGCCCGGCACCATGGAGGGGCGGACCCTGAGCACCCAGGAGCGGCCTCGCAGTCAGGTTCTGGGCGACGGCACCACCGCGGTGCGGATCGTCGTCGACCCACTTGGCGTTGCTCCGCTCCAGGCACTCGAGCCTCTCGCCCCGGTGAGGGCCACCGAACGCAGCATGGACAACGACGTTCTCTCGGTCCGCTTCGATGACCACGGCTCGGTCGTCTCGATGGTCCATGTACCGAGCGGACGCGAGATCGTCGCCCAGGGTGAGCGGGCGAACCTGTGGCAGCTCCACCACGACCTGCCCCTCGAGTACGACGCCTGGGACATCGAGGAGTACTACCGGAACCGGGTCGAGAACTTGGACACGGTCGAGTCGATCACCCTCGATCAGGACGGGCCGCTCGTCGCCAGATTGCGTGTCGTTCGGACCTTCCGCGGGTCCAGGCTCGTCGAAGTGTTCGAGCTGCGTTCCGGGTCGGCCCGACTCGACGTGGATGTCGCACTCGACTGGCACGAGCGCGACCACCTACTCAAGGTTGCGTGGCCCCTGGATCTGTCGGCCAGTGAGGTGACCCGTGACATCCAATACGGCCACATCACCACTCCGATCCACACAAACACCACGTGGGACCTCGCTCGCTTCGAGTTCTGCGCCCACAAATGGGTCGATCTGAACGAGGGTGACTTCGGGGTGGCCCTCCTCAACGACGGGCGCTACGGCCACGACGCGACCCGCACACGCTGCGCCGACGGATCCCCGAGCACGACGCTGCGACTCAGTGTCGTTAAGGGGGCCAGGTTCCCGGACCCACTGGCCGACATCGGTGAGCACCGCTTCACCTACTCGGTGATGCCACACCAGGGTGCCGGCCGTCAGGACGTGATAGCCGAGAGCTACAGGCTGAACATGCCCGTGACGGTCTTTGACTCCTCGCCCGATCGCTCTGGGACCCCAGCGGCGCACTCGAATCGGTCCGACCGGATCGCCGGCGCGGAAGTCGGGTCCGATCCGGTGGTGTCGACCGCCGGAGGGTCGGCCGTCGTTGAGGTCGTGAAGGCTGCAGAGGACGGCTCCGGAGACCTGATCGTCCGCGCCTGGGAGAGCCTTGGCAATCGCAGCACCACAACCTTGCGGTTCGCCTTCGCGCTCGAGTCCGCCCGACTGACCAACGCACTCGAGGATGGAGACCCGCCATCCCCCGCCCCGACCCTGGAACACACATCGCCGGACACCGTGCTCCTGACGCTCCGGCCATTCCAGATTGCAACGATCCGGGTCTCACAGCGGAAGACGCACGGAATTCAGGCCGAATAGGTCCCGACGACGCGGGCCTGTTCGATGATGTGGCCGTCCATCGCGCCCAGAACCGCGGCCCGGTCTAGCGGTGGCTCGTGGACCAGGTTCGTGTCCAGAGCGAAGAGATGGAAGTAGTAGTGGTGGATCCCATGACCGGGCGGCGGAGCCGGGCCCATATATTCCGCATCGCCCATCGAGTTCACCCCGGGTGTTGACGCCGTATCGGAGTGACCTCCAATCCGTGTTGCCGCCGGGTCGATGCCGACAACAACCCAGTGGGTGAAGCCGTCCACGAGCGGGGCGTCCGGATCGTGCATCATCACCACCAGTTCCCTGGTGCCGTCGGGCACGTCGGACCAACGGAGCTCGGGCACGTGGTTCGCCCCGCCCTTGCTGAACTCGTCGGGTATCGGCCCGCCGGCGTCGAAGTCCGGTGAGGTGATCGTCATGGCACCAAGGTTGAGTTTCGGCAAGGTCTGGCCCTTTCTCTGGCTCGCGAAGAGCACATATCCACTTTCTCGAGAGCACAACCAGGCGCTACGGATCCAGGAGCGACATGGTTCACGGTTGTCGTACCCTCGACCCGGGGTATGTGTGCCGCATGGACGAATCAGAGGATCCCGGAAGAGCACAGGACGAGCGCGAGGACCTGCCGCCCGGCGCAGGGACCAAGGGGGATGACGAGGACATCTCCGGAAACGCCGGACGGGCCAAGCCGTATGAAGACGGAGCGGCTGGAGGAAAGCTCTCCCCCGGCGGCGACAACCCGCCGCCGCCCGACTAGCCCCCTGACTTGCCGGGAGCCTCGCCCTGTGACCTCCCTCTGATGAATTCCGGGGTGGGCGACAGCTCCGAGACGTCTATTTGGACAGCGGGCTGTAGAACACCAGGGCGTTGCCCTTGTTGTCGTAGACCACCGCCCGCCGCTCGTGTTCGTCGTTGTAGGGGCCCTTCACGATGGCCCCGCCGCTCTCTTCGATCGCCTGTGCTGCGCCGTCGACATCGTCGGTCTTGATACCGACCACGACCTTGCCCGGCATCGGGTGGTCGATGGAAGTTGCCAGCGAAATGGTGATGGACCCACCGTCGATGGCGGCGTAGTGGGAGCCGTCCCGGAACTTGAGCGGCATTCCCAAAGTCTCGGTGTAGAAGCTGATCGACTCGTCCAGGTCGTCGGTCGACAACACGACCATCCGCACGTCGTACTCCGTCATTGCGCCTCCTCGGTACTGGGTTTGGGCGTCAGCGGAACCGACCGATCTGGACCGAACCGCGGACCTGTTGCCACCCTACGACAACGTCTACAGACGCGGCCCGATGGTCGGACAGGGCTGCCTTGAGGATCCCGATTTCCAAACCGGGTGCCGGGGAGTCAGCCTTTAGCGGTGCAGAGCGGTCACCGACAGCCGATGGGTCGGCGCCTGGTCTTCGTCATGGCAGTCGCATCGGGCCTGGTCGTCGCCAACAGCTACTACGCACAACCCATCGTCGAGTCAATCTCCAAGGGACTCAACGCCTCGAGCACCCAGGTCGGACTGGTCGTCACCGCGAGCCAGATCGGCTACGCGGTTGGCCTTGCGTTCCTGGTCCCCCTTGGCGACCTGTTGGATCGGCGCAAGTTGTTGGCCGTACTGCTGGTCATGACCGCAGCGGGACTTGCGGCCATGGCGCTCACCCCGAACTGGCAGGTGTTGGGCGTCGCAACCCTGCTCGTCGGAATCACCTCTGTGGTTGGCCAGATCCTGGTCCCGATGGCCGCGAGCCTGGCCGGACCCGACGAACAGGGAAAGGTCATCGGCGATGTCATGACCGGGCTGCTCCTGGGCATTCTGCTGTCGCGGGTCCTCTCCGGTGTCATCGCCCAGCTTGCCGGCTGGAGATCGGTGTTCTGGGTGGCCACGGCGCTCATGATCCTTACGGCCATCCTGTTGCACCGAGAGCTACCCGTTGTACCCGCAACGACCGATCTGTCGTACCGATCTCTGCTCGCGTCGGTCATCAACCTGGTGCGCGAAGAGCCGGTGCTGCGGCTGCGGATGGCCTACGGAGGGCTGACCTTCGCTTCGTTCGGGGCGCTCTGGACGAGCATCGGGTTCCTGTTGGCAGGACCCGAATACGGCTGGTCCGATGCCGCAATCGGTGTATTCACCCTGCTCGGGGTCGCGGGTGTTCTGGCGGCGCGCATCGCCGGCACGATGGCCGATCGGGGCTATGCGCAGCGACAAACCGGACCATTCGTTGCGATAACGGCAGCCAGCTTCGCAGTAATGGGAGTGGGCAGGAACAGCGCGATCGCGTTGGGCCTGGGGGTCGCCGCTCTGGAGTTGGGAATCCAGGGGACCCATATCACGAACCAGAGCTTGTTCTACCCACTGCGACCCGACGCCAGGAGCCGCCTCAACACCGCATACATGACGGCGTACTTCGCGGCCGGGTCTGCTGGAAGCGCGCTGTCCGCCATCGTCTATTCACAGGCTGGTTGGACCGGTGTCTGCGTCCTTGGCGCGGCGTTCCCTTCGGTCGGCCTGGTTCTCTGGGGTGTCGAGATTGCGTCGGCTGTCAGCGGAGGTGCTCGCCGAGAAAGCCGTCCATGACTTCGAACGCCTCTTGGGCGGGCCCAGCTCTGTAGCTGGATGACTCGGGGTCGAGGGCGAAGCCGTGCCCGGCGTCCGGATAGACCATGACCTTCGCAGAAATGTCAGGCGGCAGTACCGCTCTCATGGCTTCAAGGTCCCGAGGTGGAGTGCTCCGGTCCCGCCCTCCATAGATGCCGAGCCAGGGTGCCTTCAGATTTCGGGCGGCTTCTGTTCCGCTGAGAAGGCCGGGCCATCTCTCTGAGGTAATGCCGCCTCCGTAGAAGGTGACCGCCGCATCGATGTCCAACTCGGCTGCGGCCCAGAGCGCGATCGTTCCACCCATCGAAAATCCGACGACGCCCACCTTGTCGGCCCCGCTCGCCCTGCACCACTCAATGGCACTCACAAGATCAGACCGTATGGATCCGACGTTAAGTGTGTTGTGTACGCGCCTGGCCAGACGGTAGGTGCTGTCCTCGACGAGCGCAGATCCGGTTCGGTGGTATAGATGTGGCGCTGCGACGACGTAGCCATCGGCTGCGAATCGGGTGACGAGCCCGATAACTGCATCGGTGAGGCCCCAGATCTCGTGGAGGATCACCACTCCGCAGGTTGTGTCTCCGGGGCCGACCGCCACCGTCAGCGGGAGGCCCTCGTCTGTAACCACGTCGTCGGTCGGGTCGAGGTGTCTTTCATGCACGACGCACGCCCGGGGTATGGGGCGGCCAATGACCAAGACCAGCGCGACCGAACCGGACGAGTCCAAGGTGGTGTACACCATCGGACATTCGACCCACCCGATCGATGAGTTTGTCGAGATGCTTAACCGGAACCAGATCCAAACATTGGTCGACGTCCGCAGCATTCCCGGCTCGCGCCACAACCCTCAGTTCGGCGAGCACGAACTTGAAAAGAGCATGCCGGCCGCCGGGTTGGACTACCTGCTCATGAAGGGGCTGGGCGGCAGGCGACATACCCGTGTGAGCGACGAGACGGTCAACGGAGCATGGCGCAACAAGAGTTTCCGCAGCTACGCCGACTACATGCAGACCGAAG
>JBATWQ010000087.1:0-3181 GCA_049672765.1 Microthrixaceae bacterium | reverse complement strand
ACCGCAATTCGAACCGAGATCCGCAAATGGCTCGATTCAACGTGGAATCCGGACCTGACCGTCGCCGAGTGGTGGAATCTTCTGGCCGATGCCCATTGGGCCGTTCCGACATGGCCCGAGGATTCGTTCGGTAGGGGACTTTCCCGCGGGGATGCAGGTGTTGTTGCGGCCGAGATTAAGGCCGCCGGCGCGCTCGGCGCTCCCGGTGGACTCGGAGTGATGCTCGCAGGGCCGACCATCGTCGCCCACGGCGATGACGCACAGAAGGAGCGCTACCTGCGCCCGATCGTTACCGGTGCCGAGGCGTGGTGCCAGTTGTTCTCGGAGCCCGAGGCCGGGTCCGACCTTGCCGGCCTCAAGGCCCGGGCCGTCCGCGACGGCGACATCTGGACCGTCAACGGACAGAAGGTCTGGACCTCGGGCGGTCAGATCGCAGACCAGGGAATGCTCCTGGCCCGCACCGACATCGATGTCCGCAAGCACAAGGGCATCTCGTGGTTCGCGGTGGACATGCACCAGCCGGGGATGGACGTGCGCCCACTGCGCGAGATGACCGGGCGTGCGTTGTTCAATGAGGTCTTCATGACCGACGTGACCGCATCGAATGACGCCATCATCGGTGGCCTCAACAACGGTTGGGCGGTCGCCAATACGACCCTGTTCGTCGAGCGGTCGAGCCTGGGCGCCGGCGGTCACGGCGCTGGGTCGGCAGCGATGGCCGGAACCGTCGCGGGTGACCTCGACAAGCGCGCGGGCGACTTCGTCAAGGTCGCCTCGTCGGGTTCGGGCGACATCATGAGCGGCGGAGCGGGTGCGGTAGTGCTTCGCTACGCAAGGAACCACGGTCCGATCACCGATCCGATGATCCGCCAGAAGCTCGTGCAGCTACACGAGATGCAGGAGATCGCCCGCTTCGCGAATCTGCGCGCCAAGGCCGCGCGTGCCGCGGGAGTGAAGCTGACCGGCGGCGAGGCCAACATCGCGAAGCTGTCGATGAGCCGCATCATCCGCCTGGCCTCCGAGTTGGGACTGAGCATGCAGGGTCCCGCTGGCCAGTTGTGGAAGGACCCGATCGGCGACCCGGGAATGGCCGAGATGTTCCTGTTCGCCCCGGCGGTGTCGATCTACGGAGGAACCGACGAGGTGCAGAAGAACATCCTCGGCGAACGCACCCTCGGCCTGCCGACCGAACCTCGCTCCGACAAGGACGTCCCGTTCCGCGACATTGGAAAGAGCTAGCTCGGAAGAGGTAGGTAGCTCTATGTGGCTACACTTCTCTTATGGAGATAGCTACATCGCGTGTCGAGGTCGGCGTGCGCGACCTGAAGAACCAGCTCAGTCGATACCTGGCTCGTGTCCAGGATGGTGAAGAGGTCATCGTCACCGAACGCGGGCGACCGGTTGCACGTATCTCGGCGCTGGACCACTCCGACGATCGACTGGCTGCGCTCATCGCTTCGGGTGCGGTCCGCCCGCCCAAGAGTAAGTCCCGTCACCGTCCCGCCCGCCGCATCAAGGCCCGGGGTTCGGTGAGCGACCTGGTCGCCGATCAACGGCGTTGATCACCTACATCGACACGTCCTCTCTGCTCAAGTTGCTGATCGAGGAGGACGGGTCCGACCGAGCTGGTCTGATCTGGGACACAGCCGATGCCCTCGTGTCGGTCGCCCTCATCGTGGTCGAAGGGCTGGCTGCGCTCGCTGCGGCTCGGCGCGGTCGACGGCTCAGCGTCAGTCAGCACCAGCGTGCAGTGGACGAGTTCTCGGCCCTCGTCGCAGAACTCGCCATCGTAGAAGTGACCGCAGACCTGATCACCAATGCCGCCGACTTCGCTGAGGATGAGGGTTTACGCGGCTACGACGCGGTCCACCTCGCGGCCGCGCTGTCGGTTGAAGCCACAGTTCTATCGAGCGCAGATGCAGAATTGTGCGAGGCAGCGGAGCGCTGCGGGTTGCACGTTGCCAACCCCCTCGATCCGTAGGTCGCAACAGAGGACGTGGACCGAAGGTGGCGCCCGGTTCCGGGCGATTCTGAGCTCGGGCTGATCATCGCCTGCGGCTCGCCGGAGTTGTCGGGAGCCGCCATCTAAACTATCGCTGGCATCTACCGGCCGGTAGCTGAAGGCCGGGGTGTGGGAGCAGACTCTCCCGCTGCTGATGTTCTGCCTGGCTGAAACGCAACTTGGAGCTGAGATGGCGAAGACCGAGATCCGCAGACGCAAGCCCTCGAGGTGGGTCACTGTGATGACCGCAGTCCTTGCTGTTGCGATGGTCCTGACGCTTGCGACGTCGTTCCTTACGGGCTTCTGACGGCTCTATTTCGGGAGAAATAACGTCGAGGTGGGTCACCCGGTCAAAACGTTCGTGCTGTCATCGAAGATGACCAAAGACCCGGGTGTCTGGAGTCATGAGGGGCGAGAATTAGCCCATGAACATCTCCAGACTCCCCGCCCTGCTCGTGGTGTTTGGTCTCGCTGTCACCGGTCTTGTGGCATGTGGCGGAGAGGACGCCAGCAACAAGACCGCTTCGAGTACCACGCGAGCCGAGACCTCCACCTCCCTCACCTCCACCACCGCTGCGGGCGCAACTTCCACGACGTCGCCGTCTAGCTCGTCCACTACTCCCCAGGCCAAGCCAGTACTTCGGGCCTACTTCGTGCGTGACGAGAAGGTTGGCCCCGTTCGCCGATCCGGCGAGCCCGGCGCACCTGCACGCTCGGCGATGGACGCGTTGCTCAAGGGCCCCACAGCGTCGGACCGCGCCGCCGGTCTGAGCACAGCTATTCCTGCTGGTACCAAGGTGCTCGGTCTGAACATCGCTGGCGGGCTCGCGACGATTGACCTGTCCTCGGAGTTCGGCAGCGGAGGTGGCTCACTGTCGATGCAAGCACGTGTCGCTCAGGTCGTCTACACGCTCACACAGTTTCCGACGGTTCAGCGGGTGTCATTTCGCATGAACGGCAAGGCGGTGACTGCGCTAGGCGGGGAGGGGCTGATGATCAACACCCCACAGACCCGCGCCGCGTGGGAGGAAATGACCCCTGCCATTTTGCTGGAGACGCCGCTCCCCGGGGAGGCAGTGGTCAGCCCGTTCCACATCAAGGGCACTGCGAACACCTTTGAGGCCACGTTCATGGTGAGCCTTACTGATTCGTCGGGCAAGAAGATCTATGAGCACTTCG
>JBATWQ010000086.1:0-2089 GCA_049672765.1 Microthrixaceae bacterium | reverse complement strand
GGCAGTCGCCGTGCTCTCGGGGAGCATCCCTTACCGGTGACATCCTCTACGATCAGGCGTTGGCTCCTCTAGACGCTCGTGATGAGAGCGACTCAGAGCTCGAACTTGCGCGATTTAGTCCGACAAGGTGTCGGAATTTCCCTACAAGGTGACGTATGGCAGCCAAAGGCAAATGGGCGCAGGGCATCCAGCCCCGTCATTTCCACTGGGTGATCAAGGATCAACTGGCCATCTGCGAGCGGCCCGGCGGTTTCGGTGCGAACCATCGCAAGGTTCGTCGCCAGGAAGAGATCATCTGGATCCGTGAACAGGCCTTTGATCTGGTGATCTCGGTCTCGGCCGCTCCGAACAATCTGCACAGCTACGACGAACTCGGGGTCAAATGGCGTCACTGGCCCCTGGCCAGCGGTGAGGATCTTCCTCGCTACCTGCAGCAGTCCTACACCGAACTTCGTCGTCTACTGACCGAGCGCAAGCGCCTGATCTTCCATCAGGACGAACTGTCGGACCGCCTGATCGGCTTTCTGGCCGGCTACCTGGTCTGGAACTCGATGGTCACCGAGCCACCGAAGGCGATTGCGCTGACCGAGCACATCGCTGGTCGCCAGATCGGCGCCGATGGTCGACACATCGTCGGCGAAGCCGCCCGGCTGCTCGAACAGGCCGAACTCGCCAGGCAGGCAGCGCCAGCGGACGCCGAGTCCGCCCCCCAGGCTGATCCCGGGACAGCAACCGGGGTCGACGCCACTGCGTCCGAGCAGGCCGAGAACTCGGAAAGCTCCTGACGGGCCTAGCCGTGTCATCCGAGAGCACAGGACTTCCCCCCGACGTCATCCGACTGCGCGGGTTGAGGCACAACGCCATAGTCGGTGTTCTTCCCGAAGAAAGGACACGGGCCCAGCCGCTGTCCATCGACCTGGAACTCCAGGTCGACCTGAGCTTGGCTGGGCTCAGCGATGACCTCGGCGACACGGTCGACTACGGAGCGGTCTGTGACCGTGTCGCGCAGTCGGTTGCCGACTCCGAGCCACAGCTTCTGGAGCGTCTGGCTGCCCAGATCGCCGGCCAAATCCTGGACCTCGATCAGCGGATCGAGGTCGTCGAAGTCTCGGTCGACAAGCTGCGTCCACCGGTTCCCTATGGCCTGGACACCTCCGGTGTGCGCATTTCCAGGCGTCGCCCGTCATGAATCGCGTGTCATGAGCTGTCGGTCATGAGCTGTCCGTCATGAGTGGGGTCGTCCCCGGGTCGGCGCCGAACGGAGGTGCGGACCCCAAGTCACGGCGGACATTCCTGTCTCTCGGATCGAACCTGGGGGACCGGAGGGCGTACCTCCGTCAGGCGATCGAATCGCTGCCCAACGTGGTTGCAGTCTCACCCGTGTACGAGACGGATCCCATCGGCGGGCCCAGCCAAGGCCCCTATCTGAACGTCATCGTCGAGCTGGATACGCCGCTCGGACCGAATGCTCTACTTGGTATTTGTCATCGGATCGAGACCGCAGCGGATCGGGTGCGAGCCGTCCGGTGGGGAGCAAGGACACTCGATATCGACATCATCTGGATGGACGGAGTCGACCTCAACGATGAACAACTGACGATTCCACACCCGCGCTGGAAGGAACGACGGTTCGTGCTCGCCCCACTGCGAGACCTTGCGGCCGACCTGGTGACCGAGTCGGACGTCCAGATGGCCGACGGGTCGGTCAAACTCGTCGGCGAGCTTTGAACCCGAAATCGCAGACGGTTCGCATCATCGGCGCCGGCCGGGCAGGTGGCGCCTTCGACCTGGCGCTCCGGCAGGCCGGCTGGAAGGTCGAGTTGGTTTCCCACGATCAGATTGCCGCCGACACATCTGTGTCAGATGGAACCAGCCCCGCGCTCGAAGACCTTGAAGGCATCGACCTGGTGTTGCTCTGCGTTCCGGACCGTGTAGTCGCCGATGTGGCGCGCTCGATCGCGGTATCGGATTCGGTAGTTGTGGCGCACTGTTCTGGCTCGCTCGGCCTGGACGTGCTGGAGCCGGCTGCCCGGCGGGCGTCGATCCATCCGCTGGTGCCGATTGCAGATCCGGTCAGCGGCTCGGCCCT
>JBATWQ010000085.1:0-15944 GCA_049672765.1 Microthrixaceae bacterium | reverse complement strand
TGCCTGCTGGACGAGGGAGTTCACCGAGGCAGACGTCTCGCACACTCCGGCAAGGGCCGTGGCCGGCTGATCGAATTCAGTCTTCGCCGTCGTCGAGCAGGTCGGCCGACGCTGCGAGCGCGGTCGCCAGACCAGCTGCCCGCTCGATTACAGCGGCAAAATAGTGATCGGCCACCGAACCCTGACCGGGTAGCGGCGGGGTGTCCATAGATCGGATCAGGGCTGTCGGGTGCTCCGAATGGACGATGTCCTCGGGCTCGGGCGGCTCCGGCGCAGATCGCCAGAACTCCGCCGGTGCTGCAGCCCGGTTCTGGCGCTGCTGTTGTTGTTGCTGTTGCTTGCCACCGGTGCCCGGCTTGCGGCCCTTGGATCTGCGTCGCTGTCCGCTCACACCGACTCCCTTTCGCGATCGAGCTCAAGTTTCTGCTGGTCGGCATCGGACCCATCGGGCTGGTCGATGTCCGCCTTGTCGTCCGGGTTGTCATGGCCAGAATCCTGCTCGGCAAGGTCGTTCTGGTCCCTTGCGGCCCTCTCACGGACGAGCTCGTCGTCCGAGGTTTCGGTGAGCAGACTGTCAGCCTGAAGTCCAAGTGCCGTTCGCAACTGGGCGGTATCGAGGTCGGCGAGCGAACTCGACTTCGGTAGAACCAGGTCGGCGATGTGGCGCTTGCCCGCGACAACTTCCTCGACCCGTTCGTCGACGGTTCCGGGACAAACCAAGCGGTGCGAGACAACGGTGCGGGTTTGGCCGATCCGCCAGGCACGGTCGCGGGCCTGATCCTCGACCGCCGGGTTCCACCAGCGGTCATAGAGCACCACATGACTCGCAGCCGTCAGGTTCAGACCGGTTCCGCCCGCCTTGAGCGACAGAACCAGAGCACCGGGGCCTTCACCGGCCTGGAACTCCTCGATCATGCGATCCCTTGCGCCTCGGGACAGGCCGCCGTGGTAGCAGTCGACCTTGGTATTGGTGACCTCGGTCAGGTGATCCGCGAGCTTCACACCCCAGGATGCGAAGTGGGTGAAGACGAGCACCTTTTCACCGGAGGCGAAGACCGACTCGACGATTTCCTCGAGCCGGGTCAGCTTGCCGGATCGTCCCGCAAGAGGCAGGTCATCGGGCTGGTATGCGGCCGGATGGTTACAGATCTGCTTGAGCGCCGTGATTGCGGCAAGAACCGCACCCTTGCGGGGTTCTACCCCTACCTCTGCGTCTGCGTCGACGACCAGACTGTCGATTACCGCCTGGTACAAGCCGATCTGCTCGGGTGTCATCGTGCAGTGATCGAGCTGGTCGATCCGCTCGGGTAGCTCGGCGGCAACCTCGGGTTCGGACTTGGTACGACGGAACACGAGCAGCCCGTTCAGGGCCCGGAGTGCGGACTCGGCGCTGTCCCTCCGGGAGCTTGAACTGCCTCCGGATAGTTGCGCGATGAAGGACGCCCGTGGCCCGACAAGGCCGGGGTTGGTGAAGTCGAGTATCGACCAGAGATCACCGAGGCCGTTCTCGATCGGTGTGCCGGTCAGAGCGATCCTCACCCGGGCGGGAATTCGACGCAGCTGTTGGCTGGTCTCATTGGCCGGGTTCTTGATCGCCTGGGCCTCGTCGAGGACAACCCGGTCCCAGTGGAATTCCTTGAGAGCCTCGACGTCACGGATTGCGGTTCCGTAGGTCGTGATCACGACGTCCGCTCCCGTCACCTCGGTCAGCAGTTCCTCGGCGGACGCCCGCGACGCACCGTGGTGGACCAGGACCTTGAGCCCCGGGGTGAACCGGGCCGCTTCCGCCGCCCAGTTACCGACGACCGCCGGAGGCGTGATTACCAGGGCAGGGCCACCACCCGTGGTCCTGGCAATGTGGGCGAGCATCGTCGGGGTCTTGCCGAGCCCCATGTCGAGCGCCAGGCAGCCTCCCAGCTCGACCGAGTCCAGGAATCCAAGCCATGACACTGCCTCGCCCTGGTAACTGCGCAGTTCACCGTTGAACCCCTCGGGTGAGGTGATCGGCTCGGTCGACAGCGACTCGGACTTCTGGAGTAGCTCGGCGGCCCAACCACTGCCGCTGACGCTCACACCGCCGGCGAGCGGCGAATCGTTCAGACCGATCGCGAAACGCAGTACCTCGGCACCGCTCAGCTGGGTGGTCGAGGCCCGCTCGGCGAGAGCAGCGGCCGCCTCGGCCAGGTCCGCCCTATCAAGTTCGACCCACTTGCCGCGGCTGCGTACCAGCGGACGAGCCTCGGTCGCGAGTCGGGCAATGTCGGCGGCGGTCAGCTCGACGTCGTCGAAGACCGCAGACCAACGGACATCTGCCAACTGGTTCGCACCCACCACCGACGGATCCTTGGCAACCGCGTCGAGGCGCAGGGATGGTGTCGGCTTCTTGCGACTCAGAGCCGGAACCCTCACGTCGAATCCCGCGGCCGCGGCGGTGGGACCCGACACGGTCATCAACTCCCAGGCTTCGTCCTGGGACAACACCACCTGGCCACGCCGGGCGGCGCCGGGGCGCTTGAGTACCGGCATGATCCGTTCGAGTCTGGCCAGTTCGTCCGCCAGGTGACGCTTCGGGCGACTCTCGATGAGAGCGACCTCAAGGGGCACGAGCTTTCCGTCGAGGTCGGGCCCGGCGACCGATAGGAACCAGGCGTTGTCCTTGTCAGGAGGATCGAGTTGGACAACGAGCCGTGAGTCCGACGGGGCTGTTACCGGGGAGACCCAGCGGTCCATACGCTTGGCGATCTCTGCACCAAGTCTGGCGGGGACCTCAAAGCTGGAACCGTCCAGACGGGTCAGCAGCGCCTCGCCGATACTCACCGAGTCATTGGGCTCGGGTGGGGGAGCCGGGAGGGTCAGCATCTTGGCGGCGTCGGTGGCGATGGCGTTGATGATCGCCCCCAGAACGGTCATCGTCACCTGGCGCGCCTCGCTGCGTTCGAGGGCAGTTACAGGACCCGGCATGACCGAGGCGATGTCGTTCAACTGGCTCTCACTCAGGAGCGCCGGCGCCCAACGGATCGACAATTCCGAACGACCACCGTCGGATTCCTGTTGGCGACCGCGGCGACGATTGCGGACCGTCGGCACAATCTGTCCGGCAGCAACAATCCGCACCGCCCAGACGGCGACCCGTCCCAACCAGGTGACACTCGATCCGATCGATTCGTCATCGTGACCCCCGCCCACGTTGGCCAGCCAGCCGAGGGCATCGCCGATCGGCAGAGCGAGCGCCGGAGCGGCGGCACCAGAGGGCAACTTGACCGGGGGATGGGAACTCCACCCGCTGGCCACCACACCGGCCTTCTCGAGCATCGCAGCCAGGTCCTCGGCGCTCGCCGGAGCCGTACCAGGTCCCGCCGCCCACAGGATCAGCCGTCCAGCCGCCCATGAAGCCTGGAGCTTCACCTCACCCGCAGACTCCAGAAGCAGCGGGTCGGCTCCGGCCTCGGTGTCACCCAGCAGCCTGGCAAGTGCAGCTTCCAGGCGATCACGCTCACTCTCGAAATCGGAGATCACCTGCTCGCGTTCGGGAGTCGTGAGACGACGAACTGCTTCGAGCGACTCGTCGGTGCGATGGAGCAGCCGTTCGAGTGTCCAACGCCAGGCGTCCTGGTGCTCCTCGAGCATCCCGAGCTGGGCCTGTGTGGCCTCAGCGGCGGCTGCGGCCTCGACGGCGAATTCAAATCCGCGCGGCAGCGTCTTCGGCCCGGTCGGCTCGGTTACATCGGTTGCTGTGTGCATGTCTCCTCGGCGCAGATGCGCAGATGGACCCCGGATCCCTGACCCAACCAAGTGGACACGTACTTCTGTCCTATCGGGCTGCTGGTCGAACCGGGGTGACTTGACCTGCGAGGTCCCCTACGAACCTCGTGGTCCACCGAAAGAGCGGCGCTGATTTGAGCCGAGCGTCTTTCGAGTGGGGTATGTGTCTCCATGTTATCCCCTGGAGCGACCCATGTGGAACTACGCCGGGAGAAAGAATTTAGGTAGAGCATCCGCCCGGATACTTGAACGAAGTTCGCCGTGCTCGGACGCGGGTGTCGCGGCTTTTCGGCGCCCGCCTTTGGGCGCGCCAAGCCCCCATCCGGTCGAGAAGATTGGCCGCGGCTCGGCAGTTTGGCAAAATCTGCAGTACACTCGGTACTGATGAGACAGCCAAACGGGCTTGCTCACCAATAGAGAAGAGAAGAAGTTGGCAACAGGTACCGTGAAGTTCTTCAACTCCGAGAAGGGCTTCGGCTTCATCTCGCGTGAGCAGGGCGAGGATGTTTTCGTTCACTACTCCAATATTCAGGGGAGTGGATACAAGAGTCTCGAAGAGGGTCAGCACGTCGAATTCGACGTCGCCCCGGGCAGAAAGGGCGAGGAAGCCCAGAACGTCCGGGTCGTCTGATCCAAGCAGTTCCCGACGAAGCCGCCGGCGCTTGCCGGCGGCTTCGTCATTTACCCGAACAGGTGAGAGAATCGGCACATCGGCCATCGTCGGCCGCTGTCCTGTCCGGTGTCAGCAGTGGCGACGAGCCGACGTCGAACGGAGGAGCACCATGGGCGCCAGTCGTACAAGTTTCGAAAAACTGCAACGGGACAGGGCCAAGAAGGCCAAGGCAGCGGCCAAGCGAGAGAAGCGACTCGACAAGGATCCCGAAGCAGAAGTTGACGAGTCAGGCGCACTCGAGCAGCTGTCAACCTTCAAAGAAGGCGAAGAAATTCCCCCAGACCAGCTTCTGAAGATGGTCGCCGAACTGCACAAGCAGTTCGAGGACGAAGAGATCACATTCGAAGAGTTCGAAGATCGCAAGATGGAACTCTTCGCACTGCTCTCAGTCGACTGAACCGGTCCGACCCAAGCGGTCGGACCGATCAGCTCATTACCCCGCCTCGCGTCATCGCAAGCGGATCGAGAACCTCGTTGACCTTGTCCGCCGAGGCGAGGCCCGATTCGATCACCACTTCCCGAACCGTTCTTCCCTGCTCGATTGCGTCGTGGGCGGCCATGGCCGCAGCCTCGTAGCCGATCAGCGGAACCAGCGCAGTCACCAGCGCTGGTGAGGATTCGGAGTATCGCTCCAGCACTTCGTGGTTCGCGGTGATGCCGCTGATGCAGCGATCCGCCAACAAGCGCGAGACGTTCGCGACCAGGCGAAGGGATTCGAGAAGGTTTGACGCCATCACCGGCATCATGACGTTCAACTCCAGGGTGCCGGCCGTGCCACCGAACGCGACCGCAGCGTCGTTTCCGATCACCTGTGCGACGACCTGCTGTACGGCTTCGGGCATGACCGGGTTTATCTTGCCGGGCATTATCGAACTTCCCGGCTGCAACTCGGGAAGATGGATTTCCCGCAGACCGGTCGACGGCCCCGATGACATCCAGCGCAGGTCGGCGGCGATCTTGTAGAGGCTCACCGCGACGACGCGACAGGCTCCGCTCAGTTCTACCAGCGCGTCCTGTCCACCCTGGGCCTCGAAGTGGTTGTGCGCCTCGTGCAACTCGACTCCGAGTTCGGTGGCGAGAATCTCGATGACGGTCTTCGCAAACCCGGCCGGGGCGTTCAATCCTGTGCCGACGGCGGTGCCACCAAGAGGCAGTGCGCCCACCCGCCCGAGCGTGTCGCGCAGCCGGTCCATGCCAAGGTCGATGGCCTCTGCGTAGCCCCCGAACTCCTGTCCGAGAGTGATCGGCACGGCGTCCATCAGGTGGGTCCTTCCCGACTTCACGACCTCGGCGAATTCGGCTTCCTTACCGTGCAGCGCTGCTGCAAGAACTTCGAGCGCCGGAATCGTCTCGTTGACCGTCGTGACCACCGCTGCGATGTGGATCGCGGACGGGAAAGTGTCGTTGGATGACTGCGATGCGTTGACGTGGTCATTCGGGTGTACGAGCGAACCCCGACGTCGGGTCGCGAGGGTCGCCAGCACTTCGTTCACGTTCATGTTCGTGGACGTTCCGGAACCGGTTTGGAACACGTCTACGGGAAAGTGCCGGTCGCGGTCGGCGTCGCCGACCAGTTCGGTAGCTGAATCAACAATGGCGGCTGCCGTGTCGTCATCAATTACGCCCAGGCCTGAGTTGGCCCGTGCGGCGGCGGATTTGATACCGATGAGAGCCAGGATCAGAGCAGGATCGACGCGTTTGCCCGAGACCGGAAAGTTCAGTACCGCACGCTGGGTCTGGGCCTGCCACAGTGCGTCGGCCGGAACCTCCATCTCGCCCAACGAGTCGTGTTCAATTCTGGTCGTCATCGCCATTTGATCCTGCTTCCTCGGTAATCTGCCCTGAATCCTCGCTGTCGAGGACGGCCCGTGCGGCGATTTCGCCGGAGCGGACTGCTCCCTCCATGTACCCGCTCCACACCGCGGAGCACTCGGCGCCCGCCCAGTGGATCCGCCCGACCGGCTTCCGGAGTGCCGGTCCGTACGAGGTCCACACCCCGGGAGCGAAGTGCGCGCCGTAGCAGCCCCGGCTGAATTCCTCTGCCATCCAGTCGCGCTCCACGTAGTCGAGCGGCGCTGCAGCTTCTGTCCCGAAGTATCCGACCAGCGAGTCGATCACGGCCCTTCGGCGGTCCTGAGGGGGCCTGGGGGACCATTCACGGCCTACCGCTCCTTCGAGGAACCCGACGATGATCCCCGGGGAGCCGTCGGGCGGGGAGTTATCGAAGGTCACCTTCACCGGTCCGCTGTCCGAGGCCACCTGACCGGTGAGTCCCTCACGGCGCCAGAACGGCTCGGGGTAGACGACGTGGAACTTGATGACCGACCCGGCCGGAAGTCGTTGGGTGAGCTGGTCACGCCAGGCCGGCAGAGGCGGGTCATAGCTGAGGCGCCCGGCGAGCGTTGGCGGCAATGTGACTATCAGAGAGGTCCCAGCGAAGCTCTCGCCATCCCTGGTGATCACTTCCACACCTGTGCTCCCGTGTCGAACGGTGCCAACAGGCCGGTTGAGCAACACCCGGTCTCCAAGCGACTTCGCCATCTCTTCGGCAATCCGGATGGAACCGCCCACGACCCGGTCCTGTTGGGCCCCGTCATCGACCGAGAGCAGCGTTTCAAAGTCCCGGCCCGAGTGGGAATAGAACAGAGCGTGCAACAGCGAGATGTCGTTCGGCTCGCCGGCGAATACGGCTTCGGTGGCGACTCGGAAGTAGCTGCGTCCCACCTCGGTCCGCAGATTGTTCCGTACCCAGGTGTCGAAGGTCTGAGCGTCCAGCAGCTCGGCGTCCCTCGCCGCCCAAGGGCGGTCGATCGGCACGTTCGCTGCAAGCTGGTTGAAGCGGCGTAGACCGTTGAACAAGTCCGCCAGGGCAAACGGGTTGACGCGCGGGATCGCACCCCGGTGAGACTTGATTCTCGACAGCTTCCCGCCGAGCTTCACGACATGTTCGCCCTCGTTGTACGTCGGGAAGGTCTCCAGACCCAGCTCGTCGATGAGCTCATACATCTGGCTCTGGCCCGGGCCGATCCACTGTCCACCAAGTTCGATCGAGGTTCCGTCGACGGTGGAACCGCCTTCGGTCCGCCCTCCGACCCGGCCCCTGGCCTCGACCACGACGACGTCCCGCCCGGCAGCCACCAACGCCCTTGCCGCGCTCAGGCCACTGAGACCTGCTCCGACGATGATCACCCGACCGTCGGACACGCCGGTCATTCCCTGATCCGGTTCTCTTGGCCGTCCATGTCTGATCGGCCGGCAGCAGCTTGGGGTGCGATGGTCTGGGACAACAAGGTCGGCGTGTCAGGCGTCAGCTGCTGGGTGGGAGCAGCGTGTGAGAGGCCTGCATGACGATTCTGGCGAGCCCAGTACCGGCTCGCCCAGAGCGGACGGACATCGGGGAGGTACGCGGCTGCCAGATCGCTTGTCCACTTCACCTCTAGCTCACCGGCCATGGCGAAGGCCTCATCCGACTGGGGCGGGTCCAGAAGCCATTTGGCCTCGATCGAATCACGTTCGTCTGCGAACCTGGCGGCCGAAGCCTCGATGTCGCGCAGCGCCAACCGGTGGAGCAACTCGTGTCTCCACCAGATGGAACGCTGGTCGAAGTGCTGCGCCGGATGCGGGTTGTGACCGAGTGGGGTGCCGACGCGGACGGGTTTGAACAGCGATGTACACGGCGCAGCGGTCGCGGTCGCCCAGTGGAGCGGATCGGGGCGCAGGTCGGACACCCATGAAGCGGTCGTCTGACTGTTGGCGACAAGACCGCCCGCGTGCATGCAAGGCGCAGACATCGCACCGTTGACGGGCGAATAGTTGAGACCACCACCGGAGCTGTCCGCGTGTGAACGCAGTGCAGCCATCAAACCCGCGACGGACCCGTCGCCCCTGTCAGCGGCGCTCTGGGTACAGCTCCGACGCTTGGCTGCGTCCGCCACCCGGGTCCTGATCGGATCCTCGTGGAGCCGTGCGAACCGGGGGATGGTCAGACCGTTGGAGAGGCTCCGGGTTGATCCCGCTGGGACTTGCTCTACTTCCCAGTCGCGTCCGGCCGTCTCGAGAACGAAGGCCGAGTTCGGGTCGGCGATGATGAAGCTGTTGTCGTAGGTGAAGCGTGGGTGTTCGTGGCTGCACGGTCCGCCCTGGCCGTACTTCTCCAGCAGCCCCACGATCGTGGAGACGCCCTCGTCGGCGGTCGCCGATCGTTCGAGCGCCAGCCGGAGCAGGTCCATGCCCAACAGAGATGGGCCGTCTTTGCGCACCCGTGCCGCCAGTCCCTTGGTGAACACGGCTTCGTTGCCGATCGCGACACCGTGGGAGTTCGCGCCCATCTCTGCGCCCCACATCCACCACGGCCGCGAAAGGACAACGGCGTGGGTCCTCTCTACCTGGGGAACGTCGATCCAGGTGCACCGCACAACCGCCGACCTAGGATGCTCGCCCGCCGGCACCCACTCGAGCACCTGGGCCTCGTTGGGATCCCTATCGCTGTTCTTGGCGAACAGAACCCCCGATTCGGTGAGCCTGACGATGGTGTCACACACGACGTCGAATCTAGATCCCTTCTGATGGCATCGAACCCAATTGAGAATTCCGGTCCGCTCCTCGCCGGGGCGAAGCGTCCCAGTCGGGCCGGAGTGGCATCGAGTCCAGATCTCGGAGTTCCTTGACATTCGGTCTGGTGGCGAGGACCTGGTGGATCTGGATCCGCCCGTCCTCGAACCCGAGAGCCGATCCGGCCATGTAGAGCCGCCAGATCCGGGCGCGAGGCAGCCCGACTTCCTCGACCGCCTTGTCCCAGTTGCGCTCCAGGTTCTTGACCCATTCCCGCAGGGTCAGGGCGTAGTGCTCACGAAGGCTTTCCTCGTGGCGCACCTCAAGTCCGCTGTCCTGGAGCTTCGAGATGACCGTACCCACCTCGTGGAGTTCTCCGTCGGGGAAGACGTACCTGTCGGCAAAGCCACGTCGCGCAAGTCTTGCCCGGTCCCCCGGGGGACGGGCGATGGCGTGGTTCAGGACCCGTCCGCCCGGCTTCACCAGAGCGAAGAGTTGATTGAAATACTCGACGAGTCGGGCCGCACCGACGTGTTCGAACATTCCGATCGAACTGATCGCGTCAAAGGGGCCATCGTGGATGTCGCGGTAATCCTGCACCCGGATCTCGACCCTGTCGGACAGTCCCTCGGCTTCGACACGCTCCCGGGCCCACGAAGCCTGCTCGTGGGACAGCGTCACCCCGACTGCCTCGACGCCGTACATGGTCGCCGCGTGGCGGACCATAGAGCCCCAACCACAACCGATGTCCAACAGACGCTTGCCCGGTTCCAGCGCCAGCTTCTGACAGACCAGATCGAGCTTGGCCCATTGCGCGTCCTCAAGGGTTCCCTTCGGCGGCGGGTCGACCCAGAGCCCACACGAGTACGTCATCGCTTCGCCCAGAACCATCTCGTAGAACTCGTTGGAGACGTCGTAGTGGTGGGCGATGGCGGCCGCATCGCGCTCCGGGCTGTGGCGACCACCGTGCAGGTGGGCCTCTTCGGGCGGCGGAGCCAGGGGCCGCAGGTTCGCAATCCCGAGGGCCTCCAACGCGTCGAGCCAGACCCGTGGGGTCACCTTCAACTCTGGGATCCACTGCCGCAACGCCAGAACGTCGAAGATGTCGCCTTCTACGTCCATGTCGCCCGCTACATAGGCGCGGGCGAAGCCGAGTTCGCCCGGGCACGTCACGATCCGCCGCAGCGCGTCGGGGGAATTGACGTGGATCGTGGTCACCCCCGGGTCATCGGGACCCAGGCGTGTTCCGTCCCAGGCGGTGATCGCAATTGGCGGTTCTGGACCCAGAACGTCGACGAAGAGTCTACGCAAAGCGGTGCCTCCGGCTGCTCCCGTCCCATGGCGCAGGTCGCCCAGGTGCAGGTCCGGGAGACGCAGGTCTTTGAGACGGGGGATCCGCGGCCAACCAGCGCCCGGGCGCTGATCCCCGGCATGGGCCGCGGGTGAGCCAAGGTCTCTCGAGATAGTCATACCCACCCCATACCCCCGGGTGCTCTCTGCCATGAACATCGGCGCCGTCGGGTTACCCTTGGCTCCTCAGGTCTGTTGGAGCTCGATAGACGGGGGCTTCTCTAGGGGGATTCATGAGCAGAGTCAGCGTCTTTCGCAGATGGATCGGACCGGTTCCAACCCTTGCCCTGGACCGGCGCTCAGAGGTGTTCGGCGCAGTTGCCGGCGGGGCTGCAACGCCTCGAATAGCGATCCTCGGTGCAGGCGCTTCAGGGCTGTGCATGGGCATCAAGCTGCTCCAGCGTGGGATCGACTCTTTCACGATCTACGAGAAGTCCGACGGGGTGGGGGGCACCTGGAGGGACAACACCTATCCGGGGGCGGCATGCGACGTCCCCTCGCACCTGTACAGCCTCTCCTTCGCCCCAAAAACCGACTGGTCGAGAAAGTTCCCCGGGCAGGCGGAAATTCTCGGGTACTTCGAATCCCTTGTCGGCCGATTCGGCCTGGAACCACACCTTCAGTTCCACACCGAGGTAACCGACCTCCGCTGGGACGACGACCGGGACCTGTGGCTGGGGACCACCAGGTCGAGCGGCGCCGACCAGAACTGCTTCGAAGCAGAGGTGGTCATCAGCGGGCTTGGCCAACTGAACCAGCCGAATATCCCGGACATCGAGGGCCTCGACGGCTTTGCGGGAACAACGTTCCACTCGGCCCGGTGGGACCATGAACACGACCTGAGCGGTGAGCGCGTCGCGGTAATAGGAATCGGTGCGAGCGCCATCCAGTTCGTCCCCCAGATCGCCAAGACAGCCGACTCACTCACGCTGTTCCAGCGCAGCGTCAACTATGTGGTCCCCAAGCCGGACAGGGCATTCAAGCCCTGGGAGCACTGGGTGCTCGAGAACTTTCCGGGACTTGCGCGCCTCTATAGGGAGTCCATCTACTGGCGCTTCGAGTCCCGGTTCAGCGTGATGCGCAAGAACAGCCGCCTCGGCAAGTTCATCCAGCGAAAGTTTGCTGACGAAATCGCCGCTCTGGAATCACCCCGGTTGCCACGCGAGGCGATCGTGCCGGACTACACCCCGGGCTGTCGTCGAATCCTCATCGCCAACGACTGGTACCCGACGCTTACAAAGCCGTCCGTTTCGGTTGTGACCTCACCAGTCGAGCGGATCACCCCGCATGGAGTGGTCTCGGGCGGGGTCGAGCACGGCGTCGACACGATCATTTTCGGCACCGGCTTCCGTTCGACCGACTTTCTAACCCCGATAAAGGTGCAGGGTCGCAAGGGCCTCGACCTGAACGAGGTCTGGCGTGACGGGGCGAAGGCGGTGCTGGGGCTCTCGGTCCCCGGGTTCCCCAATTTCTTCATGCTCTACGGACCGAACACCAACCTCGGCCACAATTCGATCCTGTTCATGATCGAACAGCAGGTCAGTTACGTCCTGAAGATGATCGATGCCATGGTTCTGGATGGGGTCAAGGCCGCCGAGGTGACCCAGAAGGCGATGGAGAGCTTCGACCGCGAGATCCTCGAAGCGACCGCCAAGACCGTGTGGGCCGAGGACTGCTCATCCTGGTACAAGAACGACCAGGGTCGCATCACAAACAACTGGCCCGCCTATACCGTCACCTACCGCCGTCGGCTGCGTCACCCCGACCCGAGGGACTGGCAACTCGAACGCATCGGCTGACCGGCGCCTCCAGCGATATCAGACGTCAGACTCGTCGCGTTCGTCAGTTCGGTCAGTTCGTCAGTTCCGTCGAGGTCCAGGCTGGTTATGAACCGGTCCACGAAGTCCCTGTTCCTGACCCGTCGCATCGGCGGCAACAGGTTCAGGATCTGGGAGCGGTAGCGGGCCTCGGCGAGCCTCGAATCACAGACCGCAACGACCCCGCGGTCGGTTGCATTTCTGATGAGCCTGCCAACACCCTGGGCCAACTGCATTCCCGCCGCGGGTACCGAGACCTGCATGAACGCGGCGTCGCCGACCATTTCGCACCGAGCCTCGATGATGGGGTCGCTCGGCACGGGAAACGGGATCTTGTCGATCACGACTACCGAGCAGGTCGTCCCCGGACTCGACATGCCGGTCCAGAAACTCGCCGTGGCGAACAGGCTCGCGTTCTCGTCGGCCAGGAACTGTTCCTGTAGCACCGGGTTTGGAGCGTCACCCTGGGCAAGGATCGTGAAGCCGTCGAGACGTTCGCGGCACGCCTCGACGGTCATACGCAGCATTCTCGTCGAGGTGAACAGAGCCAGGGTCCGCCCGTTGGCCACACGAACCAGGTGCTCGATCTCATCCGCGACGTCCACGGGCCAATCGGGGTGATTCGGCTTGTGGATCTTCGGGACGTAGAGCACCGAGTTGTCGCTGAAGTTGAACGGCGATGGGACCGACAGATAGTGGGCGTCGAGTCCCAGGCGCCCGGCGGTCCCCTCATCGAGAGTGGCCGAGCAGCACACGACGGTGATCTCGTTCTCTTCCCAGGCCCGGGCCCGCAGCGTGGCTGCGACGTCGATCCTGGTCAGCCGCAGCGCGTACTTGTCGCCCCGGGTCTGTTCGACCCACAGCACCGAACCGTTCTGCAGCTTGCCCAGCAGCGCCGTGGTGTCGACCACCAACGAGTCTGCGCTGCGGATCGCCGTTTCTATGCGGTGTTTCGCGGACGACGCACCGGCGCTTCGAAGAGCCAGTTTCAAGCTGTTGAGCGCGCGGTCCGCAGCCGCTGACGCCGTGGTCACGGCTGCAGTCAACTCGTCGGTCAAACCGTCCCGCAGGCGAGCAACGCCGACCAGTCGAAGGCTGTCCTCGAGCCCTTCGGCAGCTGCACGCAACGCCTTGGTGACCTTGTCGTCCTCGGCCATGCATCGCCGATGGGTGCGCAGCAGGTTTTCGATACGAGCGGGGGTCAACTCGATGCTGAGTGACCCGACGATCGAATCCTCGAACTCGTGCGCCTCGTCGATGACCAGCTGGGAGTGCTCTGGCAACAGGGCTCCGCCGGTCTGGATATGGGCGCCGTATAGGTGGGCGTTGACGACCAGAATGTCCGCCTCGTCGGCGCTGGCGCGGGCAAGCTCGGACCAGCATTTCGACGCGAACGAGCACTTGGCAGCACCGATGCATTCGCCGGGTCCGACCGACACGCTCGACCATGACCGCCAGTGCGGGGTGCTTTCGAGTTCGGCCATGTCGCCCGTCATCGTCGAATCCGCCCACTCGAGGATTTCATCGAGTTCGGACTTGAGTTCGTCCTCGCTCAGATCCAGGTCGCCGGTCGCGGTCACCGATCCCAGATCGAGTCCCTGTTGTCCCATCCCCGAGATTTGGACCCGCACCTCGGACGCGGCGGCTTCGCACAGGTAGTTGGACCTGCCCTTCAGCACCGCGAAGCTGAACTGATGGTCGAGCACCGATTGCAGGAACGGGAGTTCGACTGCGGCAAGTTGGTCCTGGAGCGCCTTCGACGAAGTGACGATGACGGTCCGTCGACCTTTGCGGGCGGCAAGGATCGCCGGGATCAGATACGCGATCGATTTGCCGACACCGGTCGGCCCTTGCACGGCAAGGTGTTGTTTCAGCTCGAACGCCTCGTGCACGGCGTTGGCCATGTCGCGCTGCTCGACGCGCTCCTCGCCATCGGGGATCGCCGCGACGACCTTGTCGAGCAGTGCTGCGACGCTCAGCTGACCAGATTCTCTGGTTTGCGTGGTGGACAAACGGGCCTGATCAGAGTGTCGGGGGAAGGATCGCCTCGACCAGGTTCGGACCGGGGGTGTTGAGCGCCGTTTCCAACTGCTCGGTGAACTCCTCGGCCGTGGTCGCCCGGGTCGCCTTGACTCCCATGCCCGTGGCAAGAGAGACGAAGTCGAGCGACGGCCCGGTCAGGTCCAACATTTCCAGCGCCTTGGGCCCGGGATTGGCGCCGACGCGGGTCAGTTCCAGGTTGAGGATGGCGTACGACTGGTTGTTGAGGATGACCGTCGTGACGTCAAGATTCTCACGGGCCTGGGTCCACAACGACTGCATCGTGTACATGGCGCTGCCGTCGGCCTGCAGGTTCAGGACCCGTCGACCGGGGGACGCGACTGCGGCGCCAGTTGCGACCGGCATTCCGAATCCGATCGCGCCCCCGGGCAGACATAGCCAGTCGTGACGGGGCGCACCGGCCGTGAAGCCCGAGACGAACAATCCAGCCGTGTTGCCCTCGTCGACGACGATTACGTCCTCGGGAAGCAGCGCACCGACGGCGCTCGCGAATGTCTCGGCGTTTAGTGCGCCGGTGGGGCGCTCGGGCCGGAACGCACAGGCGAGGGTCGCAGAGTCTGCGGCTGCTCCGAGCAACTCCGCGAGCGCTTCAAGTCCACTGATCGAATCGTCGCCGGGAGCTGCAAGGACGTGGACCTGGCAACCCTCGGGCACCAGGTCGGAAGCCTTGTCCGGATAGGCGAAGAACGACACCGGCGACGAAGCTTCGACCAGGATCAGGTTGTCGATTCCGGCGAGTTGAGCCTGGGCGAATTCGGCGAGATAGCCGAGGCGCTCCACAGCCGGTATGCCTTCGCCGCGCTGCAGGCGGGTCGGGAAGGTCTCTGCCAGAAGCTTCGCCCCGGAGGCGTTGGCGACCCGGGACGCTGCGACGAGGCCCTCTTCCATCAGCGATGACCCGCCGAGCATGATCGCCGTGGCGCCTTCGCCGCGCAGTAGAGCGGCGACCGTCTCAAGACTGCTCGTGGCAATTTCTCGGCGGGTCGGGACGGGCAGAGGAGGCACCGGTCCGGGGGAGTCGAGCCAGCACACATCGGCTGGGAGTATCAGAGTCGCGACCTGACCCGGGCGACCGTACGCTGCGGCGACCGCGGCGGCTGCGTCCCCGGCCACCTGTTCTGGGTCGGTCGACATCCTGATCCAGCCCGAGACTCCCTTGGCGATGGAGTCGATGTCGCTCTGGAGCGGCGCGTCGTACTTCTGGTGGTAGGTGGCGTGGTCACCGATGATGTTGACCACCGGAACACGACCGCGACGGGCGTTGTGCAGGTTGGCGAGGCCGTTTCCAAGGCCCGGGCCCAGGTGCAACAGCACCGCTGCAGGCTTTCCCGACATGCGTGCATAACCGTCGGCGGCACCGGTCGCCACTCCTTCGAAGAGGGCCAGAACCGAGTGCATCTCGGGTACGTCATCGAGGGCCGCAACGAAGTGCATCTCGGAAGTACCGGGGTTCATGAAACAGGTGTCCACTCCTGCGTCCACCAAAGTGCGGATCAATGCGTGTGCGCCGTTCATCATTTTCCCTTGCTCAGAGTCCGCTCCGGTGAGCGGACGGGTTACATGGCTTCTAGTGGGTCGGCTCAACCAGGCTGGTTGTCGAAAAGGATCCCGGGGTTGAGAATCCCCGTCGGATCGAATGACGTCTTGATCCTACGCATCAGATCGACCTTGGCGGGATCCTCGAGTTCGTTGAAGTACTTCTTCTTGGCAAGTCCGATCCCGTGCTCGCC
>JBATWQ010000084.1:0-4953 GCA_049672765.1 Microthrixaceae bacterium | reverse complement strand
CCGGGACCAGATAGATCAGGGGAACGCTGAGAACCGTTGCCAACCCCTTGACCGCGATGTTCGCCCAGATGATTGATACCGCAACTGCAAACGGGACGTCTCCGGCAAACGCGATCGTCACGAAGATTACCGAATCGAGCGGGACCGACAGCGCGTTGGACGAGAGCACCCGACCCCACTGGACCCGATGCCCGAAGCGTCTGACGAACCGGTGGTACACCTCGGTGTCGACGAGTTCCGAGAGCACCTGGGCGATCACCGACGCCGCGACGATCCGGGTGACGGGAGTAAGTACCGGACCGAACCAGTCCTGGGCAGCACCGGTGACAGCCAGGTCTGCCGGAAGAATCGCCGACAGGTACAGGGCGCCCGCGAGCACCACGTTCAGCGCACCAGTTACAAAGATCGCCGTCCGGGCAGCCGATCGCCCACCCACCTTGTGGATCAGATCACGCAGGGTGAAGGTGAGCGGATAGGTGAGCGTTCCGGCGTCTATCGAGAAGCTCGCCCAGTCGGGTCCGAGTCGAAGAATGCGCACCGACATGACATTGGCCATGATCGAACAGGCCACATAACCGGCGACGGCGATTAGCAGCCACGTGAGCGCCCGACGCGTGTAGAGGGTCTCCCCCAGCACTGGAGTCTGTAGGTCGGTCGACGTCACGGCCGCCACGGTAGTTTCTGGCATGCCTTCAGATCCCAATCAGCCTGGCAGCAGTGTGTCGGAGGGCTCTCCCGCGCATGGATCGTCCACCCGTGGACCCCAACTCCGCACCCTCGAGATTGCCGACAGTCCGGGGTCGTGGCGTGCCGGTGGATTCAACGTCGATGCGGAGGGCGTCTGCGTCCTGGGCTCGACCGCGATCCGGCTCACGAGCGGTAACGGCGGATTCAGGTCCTGGAGCTTTGACGGAATCGGTGTAAACGTCTCCGAGATCGACGGTCTTACGGTCGATGGTTCGGCGGAAACCGCTGTAGCCACAAGCGACGCTGCAACTGACGGAACCGCGCACGCAATCGACGGGCCGACCCCGAGTCAGCAGCCAAACCTGGACCCACATCCACGCCCCCACCCAAACCCGGAGCCGCACCCGAACGGCATCGCATCGATCGACCACATCGTCATCCGATCCGGCAACTGTGAGCGGACAATCGCAGCCCTTGAAGCGGCAGGGTTCCCCAGGCGGGGAGGGCGCACGACCACCAGCGGGGGATTCCCAGCGGCCCAGAGCTTCTTCTGGGCGGGCGACGTCATACTCGAGTTGGTCGGGCCTGATGTCGGTGAACCTGTGACCGACGAAGCCACGTCGATCTTCGGCCTCGCGCTCGTAGCACCCGATCTGGAGTCCACGGCTCGGTCGCTGGGCGAGCTGCTTGGAAAGCCGAAGCCCGCGGTTCAAACGGGCAGGAAGATCGCCGGTTTCAGAACCAGAGCGGTCGGGATGAGTCTTCCTATTGCGGTCATGAGCCCCCACCCCACCGCCTGAGACACCCGACGGTGCGGCACGGAAAGTACCGCTCAGACTGTCGCTCGCGGGTTACCCGTCGGTAACATGAGCAAATGTCTGAGTATCGTGCCCCCGTCAAAGACGCCCTGTTCGCCCTTCGCCACATTGGCGAACTCGAGAAGCTCGCCGTCACCAAGAAGTACGGGGACGCCGACGTTGAGACCGTCGCAACCGTACTCGAGGAGCAGGGCCGGTTCATGCAGGAAGTCTTCGCTCCGCTGAACGCGTCGGGCGACCGCGAGGGTCTGGTCTGGTCCCCTGAGGGAGTCAAGACCCCGGCCGGTTTCAAAGAGGCATACGCCAAGTTCGTCGAGGCCGGATGGCAGGGGCTCAATGCCCACGTCGAATACGGCGGCGCCGGATTCCCCGAATCGGCATTCGCAGCTGCGGCCGAGTTCGAGACTGCCGCCAACGGTGCACTCACCATGTGTCCCGGACTGACCAGCGGCGCCATCGAGTGCCTCCAGGCATGGGGCACCGAGGAGCAGAAGGAGGTTTACCTCCGCAAGCTCATCACCGGCGAGTGGACCGGCACCATGAACCTGACCGAACCACAGGCCGGCTCCGACGTCGGTCTCTGCACGACCAAGGCTGTCCCACAGGGTGACGGGACATACCTGGTCAGCGGAACCAAAATCTTCATCTCGTTCGGTGAACACGACCTCGCAGAGAACATCATCCACCTGGTCCTGGCACGGCTCCCCGAGGCTCCCGCCGGCACCCGCGGAATCTCGCTGTTCATCGTCCCCAAGTTCATGGTCAACGACGACGGATCCATCGGCGAACGCAACGACGTCAACTGCGTGTCGATCGAGCACAAGATGGGTATCCACGCCTCACCGACCTGCGTCATGAGCTACGGCGATGCCGGCGGCGCGGTTGGCTACCTCGTGGGTGAAGAGAACCAGGGCATGCGGGCGATGTTCACGATGATGAACTCGGCACGTATCGCTGTCGGCATCCAAGGCGTGGCGCTCGGTGAAGCCGCGTACCAGAAGGCCCTCGCCTACTCCCAGGAACGTCGCCAGGGTCGCAAGATCGGTGGCGATTCCAAGGAGCCGGCGTTCATCATCGAACACCCTGACGTACGTCGGATGCTGCTCTCGATGAAGAGCCACATCGAGGCGATGCGCGCACTCGTGATCTACAACGCCGCCGCCATCGACTTCTCCCGAGCCCTCGACGGCGAGGATGCCGAGCGCTGGGAAGAGATCGCCGAACTGCTCACCCCGGTCACCAAGGCGTGGTGTACCGACGTCGGCATGGACGTCACCTCCACCGCCATCCAGGTGTTCGGCGGCATGGGTTACATCGAAGAATCCGGTGTCGCCCAGCACTACCGGGACATGCGGATTGCCCCTATCTATGAGGGCACCAACGGCATTCAGGCGATGGACCTAGTGGGACGCAAGCTGGGTCTGCGCATGGGCGGCGTGGTCAATGACCACCTGCAGAAGATGCGCGACACCGTCAGCGAACTCGCTGCGGCCGGTGACGATTTCGCCTCCATGAACACAGCGCTCAGCGAGGCCATCGAAGCCCTGACGAGCACCACCGAGTGGATCATGACCAACGGCATCGAGGACCCGGTGCAGGCTCTCGCCGGCGCTACGCCGTACCTGAGGGTCTTCGGAACGGTGACCGGCGGCTGGCTCCTCGCCCGGCAGGCCCTCGCTGCCCGCAAGGAGATAGACGGCGGCTCGGACGACGTCAGCTACCTGAACGCCAAGATCACCACAGCTCGTTTCTATGCAGAGCAGGTGCTACCCACAGCTGCGGGTCTGGTGCCGGCTGTCGAGGCCGGGGCATCGGTTCTCTACGAGGTCGACGGAGAGTCGCTGACGTCGGCGTGATACCTGCGGCTTCGGACTCAGGGTCGAGTCTGCGGACCGCCCTGATATCCGCGCTGAAGTCTGCCCGGCGATCACTCGGTACGGATTCTCCGGAATGGACTGCCCAGTCGGCGTTGGCACTCGGCTTTCTGGTTACGGCAGTTGCGGCCCTACTCAGCGGGTGGCAGCCCATCTCAGACGACGCTTTGATCGAACTGCGTGTCCGTGCCGTACCCACGGACATGCCATTGCTGGGCGCCTACTCGCGGCTGGGAGGCTTCCACCTTGGGCCCGGACAGTTCCTGTTGCTCTCGATTCCGTATCGCATTTTGGGCTCGCGGTCGAGCGCCCTGATCGTCGGCACGCTACTGATCCACCTGACCGCGATCGTTCTTGCTTGGTTGAGTTGCCGCCGGGTCAATCGAACGACGGGTCTGTTGGTGGTAGCGGCATTGGCTCTGACGGTTCTGTCCCAGCCTGCCTATATTGCGCGCTCGCCTTGGAACCCGTACTTCCAGTTGGTACTCATCGGAACCCTCGTGGCGCTCGGCTGGGGAACCACTCGCCGTGAGGTGCTGAGTGCCGCGCTACTCACCCCTGTGGCATCGCTGCTCATTCAGAGCCACACTGGCACGCTTCCCATCGTCGGCGCGACGGTTCTTGTCTCCATCGTCCTCATGTTCTTGGGAGTGGTGACCCGCGATGCTGATCCCGGTGACGCTGCTTGGTCTGATCGAGTCCATGTGCCTTGGCGGGCAATCTTGATAGGGCTTGCCGTGTCGTTCGGAATCTGGCTGCCTCCGCTGCTGCAGCAGGTGACCAACTCGCCGGGGAACCTCACGACGGTTTTCAAGACTCTCCGAAACCCACAAGGCGACGCCTTGGGCCTGGGTTCGGGGCTGGCGGAATATTCGCATGCGTTTTCCATACTTCCCGACTGGTTGCTTCCCGCACACAAGGCCTCTGAGGTGTTCAACAGGGGCGCGGCAATCCCGGTGTTGCTCCTGGTACCGCTTGTCGGCGCAGTGCTGGCGTGGAGGCGGAGTGACCGGGTGGCATTGGGCGGATTGGCAGTGGCGACAACGGCCGTGCTCGGGGGGATCATCGCTGCCGCGTCCATCAGCGGCAGTCCGTACAGCTACTTGATCTCGGGTCAGCGAGCTCTTGGAGCAATGCTTGTCGCGGTTGGCGTCGCGGCAATCATTGGCCCGGAGCGGATCAGGTCGAACTCGACATTCCACGTACGGGCACAGTGGCTAGTGGCCGCTGTCTGCTGCTTGGTGGCGGTGGGACTCTGTGTGTCGCACCTGAGCGGCGACGATCCGACGATCGTGCAGGGCCGAGTCGCTGTGGCGTTGGCGGATCGGATTATCGAGGACTCACACGGCGAGCCGTTGGGACTCGAGGGGTCCGCCTCGTTGACGAGCACGGCAATGTTCTCCGGGGTGTATCTGCAACTTGAGCGCCGGGGAACCACCGTCGGTGTCCCATCGGGGTTCGCCTCATCTGCCCAGGTACCCCGACACAACGGTGACCGATTGACGGTCGACTACTACTTGGGGGACGAGTCGCAGCGGTCGGATCTGGAGGAGTTCGGTTTCACTGTCCTGGAG
>JBATWQ010000083.1:0-7580 GCA_049672765.1 Microthrixaceae bacterium | reverse complement strand
GCCCGGTAGTCATCGGTTTGGCAACCTCCAGAGAACCCTGAACATCCCGTGGCAGCTGGCCCAATTCGGCGAGATCATGGCTGAACTGTCCGTGCCGCTCACCGTTCCCGCAGGGTCGCTGGTTCTCTTCGACGCATCAACTGTTCACAGCTCGCCACCCAACCACAGCGACCAGATCCGTTTGGCGGTCAACAGCTTTGCAAGTCATGGTGACGCGCATTTGATGCACTACTTCAGGGATGAGACCACAACTGACGGGACGGTTGAGGCTTATGAAATTGACGACAATTTCTTCTTCGAGGCCGACATAATGGCCAGACCATCGCCTCCCAGTCGCTTTCTGGGCGAGTGGCTCCAGCATCGGATCGACTGGTCGCCGGAACAGTTCGAAGCCTTGGCGCGTCGGGCAATGGATGAGTCCAGCTGATTGGGCGGTAGCGTTGGGTTATGCGGCGGATCCTCAATGACCTGGCCAAGCAGCAAGAGCTTCTCGACGTCGGATTTATAAAGGTCCAAATGTTGGACGATTCGGAGCTTGCCGCGTTCAACGGCGAGTTCGACGAACTGAGACCTGACGACAATTGGGCTCCCGATGGAACCGGTTTGAACCGTTCCTCGTATCACTGCACGTTTCTGGACACGAACAAGGAATACAAGCGCCAGGCGCAGGACCTGATTCGCCGGGTCTTTCAACCCAAGGTCGATGTGTTCATGGCGGACTACCGGATCCTCACGAGCAACCTCTATGTCAAGCAGCCCGGCGTCGGTCGGTTCCAGATCCACCAGAACTGGCCGACGACCATTGATCTGTCGATCACGACGCTGACGGTCTGGTGTCCGATGCATGACGTCGACGAGACAAACGGAACGCTGCGCGTCGTCCCTCGTAGCCACAAGATACTTCCAGATGTAGCTACACCACAGCTTCCACCTTTCTTTGCAGAATTCGAAGACGCCCTCATCGAGCGCTATCTGGAACCCGTAACGCTGGTAGCCGGCGAGGCGTTGATCTTCGACGACAGCCTCCTGCACTGGTCATCGGAGAACCTCAGTGACAAGCCGCGACGAGCAGTGCAGATAGAGACGTTGCCGTCCGAGGAAACAGCGGTTCTTTACCACCTCGATGAGCGTGGCCCTGAGCCCCAGTGGGAGGTCTTCGAGGTCGATGACGATTTCTTCGTCGACCATTCGATCGACATGGTCATCGGGCGGCCCTCCACCCAGAAGCGGATCGGTCTGGCTGACTTCGTCAATCAGAGTTGTGACGAAAAGGAGTTCGCGCTGTTACTTGAGGAAGGGCCCGAGATTCGCCGCCAGGTATATGCGGGTGCGGGATGGCCATCACGTCAAGATCATTGACCTGAGTCGCCGGCGGTACTTCTGCTCTCTTGACATCTCTCAAGTCCTGCCGAAAATGAGCGGAAGTACGCGAGAATGGGCCGATGCACGGTTTTCTGCCCAACCACGAAGTTCACCAGACTTGAAGGAGACCGGAGTGACGGAGGGGGCAATAGACAACGAACCAGTTGAGGGGTGTACCCGCCTGTTGGTCGCCGATCCATTGGGACTTTTCGTTGCCCCGTTGAAAGCCACTGACCTCGAGCCGCTCGATATTGCGGAAATGGTGGTGCAACTCAATCAACCTGACCCGTCACCTCTGCTACTGGCCACCAGCCCAGTTCCTCGGGCCAAGGCCTGTGGGTACTTCGACGAGTTGACCCCGGTTCACCCGCTGGTGCTCCGTCAGCAGGGAAGGACCGTCCTGGCATGGGACGATGACCGCGGATCGTATGTCCCTCTGGGCACGGCGCATCTGGCGGTCCTGGACCTGGCGAGGTTTCCTACGACAATCGAGTATTTGGAGACCCTTGCCGCAGGGTCTGACTGGCCTGTCGACGGGACCGAACTCAGGCAGGCAGCCGCTGAACTCGCTGAATGCGGGTTGGTGAAGCTCCAGCGGTCCATCGTTCCCGAACCGGCCTCGGTAGGCGACGAGGACGAAATGTCAGCCGGCGGGCAATCCGAGGACGAGTCAGCTCTGGGCGCGGCGACCCCGGTTGAACCTGGCGGGGACGCTGAATCAGCCGAGGATGAGATCGATGCCGGCGAGGGCGTAACGGTTGCCGCCGACAGTTCGGTCGCCTCCGACGATCAGCCTGACGATCAACATCTTGCGGTTCCAACGGCGGAATCGTCAGAGGGGGAAGTAGTCGTCGAGAAGGTTCCTTCGGACCACGCTCCCGTGGCGGAGGAGCACCAGCCCGGACTGCTGCAAGATCTTCCCTCGGGTGTGGGTGCAGCAAGGGTGGTTGCCTATCGGGCGGCCGTGCGGGCACGTCGTGGCCTACGCCGTTCCGGTATACGGATGGGTCGCAGCGCTGCCCAGAGCCTGCTCAACAGATTTGGGGTCGAGAGCGACGACTGGCCCGATCCGGAGCCGGTCACCGATCCGCAGACAGCAGAGCTTGCATGGTCAGAAGATCCCGGGACTGCCGCATCGGAAGACCCTTGGATCGAGGCGGCGACTGAGGTTGTGGACGAACCTGCGGATGTCGAGGGAGAAAGCCAGGGGACAGAA
This sequence comes from Microthrixaceae bacterium, assembly GCA_049672765.1. Classification (GTDB taxonomy): domain Bacteria; phylum Actinomycetota; class Acidimicrobiia; order Acidimicrobiales; family Microtrichaceae; genus JAGQSZ01. The sequence continues at coordinate 5,002 of JBATWQ010000083.1, read as the reverse complement.
GCCGACTCTGCCGCAACCGATGGCGACATTGACCCGCCCGAGTTCGAGACCGACCCGCCCGAACTCGACGCTGCCACGGCCGAGCCGGTGCAGACGGGTGAGCCGGTGCAGACGGTTGAGCCGGTGCAGACGGTTGAGCCGTCCGGGTCGGTGCGGTTTGACCCACGGACACCAGTGTTCGCCGTCTACTACTCACCCGAGCACAACGCGAGCCTCGGCCTGGGCCTGATCATGGCGTACGCAAGGGTCGCCGACCGAGGCGCGCTCAATGTGAACTTCGATCTTCGCAAGGCCCGCATTGACGCCGACCCGATGCTCGAAGAGTTGGAACGAACCGGTCGGCAGGCGATCGTCCTGTTCTCTGACTTCATGTGGTCCATTGAGCACAACCTGGCGGTCAGTTCCCGGGTGAAGGAGTTGAATCCCAACTCCATCACCGTCCACGGTGGCCCCCATGCCCCCAAGTACGAAGCGGATGCCGAGCGGTTCTTCGCCGAGAACCCTCACGTAGATGTCCTTTCGCGTGGTGAGGGTGAACTGACTGTCGCCGCCCTTCTGGCAGCCCTGGGGCCAAATCCGGATTCGTCCCGACTCTCGGACTATCTCAGTGAGGTCGAGGGAATCACGTTCCGCAGCGGAACCTCCGACGACTACACGCTCGTACGAACACCGGACCGCAAACGGGCCACGGATATGGACGAATATCCGTCGCCGTACCTGACCGGAGAGTTCGATGAGATCGACCCCGCCCGTTGGCGTTCGGCGACCATCGAGACCAACCGAGGCTGCCCATACGGCTGCACCTTCTGCGACTGGGGCTCGGCCACCAACTCAAGGATTCGTCAGTTCGGACACGATCGCGTCTTTGCCGAACTCGAATGGCTGGCTGCCCGGGGAATATCGGAGGTTTTCCTAGCGGATGCCAACTTCGGACTATTCGCCCATGACGTCGAGGTCACCCAGCACATCGCCGATCTGAAGAAGCGCTACGGGGCCCCGTCCCAGATCATCTGCTCGTTCGCCAAGAACACGGTGAAGAACACGGCCCAGATCGTCCGCATCCTGGTGGATGCGGGAATCTGCGCCGAGGGATCCGTGGCCCTGCAGACCACTGACGAGACGACTTTGGCGAACGTCGAGAGGTCCAACATCAAGGTCGAGAAGTACGACGCACTCGCCGAAGAATTCCGCCGCCACCGCCTGCCCATCGTCACCGACCTGCTCATGGGCCTTCCCGGAGCGACGATCGAGTCGTTCAAGAACGACTTGCAGCGCTGCTTGGACCAGGAAGTCACCCCGCGCATGATGGAGACGGTTCTGCTTCCGAACAGTCCGATGAATGCCCCTTCGTACAAGGAGCGGTTCAAGATCGTGACCGACGAGGCAAACGTCCTCGTCTCGACAATCAGCTATACCCGTGAAGACTTCGACGAGATGCGTCGACTCAGACTTCTCTTCCGTGCGTGTGAACACTACGGATTGCTGCGGCACCTGTTCCGCTGGTTGCAGGTCGAGCACCAAGTGCGACCGTTGGACCTGATCCACATAATCGATCAGACGATCGAGGAGCGACCCGAGCAGTATCCGCTACTCACGTGGGTGGGCCGTTACTTCGACCTGATCACCGCGCCTCCCGGCGGATGGCCCCCGTTCTATGACGAAGTGGTCAGGCTGCTTTCCGAAACCTACGGCATCGAGCGTGACAGCGCCATGGACACTGTCCTGGCTGTTCAGAAATTCCTGATGCCATCTCACGGCAGGCAGTTCCCGGATCGGCTGTCGCTCGATCACGACTACGCGACCTGGTACCACTCGACTTCGCTCGGGGCGCAGGACGCTGCCGGTATCAGGCCCCTCATCGACATGCCGGCGGGTGAACTGGTGGTGGATGATCCTGCGGGTATTTGTGACGCCCGGCTTCTCCGCAACGGCTTCAGCATCCGTCGCGAAGAGGCCTGCGACAATCCGTTCTGGGTTCTCAACGATTGGGAACTTGATTCGGAACTGGCTCGTCCGATGGCAACGGCTGTTCCGCTGCTGTCCGGTTCATGAGTTCTGACCAGCCATTGTTCCTCGTTGCCACCGACGACGGCCTGGTCGCGTTGTCCCAGTCCGACACTGCGATCGAACTTTCATCGGACCAGGCGGAGGCGCTGATCGCCGGGCCCAGCGGCGAGACAGCTGGGCAGGCATACCAGCGGGTTGAGGGTCGCTCGGAGCGACCAGGCGTGGGCGCTGGCGGTGAAGCTGCTCATCCGGAGCGCTGGATCAGACCGAATTCCCGGATCAAGTTCCGCTGTCCTCTCGCCATGTTGGTCCAGGACCGAGAAGTCACGTTCAAGGCCGCCACGTCAGATACGAGAACCCACCTCACTGCTATCCAGCTGCGACTGCTCGCCGATGCACAGTGGGGCTTCGATGCGGACGAACCCACCGTCCGGATCCTCGGTTCCATTCTTGATTCCGGCTACTTCTATCTCAGCGACGCGTCAATTGGAGACGCTGACGGGGCAGCCGGCTATCTGCGTCCGGTAGCGGCCGATCCAAAAGCTGACGACATCGGCGTCCGTGCAGCCGATGGCCTGGTACCCGTCTACTCCATCTGTTCGTCCCACATCGCCGGAGTACCCCTAGCCCTCGGGATGCTGGGCGCCGCCCTGCGGGCCCACGACGGCGGATCGCTAACAGAACACTTCGACCTTCGCCCACTGCGTCGGGAAACTGCGACGACGTTGGCAGAAATCAAGGAGCACCCGGTGCCGTCGGTGTTCCTGTTCTCGAACTACGTCTGGTCGATCGGCACGAACCTGGAACTGTCGGAGCAGGTCAAGTCCCTCTGCCCCGGCTCGCTGATAATCCACGGTGGACCTAGCACCCCCAAATACGAAGCGGACGCCCGTCGGTTCCTGGACCAGCATCCCGAGATTGATGTCCTCGTAAACGGCGAGGGCGAAGTGACGATCGTCGAAATCATGGACCAGCTGGCCTCCGGCCTCGATCCGGACACACTGATGGGTGTACCTGGCACCATCGTCCGTTCATCGGACGGAGAGGTCAACATAGGACCACCGCGACAGCGCGTCGCTGAGCTTGCAGATCTACCGTCCGCGTACCTGACAGGACTGTTCGAGCACCTCGACGGGGGACTGCTTGACCTGATGCCGCTCGAGACCAACCGCGGATGCCCCTATGCGTGCGCCTTCTGCGACTGGGGATCGGCAACGATGTCCCGGGTTAGGTCCTTCCCGTTGGAACGCGTCTTCGCCGAGCTCGACTGGATTGCGGAACATGACGTCGGCACCCTTTTTATTGCAGACGCAAACTTCGGAATGCTGCCCCGAGACCTGGAGATAGCCAAATACATCGCCCAACTGAAGGTTCGCGTGGGCGCACCCCGAGCCGTTTTGGTTTCCTTTGCAAAGAACCAGACGTTGAGAGCCGCAGAAATCGTCAAGACCTGGATCGAAGCTGGAATCGCGACGGAGGGCTCTGTCGCACTCCAGACCACGAGCGAAGAAACGCTGCAGAACATCAACCGCAAGAACATCCGGATTGAGCGCTACGACGAACTGACCGAGGAGTTCCGCAAGCTCGGCCTGCCACTGGCCGTCGACCTGATGCTCGGCCTTCCCGGGTCCACGGTCGACGCGTTTGCGGCAGACCTTCAGAAATGCATCGACGGCGAGTTGACGGCGCGGATCTATCCGACGGTGGTCCTGCCCAACAGCCCGATGAACTCACCGGAGTACCGGGCTCAGAACAGAATCAGGGTCGATGGAAGCGGCATCGTCGTCGAAGCGGCGTCCTTCGATGACGCCGACTACGCCCAGATGCTTCGCCTGCGAAGGATCTATCGAACCTTCGACCATTTCGGAGTACTTCGCCACGTGGCGCGCTGGGCTCAGTACGACTGCGGAGTCCTCGCGCTGGAGCTGTACAGGGCGGTGGATGACGCTGTTCGCTCCGAGCCGCAGGCGTGGCCGAATCTGCACTGGATGGCCCAGCACTTCGCGCACTTCACCGTTCCGCCCCCTGATTGGGAGCAGTTCCTCGGTGAGGCCCGTCGGATCCTGGTTGAACGCCTCGGTGTTGCTGAGACCTCAGCGCTCGATACCGTGCTGGCGGTGCAAGCCGCCCACCTTCCCGTGCCGTTGGCCGAGTTCCCACGCCGGGTTCGACTCGACCACGACTACGTCGCCTGGTTCAGGTCGCTTCACCCGTCAGCGGACGCACCTAGCCAGCATCAGCTACTCCAGGAGTTTGGTTCCGGGACACTTGAAGTTGAGGATCCACGGGGTATCTGCACGGGGGACCTGGCGGCCCACCTTCGGGTCCACCCCCACCCGGACGTGGACAGCGTCATGTCGAACGAATTCTGGATCGCGGATGACTGGGAGTTGACCTCCCCGGTGATGAGGCGCATTCCCCAGGTGCTGATGGAGTCCGAGCGATCCGTGTGAAGCCCGGCCGGTCGGACTCAGCCTCCTGACGCTGTCGAAGGGCAACTATTCGCCAAAGTCTCCGACACCTCTTGGAACGACTTTGCGAAGTCCGCCCAGCGGCCTTGGCCGGTGCTCAATCCGGTCACGAGGTTCTTGAACTCGGCAGATCTGGTGTTCCAGCCCGTCTGCTCACCGATGTCTGCAGCAGTCAGAAGTGCTTCCTCTATCGACTCGACCTTTTGGAGCATCTCTGGGGGAGCGAGTCGTTTCACCGCCTGCAGCTTCTCGATGGCACTGGTGACCGCCGAGCGGGCGCTGGCGGCGTCGGCATCGATGATCTGTGCGAGGCCCTTCACTATTTCGGGAATCTCGCACAGTTCGACCGGCAGTTGGTCCTCCGACCCGGTACCGGGTGTCGAGGTTTGGGACGCGGGTGCCACTCCGTCGACCTTCCAGTCGTTCGGGTCGAGCCGGTAGACACCGCCGTTCATTCCGCCGGCGAATATGACTCCGGCCTTGGTGGCCCCGATGGTTGTAATCCCGTCTCTCGTCTTTGCGAC
>JBATWQ010000082.1:0-8943 GCA_049672765.1 Microthrixaceae bacterium | reverse complement strand
GCCTCAGCTACCACGTTATAGGTCTTCCATTCGCCTACTTGCTCCTGTTGTTGTCAACAGCAACAGTTTCGATCTTTCTTTCAGCAGTGGCGGTGTTCATCCGAGATGTAGCACACATGATGACGCTAATTACGATCGGGGTGTTCTTTGCAACTCCGATTATGTATCAGTCCAATCAACTTCCGACTTGGCTCCAGTGGTTCCCAGCTGTCAATCCTTTTGCCATTGCAATTTCAAATGTGCGCGACCTGGTCTTGTTCGGCCGTTGGTTTCCAGTTGCCGGGTACCTAATTCATCTTGGCGTAGCGGTAGTGCTCTTCCTGGGCTCCTTGGCCTATGTTCGCTCCATAGAAGCCAGGATGGTTGACGTCGCTTAGTCGTCCGAGGAAACGCTGCAGTCCCCGGCACACATGACCCGGCCGATCAGAGGACGTTGCCGATCGGAAGATTCGATCAGATTGACTTGATTCGGGTGCTATGGGGCAGGTTGATTCCCGGACGAGGAGTAACTGGTCCGGTGATCCGCAGCTGGGTGGTCAACCGGTCAATCGCATTGGGAAAGAGCTGCTCGGCATCTTCAAGCTCTTCATTGACCCTGATGATCGCCAGTTGCCAAGTTGTGGTCGATGACGACGCCGGAATGAACGAGTAGTCAACCTCAACCAGATATCTGCCGGGTGTCTGGAGAAACTCAGAGGGCAGTTCGTCCGGCAGCGCGAAGGTGGCGTAACCCGCCCAGTAGAGCGAGGACACCAGAACAAGGTCGTGAGTGGGGACTTTAACCTCGATCTCTGCCCTCAGGACGAAACCACCGCCGCTTGGAATCTCCGGTGGGTCAGACACGATTGAGTGGATTACGACTGGGCGGAAGTTACCCAGGTCCAGCGCTTCCACATCGTCAGCCGCATCGGCGGCGTACTCAAATTCGGGCGTCGACGTGTCCACATATGACTCGGGGTTCTGGTCAGGGCTGTAGGAGATCTGGTCTGACAACCCGTTGGCTCCACCTTCCGAAGAAGCGCCATCCCCGCCCGCTCCGCCGGAACCTGAAGTTTCTTCAACACCATCACGACCCACCGTGTAGCGCTTCTCGCCAAGGTACGCCCCCAAAGTCATGGCCGTGGGACCCAGAGCACGAGTTCGCCCATGTTCGATGAACAGGGCCCGCTCACAGAGTTGATTCACAACCCAAAGATTGTGTGAAACAAAGATGATCGAGGCACCGTTCTTGTGAAGGGTCTTCATTCGCTCGAGACTCTTGGTCTGGAACTGCCAGTCGCCGACCGAAAGGACCTCATCGACCACAAACAAGTCGGCATCGATGGATGTTGCCAAAGCAAAACCCAGCCGAGCAAGCATGCCGGTCGAGTACCGTTTCACCGGCATGGTCTCAAAACCTTCGAGTTCTGCGAAGGCAATTATCTCGTCGCGCTTGGCCTGAATATCAGATGCTGTCATGCCGAGCAGGGCACCGCCGTACTCGATATTCTCCACGCCAGTAAGGTCAGAATCAAATCCGAGACCAAGCTCAATTATAGACACAGTTTTCACGGGTCGAATTACTGAGCCGGTTGAGGGCGATACGGCGCCAGCCATGATCTTTAGAATCGTCGATTTACCGGCACCATTTGGACCCACGATGCCGAAGGCCTCGCCCCGGCCAACAGTAAATGACACGTCTTCAAGCGCATTAAAGGCCCGATCACCACCCATTTCGCCGAGCCGACCTGGAACTGCTGCTCGAGCGTTTGATCGCTCCTTCCCATAGCGGTATGTCTTGGTCACATTCTCAAAAATTACGATCGGCTCTGAATCCACGGTCTCACTTCAATGATGGCCCTTGGTGGTCAGTGAAGATTACCAGCGTGTTTGTCCACTTTGAGAATTGACCTCAAGTCAGGTCGCTCCGTCTCCCCGACCTCTGCTGGATGATTCCTGCCACAACTAATTTGGACGAGGTAGAGCGTGGGAACTCCGGCACGCCTTCGATTCCGCTCGGAATACTTACGGGTCCGGTGTGGCTGCGCGCGGACGCGGAAGCCGCCCGGCCCACCCATTCCAAATTCCTCGCGCCGAGTGCGGTTGATTCGAATTGTCGCCAGAGGCCAGCAGTCGCCTCCTTGGGCAGAATTACCAGACCGAAATTGTGATCACGGTGGTACCATGCTCGGGGAGAAGGAAGCGTGCTGGCGAGAGGTTTTTGGGAATGATGCACAGTGCGGGGGCTCCGGCACCCCACCGGCCAGGTGTAGTGCTCATAGGTTCAGAAGAGGTCGGCCTTGCCGACCTTGACGCCGGAACAGTTCGACCGGTCGATTTGTCGACCATCTTCACGGCCGGCCACCCCGAGCTTGCGGTCGTCGCCGGCCTCCCCCTTCCGGACCCGGTGCTGGCTATTTCGCTGGGCCTGTTGTCGACCGAGACCGTCGACCTGCCGCCCGACCAACCATTCGTCGTCTGGGAGCCTCTGGCACTTCGTCTTGACGGTGGCAGGCTGCTGGCGTGGGTGAGCGAATCTGGGTGCCACGCAGAACTGGATTCCGACAGCTTGCAGGTTCTCGACCTGCTCCGAGCGGCGAAAACTCCGATTGAACTCGAGCAGCTCGTCCCGGGGGTCGATGTCAACCTCGTCCTGGGTCGGCTTGTCGGCCTGCGCCTGATCAAGCAAGGTCAGACCTCGACCCTCGAAGACCATGGAAGCTCATCGGCAGAGACAACTCCGCAGTCGGATGGCTCCAGCGACGAAGTAGACGCTGGGGCCGACGCCCCCGGGGAAAACGCTGTAGCCCTTTCGGGTGTTCGCAGAAGGCCCGTAGTGGCCTCAGCAAATTCACTACAGACGCATACAGCCGTAGTCGCAGAAGAATCTCCGACAGTTTCAGATGGCGCCGGATTAGAGGTTCAGAACGGACGAACCGGTGGTCACGGGGTCTCGGCATGGCTAAAGCGCATCTCCTCGAAAAGTCATCCGGTCGCAGCCGATCAGGTCGTGTCTGATCAGCTCGTGCCCGAATCAGGTCAGATCACCGAGCGCCAGGCGGCAGCTGACGGCGCCCAGGGCCGTATCCCGGTGATCCCGCTCTATTACTTCGGGAAGGTGATCCAAACCGACGGCCTGATCGAGCCGAGCCTCGCGGTCGGAATGCTCCTGGCCTACGCCCGGGCTTTCGATGGGGGTCGCCTCAACGAGAAGTACGACTTCCACAAGATGCTCGCCGACCCCGAGACGGCCTTCACGCGGTGGGCCGAATCGCCCGTCCCTGCAATCTTCGTCTTCCCTGACTACATCTGGAGCGTAGAGAGAAATCTGAGTCTCTCGAAGCGGATCAAGGCAATCAGCCCCGAGAGCCTGTGCGTTCACGGCGGCCCGAGTTCCCCCAAGTACCACGCAGATTCTCTGCAGTTCTTTATGGACAACGACTCTGTCGACGCTGCGGCCAGGGGTGAGGGCGAAGAGACCTTTGCCGCGCTGCTGGATGCGCTGGACGGCGACCTGAGTCCCTCAGCAGTGGAGCGGCTCGAAAACGTCGCTGGTATCACCTTCAGACGGCGGACCCCCGGCGGGGAGATAGTCCGCAACCCGGACAGACCCAGACCTGTCGAGTTGGCCAGCTTCCCTTCGCCATACCTGACCGGAGAATTTGACGAGCTGCTGGAGCACGATTGGCGCTGGGCGACGCTCGAGACAAATCGCGGCTGTCCCTACGGCTGCACCTTCTGTGATTGGGGATCAGCGACGTCGGCGCGGGTGCGAAAGTTCGATCTTGACCAGGTGAAGGCTGAGATCGAGTGGATACTTTCGAACGTCTCCACCACCATGATTCTTGTCGCCGACGCGAATTTCGGAATCTTTGCCCGGGACGTAGAGATTGTTGAGCACGTGGTCGAGCTCAAGAAGACGTACCCACAGCTGACGAATCTTGTGTTCACAGGCTTGGCCAAGAACACGGTCAAGTACACCCAGCAGATATATCGGCTTCTCTACGACGCCAATCTGACGATCATTTCTTCGCCCCTGTCGATCCAGAGTGCCGACGCCGAGGTGCTTGAGGCCGTAGACCGCAAGAACATCAAGCTTGAACGATACGACGACCTGGCTGAGACGTTTAGGGCAATGTCGATACCGATGATGACCGACCTGATAATCGGACTTCCCGGGTCCTCCATTCGGTCATTCAAACATGACCTGCAATTCTGTTTCGATCGAGAGATCACACCTCGGGTCTTTCCACTCCTCATGTTGCCCAACAGCCCGATGAATGCCCCCGAGTATCGGGAGAAGTACCAGATCAAGTGCAATGAAAAGGGGCAGGTCGTCTCTACCAGCACATTCGACGAGACCGATCTACGACGCATGGAGCACCTGAGACTGATTTTCAGAGGTGGTGACCACTACGGCGTTCTGCGCTACCTCTTCCAATACATCCAATGGGACCACGGAGTCTTGGCATCGGAGCTAGCCGACGCGATCGATCTGGCCATCATCGGTCGTGGTAACCGGTATCCGCTGGTCGCGTTCTTTGGCCGACTCTTCGACCTCTACACGATGCCGCCAGTCGCCTGGGAACCCTTCTACGACGAGATCATCCAGATCTTGGAAGAGACGTTCGGTATAGATATGGACTCGGCCCTCAGGTCGGTGGTGGAACTCCACCTTGCGCTCGCTCCACAGAGAGGGCGGGTCTTCCCTACGGTCGTTCACCTGGAGCACGACTTCGTGTCCTACCGGAACGACCATCTTGGCGACGCTGATGTCCGCCCGTTGTCCTCATATGGCCCGACGGAAATTGCCGTTGATGATCCTGGTCACGTCAGCTCGCAGCGGATCGTACGGAATATCACGCTCGGAGATCGCCAACTCGAGTTCGAAAACCTCTTCTGGAACGGCCTCGACTGGGAGATGAGCAGCCCACTTGCCCGTCGAATGTTCTCCAATGATTACCTGTTCGCCGCAAAATCCGAACCCGCCCTCGTTGAGTGATAAAAAGCCTTCCACGACTGACGGTTCCGCCTGCGTCCCGTTAGGCTTCGGAGATGTGTCTGGGATGGAGTCGAGTTGAACAGACGTAGTGTTCGACTGGTCGGCTCGCTGCTACTGGTGATGAGCATCGGTGTCGCGTGCGGTACTGACGTTTCGAACGTCGGTTCCGCCCCTGGCTACTCAAGCCGGGAGCGTAAGGGCAAGAACGGCGAATTCAAGCTGGTAGAGCCAGCGGGCTCTGGAGCTTCCACGACCATTCTCGGACCGGCCCCCACCCTGCCCCTTCCCGAAGATGTGGAAGGACAGTTGCGTCCCGAGCTTCCGGGCGTGCCCCGAGCCGACACGTTTGTTCCCACACCGATGCCGGAATCGACCACACCCACTACTACTACTGCTGTAACAACCACCACCACGACACCGCCGTCTCCCACCACGACCTTGCCGCCGATGTATCCCGTTCCAGTAGTTGATTTGAAGTCGCTTTGTGGGATGAATCAATACTTCCAATCGCTGGTGAGCGTCTTTGTAAACCCCGGATTGAATCGCAAGCAGACGGTCCTGCGGGCGCAGGAGGTCCTGAAGGCCTACGAATCTGCAACGCCCGTTGAGCTTCGCGTCGATATGGCCAAGGTCAAGGCAGTGGCCGACGACCTGATACGAAGGTTGATCGCGTCCGACTATGACATCAATGAGCCGTCACTCAGGTACATAACTCACCTCCTATTTACACAGAATCCGATTTTCTCGGACTTCTTCGCGTCCTACAACCGCCTCCTGCAGTACGAGATCCAGTCCTGTAAGCGTTAGCGCGCGCATCAAGGTTCGGGGCTGTTCCATAGATGTCAACATTTGGACTCCTGAGTTGAAAGTTCTAGTGGTAGCTGCCCATCCAGATGACGAGACGCTCGGGTCCGGTGGATACGCCGCCAAGCTGATCCGGCAGGGCCACGAGGTCAACTGGCTGATCCTTGGCGAGGGCACCACATCTCGGGTCACAGATCGCACCCAGGTTGGGAGAGCGGAACTCCGCTCACAATCCGACGACTGTCTCAGGGCGGCCTCGATAATCGGGGTCAGGTCGGTCACCCAACTCGAATTTCCCGACAACCGCTTCGACAGCGTCGACCTGCTGGACGTCACCAAATCGATCGAAGCTCAGATTGCGAAGCGTGAACCGGCAGTCGTGATCACACATCATCGCGGCGACCTAAACATCGATCACCGGGTGACCCACCAGGCGGTTCTCACCGCAACCAGACCTGTGCCCGGATCGACAATCCACACGGTTCTCGCCTTCGAGGTTCAATCGGCGACCGAGTGGGGATTCAACGCGCAAAATAATTTCGTCCCGAGCGTATTCGTCGATATTTCCGACACCATCGACCTCAAGATGGCTGCGCTCGGGGAGTATCGGTCGGAAATGCGAGAGTTTCCCCATCCCCGCTCCGAGACTGCTGTCCGTGCCCTTGCCACTCTTCGAGGCTCGACAGTCGGTGTGTCGGCAGCAGAGGCTTTCGAACTTGTACGGGCAGTGCGCTGAGCAGGCCAGAACATATCGGACTCGCTCGAAAATGACGGTGAGCGGTGGCTCGAATGTCAACCGGAAGTGCTCTAGGCGCACTCCTCGGCGACGTAGGTTCCACCTGGCACCGCTGCGTTGTAGTGCGTGATCGAAACCATCCCTCTCAGGCATGGGGATTCCCTGATTCCGCCGTCGTAGATCACAACAAGCCCGCTGGCCAGCGAAGCCACCAGAATCAATCCTGCAAAGACCAGCCGGAAGTTGAGGGTCTTGTGTGCCTCACCCGCGGACCTGCGGCTCGCGAAGAGTTCCCGGATGGCCTCGATTGCCAGGAGAAAATAGACCAGTTGTGCCCCCCAGCCGAGGTTGCCGTCGCTCGATCGCGCCCCCTTCTCCGCGATGAGCATCACCTGGGCGGCCGTGGCCGCCAGGGCGAACAAGAGCAGAACGATCTTGGGTCGCTTCAACCAAGCCGTTCCGCCGACGACGATCCCGATCATCGGAACCAAGAGGGCCAACCAGGCCGCAGGCTTGCCCAAGCCCCAGGTCTCGGCGGTCGTCAGTGGCGACCACCCCACCGAGCCACCTCCGCCGTGGGCAAATTTTCTGGAGGGGTCAGACAGAAACCAGATCTGCCAAATGGACACGGCCGCCAACGGAACGACAAGTCGACTCGTCACCCACCAGGTGACCCTCCAGACCGAAACCATCCCGTCCCTCGCATATAGCAAGGTCCACAGCGGAAGCACCAGGACGACACCCTGAGTCAGGCTCGGCTTCGCCAGAGCCGCCAGTAGGAGCACCAGCAGAGTCAGCGACTGAAATCGCCACCCGAGTTGGCCCCTCTTTGCCCTGTCCACGTAACGCACCACCAGCGCAGCGCCGATGATCCCGAACGGCAACGCGGTCAGGGCAGTCGGATTGAACCATGCCTGCAACGGTAGGAATGCTCCGCCGTCACCAAGACGGGGGCCGGACAGCAACACCCTCGGGGACTCGATCAGCAGCGCACACGTCGCGGTCAGAATCGCCGCCGTCCGACCCAGCTTGGGGCCGCCGTCACTGAATCGACCTCGGGCGATCGCATAGATCGCACCTCCTGCCAATGCCCGGGCTCCCACCAGGACGACCGTTACCGTCAGCGCCAAAGAAACCTGACTGGTTATGAGATAAAAGACGCGGACGAGCAGTGGATAGAGAAAGTGAGGGCTCGGCGGGCTGAAAGGAATGAGCGAGAAATTCATTCCCCGCTGGGTGTGCCAACCGAAATCGTTATTACCCATGATCATCCTGCCCTCGAGCAGGGCCCTCAGGACGAGGATCATCGGGATCGCAGCAGCCACCCCTACTACGAGCAGATCCAGTGCCACCTGTCTGCCTGACGAATTCTGGAAACCGGGGGGAGCACTGCCCAACCAGGTCCGGAGTCGGTTCCACCGGCGGCTCAGTCCCGTCGTAGCGCGGACCTTGGCACGGGGAAGGCGCCTGAATGTGCGGATCAGTCGGTGGGCCAGCTCCTCGTCGGTATGGACGATGGACGCGGCCTCGGCAACGGATCTCCCCTCGTTGACCAGTAGCAGAAGCTGCGCCCTAAGCAGCTTGCGGGCACGTCCCCTGGACGCTGCAGCATGCCGCGCAAGGCGACGTTGCTCACTCTCCGTGAGCTTCAAACTCATCTGGGACATGCCCAGCCATGATGCCACGACAAGTCGGAAAAGCGGTCAAGCCAAAGTAGATTGTCAGCCATCAGGAGCTGCTTGTGAGATTGACGAAAGTTGCAACTTGGAGCGCAGTGATCCTCACGATCACGAGTCTTCTGGTTTCGGGATGTTCGGACGGAAAGTCGGAGATCCCGACGGCGAAACCCCCACTCGGTGCAGGACCGCCGGCAGACTATCTGGCCGAGACGACTCCCGGTGGTGGACCGACTGCGAAGCTGACCCTCATAGATCAGTTGGAGGGGACCGTGACCGCTATCGCCGGTTCCCCCGATGGCTCCACTCTGCTTGTTGCTAGTCGTGGCGGCGTCGTCCACCGGGCGACGATCACCCAGCATCGATCCTGGTCGACCATCGACTTCGGCAGCCCGATCCTGGACCTTTCCGACCAGACCACCACTGACGGTGAGCGCGGCCTTCTGAACGTGATGTTCTCACCTGACGGTCGTCATCTCTTCGTCGTTTTCACCGCACTGGATGGTGCGGTCACGCTCCGCACGTACCGGTACTCGGACAACAAGGTCGAACTTGTCGGCGACGTTCTTAAGATTCCCCATCCATTCTCCGGTCACAACGGAGGTGGTCTGGCTATTTCCAGTGATGAGCGCCTGTTGATCTCTATCGGCGATATGGGCAGCACCCGGCCGCCACTCGCCCAGGCCCTCGACAACCGCTATGGGAAGGTGTTCTCCCTACCGATCGACCAGGCTGTGAAAGGGACC
>JBATWQ010000081.1:0-6018 GCA_049672765.1 Microthrixaceae bacterium | reverse complement strand
CTACGCGGTCGAACCGGCTGAGCTTGGCCGCAAATTGGCCCGGAAGCGGATAGACGCATCAGTGATCCCCATCGAACACATCGGGCTCGATGGCCAGTCCGTCCCGCTTCCCGATGACAGTTGCGACGGAGCGCTCTGCACGTTCACCCTCTGCACCATCCCGGACGTGGAATCTGCACTCGCCGAACTTCGAAGGGTCATCAAGCCGGGCGGTCGATTCCACTTCCTGGAACACGGCCTGGCGCCAGACCCGAAGGTCGCCCATCGCCAGCATCGTTTCGACCCCTTCCAGGTGAGGTTGGCCGGCGGGTGCCACCTGACCCGCGATCCTGCCCAACTCGTCGAAGCTGCAGGGTTCAACCTCGTGGAGGTCTCGTCGCGCTTCGGCAAGGGTCCCAAGGCCTGGTCATGGTTTACAGAGGGCAAAGCTCTGAACCCCTGAGCCGCAAAGGTCCTGAGCCGCAAAGGTCTGAACCCCTGAGCCGTAAAGCTCCTGAAGCGCAATGCTCCCGGCTTTCCGAGTGGGAACGTTCCACCCGCAGGACAAGCTTCCGGGTCACAGCTTGATCGTCGAGCGGAGAACTCGTCCGTAGCCGGGCCGATCCCCGAATCCGCTGACGAACTCGCCGTCGCTCCAGGCGACCCGCCCGTTGATCAGCACTGCCGACACACAGTCGTCGTGACGACGGACCAGTCGCTGGATCTCGGGCATCCCGACCATCGTTTCCTCCCCGATCGAATCGAGACGACCATCGAGTGTGTCCGGGTCGACCACTGCGACATCTGCCCGTCGGCCAACTTCGAGTCGGCCCGCGTCGATCCCGAGGTAGTCCGCAATCTCACCGGTGAGCCGATGCACCGCCCGTTCCGGAGACATCAGCACGCGGCCCTCGCGCTCAGCTGACACCACCATGCGCAGCAGATGCAGGGGGAAGTCGTAGTAGGCCATGTTGCGAAGGTGGGCACCAGCGTCGGAGAAGCCCACCAGCACTCCGGGGTGAGTCACCACGTACTCCAACTCTCGAGGCCGTCCGTTGCCGACCACGGTGTACCAACGCAGGTCATTTCCGTATTCCTGTTGCAGGTCCAAGAAACAATCGAGCGGGTCGACACCCCTCTGCTCCGCGACGTCGGCGAAACTCAGCCCGACCAGCGACTCGTCGGGGCAGCCCGTGATCTTCGGCTCATGGAGGTCCCTGTGCCATGCCTTGGGCGAGAACGGATTGCTCCACTGCTTGGCGAAGCGCTCCCGGAACTCAGGGTCCCCGAGCAGTTCGCGTCTGGAGTCGATATCCACTTCGTGGAGCGCTTCGGTACCAGCCCCGAGTTCCTCCATGACCGGCACTTCCAGCCCGTCGACCCACAGTTCAAATGGCTGGGGAAGCGACTGCCAGCGGAGCTCACCGTTCAGCGCGTTGTTGACGACCTGAGTCATGAAACCGGCTATGCGATGGGTTCCGGGCATGGCGATCGAGTCGACCAACGAAATGACCATCGTGCGCAACGGTTTGCGACCGATTCCCGTCGACATGGCGGCTATGACCGGGATGTTCCAGCGCCCCTGAAGGTCCGGCACCATCTGCAAGAGTCGCCCCCGTCGACGCAGGACCTTCGCGAAGTGTCGGTACTCGCTCCACTTGGCATAGACCGACGGTGTCGACTTCGAGCGCTCACGGACACCGTCGAGTTTGTCCCACGGCAGCGTATTGAACGACATGCCCAGGTAGCCCGCGTCCAGCGCGTCATATAGATGGCCCGTCATCTGGGCCAGTTCGCCACGGGTCGGCTTCACCGACTCGTCCACCGACCGGCCCAGACCCATCACCGCTGCCCGGACCGCAGAATGGCCGAACAGGGCCGTCACGTTGGGACCGAGCGGAAGTGAGTCCAGGTGATCCAGATACTCGACGGGGCCCTCCCAGTCCTTGATCTTCTCGAGTAGCGGCAACACCACATCTCGTGGCACGGCCTCGACCCGGCAGAACTGGTCTGCGAGATCCTCGGCCGTACCGATGGCAAACGACAGGCCACACGATCCGACCAGCACCGAGGTGACGCCGTGACGAACCGATTCTTCCAGCGCCGGAGCAATCTCCAACTCGGCGTCGTAGTGGGTGTGCAGGTCGATGAATCCCGGAGTCACCCACTTGCCCTTGGCGTCGATGACCACCGCACCCTCGGGCTGACCCAGGTCCAGTCCTATCTGGGCGACGATTCCGTCGCGGACCAGGACGTCGGCGACGACGCCCGGTCGTTGTCCCGATCCGTCGAACACGGTCCCGCCAGCGATCACCACCGCAGGAGCCCCGGCGGTTCCCACAGTTTCGACAGATCCGACAGTTTCGAAAGTTTCGACTTCAGCTGATGAAACGTCGGTGCGTGCCATGGCTGAACACTACGACTTTGGCTCGGAGCGTTCCGATTGTCGGGGGTGGTTCCGACGGGAGCTAGCCACCTGCTACAAATCAGCCCCGATGTCGCTCCGAGCAGTTCTGCAAGCATTCCTAACCGTCTTCCCGGCAGAACTCCCGGACAAGACGATGATTGCGACGATCATCCTGACAACCCGTTACAGGCGACCTCTGTGGGTCTGGGTCGGGGCGGTCAGCGCGTTCAGCATTCATGTCGTGGTGGCGGTCGCTGCGGGAAGCGCCATCGGCCTCCTCCCTGAGGTGATCGTCAAGAGTGTGGTCACAGCACTGTTCGCCATCGGGGCACTTCTGTTGTTCCGCGCCGCACGACAGTCCGAGGATGAGGAAGCCGAGGAGGTCGCCGTGGCCAACGCCTCAGTCCGGTCGACCGTCCTGGGCAGCTTCGGACTGATCCTCCTGGCCGAGTGGGGCGATCTCACGCAGTTGGCAACCGCAAGCCTGGCCGCGAGCAGCGGCGATCCAGTGGCAACCGGAATCGGCGCACTCGTTGCGTTGGCAAGCGTCGCTGCTATCGCAGCAAGCTTCGGCCGACAACTCGTGGCACGCGTACCCCTCAACAAGGTGAACTACATCGGCGCTGCCGTCTTCGCCGGACTCGCAGTGCTCACTCTGGTGGAGTTGCTGAACTAGCCGGGATACCGCCGATCCGGACGCAGCAGTAACCCGGTTCGGGCTGCAGGCGGGCGGTCACCGACGGTGGTGAATCAAGACCGACAAGAACCCCCGACAGGAAATTCAGATTCATGTCGCAGACCAGTTCACGGTGTTCCTCGACAAGGCTGTGGAACGGACAATTGGCCAGTGCGATCACGCTACAATCCACCAGCTCCGGGGCCTCACCGGCGATCATCTGGGGCTCGTACCCCTGGGCATCGAGCAGATCCTCGAGCCGGTCCTCAAGTCGGTCCGCACCTTCCCCACCCCCCGCAGCTTCCGCACCTTCCGCGGCATCGGCGGTCGCCCGTGCAGCGATGTCGCTCCCGGCTGAATAGGCCACCGAACGCAGACACTCGTCGACCGCCACTCCCGACGTGGTCGATTCGACCACGGCAGCGGCGAGCAGTGAACCCGCCAGGTCGTAGTGGCGGTCAGGAACCGAGGCCGAGACCTCGGCGCCGCTCGGACGGTACAGCTTCGAGGGGCGGCCGGCGCCCGGCCCCGAACGCCCGGACAGACGCTCGAAGCGGGTTTCGAGAATGCCCGCCTCGACCATCTTCTCCAGGTGGAAAGCCGCGACGGACCTGGCCATATCAAGGGCGTCGGCTGCCTGATCCCGGGTCAGCCAAGAGTCGGAGTGAGCCAGCAAGCGGTACAGATCGCGCCGCAACGGCTGCTCCAGAGCCGCAATCCCTGCTATTCGACGATCGGCTTCATCAGATTCGGCCATGGCCCAATTCTAAAACAAAGTTCCGTTGACGCAAGAGCCCGGACTTTCTAAAGTCAGGTTTAGTAACTATTAGAGGGGATCCCCATGACGACGGCATTCGTCCTATCCGGTGGAGGCAGCCTCGGCGCAATCCAGGTTGGAATGCTTCGAGCCCTTTCGGCCAGGGACATCCATCCTGATTTTCTCGTTGGGACCTCGGTCGGGGCGCTCAACGCCGCCTATATCGCGGGTAGTGGTGACGATCTCGAGTCCCTCAACCATTTGGCCGCGATCTGGACCAAGTTGCGTCGCCGTGATGTCTTTCCACTTAATCCGCAGCGCCTGCTGGCAGCAGCAACCGGCCTGTCGAGCTCCCTCTGCTCCGACGGTCCGCTGCGACGTCTGATCAGCTCGAATATCAGCTTCGCCCGACTCGAGGATGCACGCATCCCATTGCACGTCGTCACCACAGACGTTGCGAGCGGCAAGGAAGTCCTGTTGTCGGAGGGAAACGCAGTCGACGCGATTCTGGCAAGTTCGGCGATTCCGTCCGTCTTCCCGTCGGTCCACACTGACGGTCTGGACCTCGTCGACGGTGGTATCGCCGACAACGCAGCGATCTCCCAGGCGATCGACATGGGGGCCGACACCGTTTACGTACTTCCAACCGGTTATTCATGCGCTCTTGAAAGCCCGCCTCGCACCGCACTTGCGAGTGCCGTGCACGCACTCACACTGATGATCGAGCAACGGCTGATCCTCGATGTGGCCCACTACGCCAAGGACGCCGACATCCGGGTGGTTCCGCCCCTCTGCCCCTTGTCGGTGTCGTCGAGCGACTTCGGCCAGGCCCACCGATTGCTGACCGAGGCGAGGGACTCAACTGGACGCTGGCTCAATGGACCCAACGTCCGCATGGAGCACCCCGATCGGATCCTGTCGCTGCACAGTCACACCACTTCCAGACACGCGACCGCCAGAAGGTAGCGTCACCAGAATGGCTCTGGAGTTCGATGCAGTTGTGGTTGGGGCGGGAACCGCTGGGTCCAACGCCGCCTATCAACTGGCAAAGAGGGGACTATCTGTCGCCCTCATTGAACGACGCCCGCTGAACGACGGTGGCGCCCATTGGCACAACGGTGTCCTGGACTGGCAGTTCGAACGGGCGGGACTCCATCCTGCGGAACCGCCCGAGCGCTCGCCCCGAGTTCGCCGACTTCACATGTTCGATCCCTCGGGTCGCCGTGCCTTCACCTTGGAGGACCCACCGACGGTATCCGCCAACATGTCGCTGCTTGGTCATCGGCTCCGGACACTGGCGGCAGAACATGGAGTCCGGATGTTCGATCACGCAAAGGATATGGACGTGCGCCTCGATGGCGACCGAATCGTCTCCGTCGGGTTGCGGGCAGCGAATGCAGAGCCGCTGACCGCAGAGCCGGCGTCGCACCGCGCCGCTGCAGATCATCCGGCAGCCAGCGAACAACTCCAGATCGAGGCAACCCTGTTCGTAGATGCATCGGGACGACACGGTGCGCTCCGGAAGCACTCTCCGCAACTGAGCCGGTGGTGTCCGACAGTGCGCGGGGATGAACTCTGCTCTGCTTCGGACTTCCGGTTCGGGATCGCGGATCAGATCGGTGCGAAGCGGTTTCTGGATAGACACGGGGCGTCGCCGGGCGAAACCATCACCAGCGTCGGTAACGCCGGCGGGTTCTCGACAATCAGTATCACCGTCGCCGAGGGGCTGGACCAGGTTTCGGTTCTGGTCGGCTGCCTGGCCGACGGACGGTACGGGACCGGGCCGAGGATGCTCGAAGCGGTCAGACGCTCCAACTCATGGATCGGCAAGCCTGGAAGCGGTGGTTCCGGGGTGATTCCTCTGCGCCGTCCGTACTCAAGATTCACCGCCCCGGGGCTGGCGCTCGTGGGCGACTCGGCCTGCCAGGTATTCCCGGCCCACGGGTCCGGTATCGGATTCGGCCTGATCGCCGGACGGATGCTGGCCGATGCCGTCACCGCCTCCGACTCGGCCGTAGATATCGGCGACGAGACGGTTCTGTGGAATTACCAGGCACAGTTCCAGCGTGAGTTCGGCGGCGCCCTAGCGGCCTATGACGGCCTTCGACGAATGACCACCGCCCTCGGTTCGAACGGTGTCGGAACCATGCTTTCGTCCCGACTGGTGACCGAATCGATGACCCGCTCCGGACTCAACCA
>JBATWQ010000080.1:0-22868 GCA_049672765.1 Microthrixaceae bacterium | reverse complement strand
GGCCCTGCCCGCCGCCGCTGCGCTGACCCCCGCCGATCGTTCCGGAAGCGCTTCCGCTTCCCTTACCCTGGCCGCTCCCTTGGCCCTGGCCCTGGCCCTGGCCCTGACCTTGGCCCTGACCTTGGCCCTGGCCCTGACCTTGGCCCTGACCTTGGCCTTGGCTCTGGCCTTGACCTGAGCGTTGCGGCGACTTGTTGGCCATCGCACCGGAGAGCGTCGAGCGGGCCGCGGCTGCAGCGTTGGATGCATCGGCCGCCGAACTCCGTTTGGCCACTGCCGACTGTTGCGAACGCTGCGCTTCGGCAGCAGCGCCCAGCGCCTCGGCTGCCCCCGGGTCACCTGACTGGAGTGCATCAGCGGCTTCAGCCAGCGCATCGGCGACCTCTGGCGCGCCGACGGCCTGGGTCGCAGCCAGCGCCTTGAGACGTTCGGCCAACTCGCCGCGTTCGGCGGGACTCATGCTCTCAAGGGCAGCAGCGGCGGCATCCAGCTGTGAAGCCGAGTCACCACCGTCGCTTCCCGGGAGCGGACGGGCCTCGGTCGAGGCATCGAGACCTTCAGTCGCCGCCCGGGCGGACTCAAGGCCGGTCCCCGCCTCCTTGGCCAGTTCCGCCTCGGCCGACCGCAGAAGATCGATGGCCTGCTCAGGGGTTGCCGATTCGATCTTGGCGGCCAGTTGGTTCAGTTTCTTGGTGGCGTCGGAGTTGGGATCCAGAGCATCAGCCGCCTCACGAAGATTCTCGGTGGCATCCGTCTGGGCGGCCTCGATCCGCTTGATCCGCTGGCGGGCGTCGTCCTGCGGGTTGGGGATGAAGGTCAGAGCGACGGCCAGAATCGGAGCCAGGAGCAACGCACCCAGCTGCAACCTCGGCGTTGTCGGCCACTGGGCCGCCAGGCGGGCGTCCGCCGCGCGAGCAATTGCGGTCGCGCGATCGGTGATCCGGGAGCGCAGTGATCCCTCGAGTGGGCCAGCATCGTCGGATTCGCCATCCGGCGCCTCGGCGTGGCCGAACTCGAGGTACGCGCTCAGGGCGTCGTGCGAGGACAGTCCTTCGTCCGCGACCCGGGCCACGTCCAGGTCCGTGTACCGCCTCGACCAGCCGAACACCGCCAGAGCGGTCAGGCCCACGGCAATGACTGTGAACGCAAGTATCTCGGTGCCGGACCAGAGAACGTACCTGGCCAATATGACCAGCAGCAGTCCCAGAACTGCGGGCACCCAGCCCCAGCGGATAAGCACCGAAACCGCGCCCATACGGCGCAACCTCCGGCGCACCGCCAGGAGCAGCTGCTCCGGTGTCACCTGTCGCGCTCCACCGGTGCTCTGACCTTCATGCAGGCGATTGCGAGTGCAACAAGGCTGATCGCCAGACACCAGAACAACGATCCGGCCCTATCCATACGAGTTAGGAAGTCGACCGAGAACTCGGTCTTGGAATCGAAGATCCACGATGCGAGCGAGACCGGCGAGAAGCCCGCCAGGAAGCGCAACGAACTTGTCTCGGCCCTGAAGCCCGGGTTGTTGTTGGCCACCGAAGCCATGCCGAGCCCCATGACGATGAAGGGTGCGACGGTGATGACCCCGACGGTCAGCAACGACACGATGATCGCCGGCGCCGGTCGGGACATGATCGAACTGATTGCCAGCGAGATCGCCGCGAACTCGAAGGCGATCACCATCATCAGAACGAAGGACGTCAGAACAGTTCTGGCCGAGACACCACCGAGCAGGAACGGAATCACCAACACAGGCGCGACACACACCAGCGCCAGAACCAGGTATGACAGCGACGAGACGAGCTTTCCATAGACGATCTGGACCGGGCTCATGGCGGTCAACTGCAACGGCTGCAGTGTCTGGCTGTGACGTTCGCCAGCGATGCTCGCCCCCACGAACGCCGGCACCAGGACCAGAAGGGTGATGAACAGCGTCACGGCAACCGCGCCGAACATTCCCGCCCCGATCCGGGGCAGCGAATTGGGGTCGAGGCCCTGCTGGATCTCGAACGGGTTGCCGTTCATGACCTGGCCGTTGATCCCCGGTCCGGCGACGGGGACAACGTCGTTCGAGCCTCCGACAAAGGCGACGCTGCTGGCATAGACGCCCACGACAGCCAGTCCGGGTAGCAGCACCACAAGGGGAATCCCCCAGGCCGCACTCGCCGAGCGGAACCGCCGCAGGAACTCGAGTTTGATCAACGGATTGGCCATCAGTTGGTCCTTCCATCGGTCAGGCGCATGAACCGGTCCTCGAGTCGGGTGATCTCGACCCCGGCGGACAACACGGGTCGCCCGCCCACCACCAGACTCCGGATCAGTTCGACCTGCTCGTCGTCGCTCTCGACAAGATGCTCTTCCACCTGGCCGTCGATGAATGTGACCCTGACGACCCTTGTGGCCGTGTCTTTCAGATTTTCGGCACCGGCGAGCGAACCCTGTTCGAGTACGACCACGTCGGTACACATTTCTTCTAGCTCGGCCAGGATGTGTGAGCTGATCAGCACAGTCACACCGAGTGAGTTGAGGTGCGAAACGATGTCGCGCAGCTCGATTCGTGCGCGGGGATCAAGACCGCTTGCAGGCTCGTCGAGGACCAGTAGCCGCGGCTCGTGCACCAAACCACGCGCAAGTCCGATGCGTTGTTTCATGCCGCGGGAGAGCGTGTTTATGTCGGCGTCTCGTTTGCCGGTCAGGTCGACGAGTTCGAGGAGGCCCTCGACGAGTGCATCCCGCTTCTCCCGCTCGACCCGGTAGGCGTCGGCGAAGAACAGCAGGTACTCCTTGACGCTGAGCCCCGAGTAGGTACCGAGCACGTCCGGCACGTAGCCGATCAGCTTGCGAATATCGGCGGTCCTGTGGATCGGAACGCCGAACACCTCGACCTGGCCGGTGCTGGCTGTAATGAGCGTCGCGATGATCGACATGAGCGTCGATTTTCCAGCTCCGTTGGGACCGATGAGTCCGCACACCGAGCCGTTGGGTACCTCGAGTGAAACGTCGTTGAGGGCGATCTTGTTGCCGTAGAACTTGGAAACGTTCTGGGTCCAGACGGCTGGACCGGTCGTAGTCTCGCCCACGGTCGATTCGGTTTCTGCCAGGTCCGGACTCATGGTCGACCTCCACACAGGAACAGCATCGACGGTGGTGTCGCAACCATTCTTCCGGCGAGTCGCATGTGTATGCGTCCACCGGGCGGGACTTCCGGAATCATCCAGTCCTGCATCTGGTGCCCGTCGACCTCGAATCCGATGACCCTGGGATCCATGTACGGCTCCCCCACCTTCTCGAGGTGTGCCCACGACGTGCCGTTCCAGATTTCCAACTTGGGCGCACTCGTCGACACCCCACAGGCCTGGGCCGCACGACCGCGCTGCGATGTCAATCGCACAAATTCGGTCGGCTGGATCGGCAATCCGCCACCGCCCTCCCCGCCCTCACCACCACCGCCGCCGACGCCGCTGCCCGCGGCGGGAACGGTGGTTGTGGTTGCAAACTGGTTTCCAAACCCGTCCGGAGGGGCCATGCCCGGAGGAGCCATGCCCGCCTGATCCGAGAACATCTGGCGCTGGGTCGCGGTGATTCCACCGACTTCGTCGATGCGCAGCGCAGCTGTTCCGTCCTGGGACTCCGCCGGCTGGACCGGGACCACGGCCCGGACCGACACCACTGCATCGCCCTTGAGCCCGCCCGCCCTCACAGACGATTCCATGATTCCCGAGATCTGGATGAGCCCTCGCGACTGAGTTGGTTCCAGACCTGGAATTGGATTGTTGGCAGCCAGGGCCATACCAAGACCCGCGGCCGCCGGAGCGGCGAACACCTGGTTGAGAACATTGATCTCCGCGCTCATCTCGAACGGAAGCGTCTCGCTCTTGCCGGGCTGCACGGATGTGAACTGGCGAACTCTGCCATTCCCGGTGATCGAGACGTTCTGTAGGACGGCATCGGAGCGGTTCGTGACTGTCACGCTGGCATTGCCGTCGTTTTGGGCGACCGCGCTCACCTCGATGGCCGGTCCCTCTTCGAAGGCGACGCCTCCCACCGCCACCGATCCGAACGAATTGCGGGGCAGGTCCAACCGGACCGTCTGGTTCGATCCGGAACTGGTCACGGAAGCGGAGGGTACAGCTGCGATCAAATGCCCACCGCCCTGAAGCTCAAGCGTCGTGGACTTCTTGAGTCCGCTGAATACGGTGCCGACCCCAGACCATGGAGTCGAGTCCACGTCCGCGACGGTTCTGGTCTTCGCCCCGGTGAAGACACCTTGGCCCGCCACCAACAACAGGGTTGCCACAACGAGCGACAAGCCCGGTGCGATTGCCCAGATGAGGCGACGCCGCTGTCTCGTCCGAAGTAGGAACCAGGCTATGGGCCCGGCGAGGAGGGCGCTGCCGAATACCGCCAGTGCCACCACCCAGGTCGGAATGAATCCGACCGCGACGAGCCCGCCGTTGTCCAGCATCATCGATCTGACGAAGCCCTGGTCCATTCCGCCGGTGGCATTCGCTCGCACCGGTGCGGGCTCGAGGATTGTCGACCACGAACCGCGTTGTGCCGCGCCGGAGGTGAACCTCACCCAGCCTGAGCCGATCGGGGTCGCCGTACCGGTCGACAGTTGGTCGATCACCGGCAGTTGGGCCCGGGGTTCGACATCGAGGGCCAGGTCCCCGCCCGCCCATACCCATTGACGGAGTTCGTCTCGCGTCCGGTTGTCCAGCTTGTCCAGGTCGGCCGCCCCGAGAACGACACCGGACATGGAGCGCAGTGCACCGGGGCGGGCGAGCACCTCGTCGTTGAGCGCCACCAGAGATGCCTCCTGGATGCCGCCGATGGTTGGGCTCTTCGCAGGCACGCCCTTGGCGAACAACGCGGGGCCGATGCCGACCACGGTCCGCGAGGGATCCGGAGGGAACGAGAGGGTGCGATTGGCCAGGTTGTTGCCCCGGGAGTTCCTTATCGAAATATCGGCCCACGGGGTCGCACGCAGCACTACGTCGACGACCGTCGGTGCGTCGGCTCCGAGTTCTACGCTCTGCGACTCCTCACCGCCCTGGGTCGAGATGTCCAGTTCGACAACGCGGGCCCGGTTCGAGGTGATCGTGATTCGAACTGGCAGCGGCACACCGGCGCTGACAACACCGGCAAGCCCGGACTCGATGGTCATCTCGACATCGCGGGTGCTGGCCTGGGCTGTTTCCGAACTGGTGGGTCCGGCGGAACGAATCGCAGATTGCGACCCGGTCGAGGCAGCGGAGCCCTTCGCCGACGCCGGAGCGGACAGCAGCCCCGCCAGGAGGATCAAAACACCCAGGACCATTGCAGCGACACGGGCGGAACAACTCACGCTGGTTCGGCCGCGTCCCGAAACTGGTTCGTGATCAGACACCATTGCCCTCCAGGATGAAACGGCAGACTAGCCGCCTCGACGGTTGCCATCGCCGCCAAACTCACCGCTCAGAGCAGTCCGGCACGCAATTCCCCTGGGGTACGGCGGGACAGCAGCCCGGGTGCGATATCGAACAGGGTGCGAGCTCCAACTTCACCCCGGGCGCTCAGTCGATGGACCGCCCGGGCGTAGGCGACCAGGACGCTGGCGGTGAATCCGGGGTTGCTGTCCAGATCGAGATTGAACTCGACGGTCTGATCCGCGCCGTCGCCCGTTGCGCCGCTGCGAATTACGAACCCGCCGTGGGGCATTCCCACGTGGTCCCTGGCCAGGTCCTCGGCGCTGATGAAGTGGACCTTCGTGTCGTAGTCGGCGAAGTAGTACGGCATCGTCACGATCTCGTTCTCGACGGCGTCCGCATCGACGCCGGCTTCGAGCACCACGTAGCACTCACGGGTGTGCATCTCGCGGGTCGCAAGCTCGGGCCGGTCACCCGACCTTGCCCGGCCGATCGCAGCTTCCGACGGAAGCGTGTACTGGACGGCGTCGGCGACACCCGGGACGCGACGGAGCGCGTCAGAGTGCCCCTGGCTGAGACCCTTGCCCCAGAAGGTGTAGGTCGAACCCTCGGGGAGTAACGCTTCGCCGAGCAACCGTTGCAGCGAGAACATACCCGGGTCCCAACCGACCGAGATCAGCCCGATGTGACCCGCAGCCCTGGCGGGCCCGTCGACCGAGTCGAAATAGTCGGGAATCGCGGCGTGGGTGTCGAAGCTGTCGACCGTGTTGAACAGCCTGACCAACTGTGGGCCCTGCTCGGGAAGGTCCGACTTGGAGCCACCGCACAGGACCATCACGTCGATCGACCCCATGAAGCTCTCCACTTCATCAAGCCTCTTGACGGGGACTCCTTCTCCCACCGGCACAACACTTTCAGGATCCCTGCGGGTGAAGATTCCCGCCAGCTCCATGTCGTCGTTCTGGGAGATGGAATGCTCGACCCCTCGGCCGAGGTTTCCGTAGCCGACGATTCCCACCCTGATACGGCCGGCTCTGCTGCGCTCGCTGTCGCTGTCACTGGTCACCCTGACAGTCTGGCCGCGGCGCACGCCCCGACCCGACCGGCACCCTGATCGTCGGAAGATCGGCCACCCCGTATGATCGACCTCGATGACCACCTCGCATGGGGTCGACCGGGCGCCGATCTCTTCCTACGGAATTATTGGCGACACAAGGACCGCCGCACTCGTTGGTGAACACGGGTCGATCGACTGGATGTGCCTCCCGCACTTCGACGGTGAACCCGTCTTTGCACGGCTGATCGCTGGGCCACAGGGCGGCCATTTCACCCTCGGCCCGGCGTCTCCCGCAGTTGTTCTGGGTCGCGAATACGACCGCGGTACCTGCCTGCTGCGCACCACCTGGCAGGTGGGTACAGCCAGGGTCACCATGACCGAGGGAATGATCTCCGAGGTGGCGGGGACGTTTCTGCCGACCTCGTGCATGGTGCGCCGCGTCTTAGCCGAAGGTGGCGACGCACGCCTGTCGCTCTGTCTGGACCCCCGCTTCGGAGACGACCGCCACGGTCCCGGGATGATCCGGGACCGTGGACCGCTGGTATGCGCGGACGATGGAATTGCCATGGGGCTGACCTGCGACAGAGAACTCGAAATCCATCCGGGGGTTCCGGTCGAGTTCGACCTGACCGCAGGTACCGCCGTGACGGTGGCACTGTCGATCGGATTCCGCGAGCCGTTGACGTTCGTCGACCCCGAACAGGCCTGGGATGCGCTAATGGCCGACGGCGAATCCTGGCGTAGGTGGTCCTCCGGCATCGCGTACGACGGGCCCTTCGCCGAAGCGGTGGAGCGGAGCGTCATCACGCTGCGGATGCTCACCTACTCACCGTCCGGTGCTCCGGTGGCGGCCCCCACAACGTCATTGCCCGAACACATCGGTGGTGGCCGAAACTGGGACTACCGCTTTGCGTGGCCCCGCGACGCAAGCATCGGCATTGGTGCGTTCCTCGGGGTCGGGCTCCACGAGCAGGCGGGAGCGTTCATGTACTGGCTCCTGCACGCCAGTCGCCTCGACCGGCCTCGGCTGAAGCCGCTGCTCACCATCCACGGCCGACGCGTTCCCGAAGAACGCGAAGTCGACTGGCCGGGTTGGAGGGATAGCCGCCCGGTCCGCTTCGGCAACGGCGCCCGCGACCAACACCAACTCGACAGCTACGGATGGGTCCTCGACGCCATGTGGCTGTTCGTTCGGGCAGGGCACCGCCTCTACGACGAGACCTGGCGCGCCTCGGCCGACATGGCGGACCTGGTGGCAAAGCTCTGGCGAGAACCAGACGCCGGGGTCTGGGAGCTGCGCGACGGGGAGTCCCAGCGGGTCCATTCCAAACTGATGGCCTGGTTGACCCTCGACCGGGCGATGCTGATCGCAAAGACACATCGGGTGCCGCAGCGGCGGTTGAGCCACTGGCGATCCGAGCGCGACGCAATCGCTGCCGACGTGCGCGAGAACGGCTTCGACGAGACCCGATGCACCTACGTGGGTGCCTACGGCCGCGACGAGCTGGACGCAGCGGTTCTGGTGTTGCCGCTGCTGGGGATAGACCCGCCTGACTCGCCGAGGGTCAGGGGGACGGTGCAGGCCATACGCAGTGAATTGTCAGCCGGCGGGACCCTGCTCTACCGCTACCGGGCCGACGACGGCCTAGCCGGCGACGAGGGGGCGTTTCTGCCCTGTTCATTCTGGGCCGTCCAGGCGCTCGCCAAGATCGGCGACGTGGACGAGGCGGTCGAGTTGTTCGAGAAGTTACTCTCACTCGCCGGGCCCCTCGGCCTGTTCGCCGAAGAGGTCGAGCCGAACAGCGGCGAACAGATCGGCAACTACCCCCAGGCCTTCACCCACGCGACCCTGGTCCAGGCCGCCCTGGCCATCCGCGACGCCCAGGCCATCCGCGAAGCCGGCTGATCACGTCGGATTGAGCAGCACCCCGAGCGCCACGCCGAAGGCAATATGGGCGATCATGGTGATCACCGGTGACTCGGGCCCGTAGTTGAGCGCCATCAGACCGGGCGGTTCGAGGCCGGCCTTGGCCGAGAGCCCAGCACGATCGGTCGCCATGCGAGGGTGGATACCGGCGAGCAGCGGCACGATCACCAGCAGCGCTATGGCTCCGTGGAAGGTTCCGAGCAGCCCTCCCTGCCACCAGGTCGCCCTGCCCCAGCGGGCGAACATCGCGGTATAGCCGAGCGCGAAGATCTGGCCGTTGACCATGTGCATGAGGAAGCCGGCGACCCTGGCTCTGTCCGGATCGGGGACCACAAGTGTTCCGAGAAGCAGCGGCAGGTCCAGACGCGTCAGACCGGCTACCTGGGCCGCGACCATCGAAGCGGTCAGCGCACTGGTCGCCACCAGCCCGAACAACGCCCAGCCCCACCAGTCCATATAGCGATCCGCCTTTCTGCAGTCACCGTAGTCAGCGCAGTCACCGCAACCGATCAAATCGATTCCGGTCCGAACCTACCCCTGGGCCCCCGGGCGTGGCAGTCATCGCTCAGTTGGCCGCCTGACGGGCACACTCGAGCGCTTCTTCGGGCTCTGGACACCGTGGCGGTGATGGCGTGGAGGGAAAGGAACTGCTCGGGCCCGACAACGCACCGATCGAGGTCGGCCGAATCGCGCGGGCCCGACGACGTGGCGCCCGTATGCTTCGACGGTGACCACGTGGGAAGCGGGCGACGACATCGTTGAGTTCCCCGACGGCCGTCGGATCCGGGGACGGGGCCTGCGACGGCCAGTACCCGATGCACCCCAACCTCAGTTCGGCGTCTACCTATTGGGTCGGGAGCCAGAGCAGTTCGACTGGGAGAGCCGCTGGATTCCCTGGCCCGACTTTCGACTTCCCCGCGACACCCACAACGCACTCGAAGTCCTGCAGGACGCGTTCGCCCGTGCGGCTTCACAACGAGTCGAGATCGCGTGCCATGGCGGCGTCGGCAGGACCGGAACCGCGCTCGCCGCCGTCGCAGTGATCGCCGGAGTCCCATCGGGCGAGGCGGTCACCTGGGTGCGGTCCCAATACCGGGCCAGGGCGGTGGAGACCCCGTGGCAACGTCGATGGATCCGCACGATCCGCCAGTGACCGGGCCGCCCATGACAAGGCCGCCAGTGGTCGAGTCGCCCGTGACCGAATCGGGGGTACGGGCACGCCTGGGCGTCCCGGCCGAGGCCTCCACCGTGTTGGTGATCGCAGAATCGACACACTGGGACCCGAACTGGCTGCTCACCTCAGACGAGTACTACCGGAGCACCGTGCGTCGGACGCTTGACCGCGTCATCGAAGCGCTGCTCGCCGAACCGACACGGGTGTTCAGCCTCGAATGCATCTTCTTCGTGGAGCGCTACTGGCGCGACCACCCCGGTCGCAGGGAAGTGTTCGGACAGCTCGTAAACGAAGGTCGGATCCGCTTCAGCGGCTCGGGGGTGACCACACCTGACACGCTCATTCCCGAGGACGAACTGCTGATCCGTGACCTGCTGCTGGGTCAGGAATGGCTGCGCACCAATGGGATGACGCCGGAGCCCCGCCTCTTGTACCTACCTGACAGCTTCGGGCACTCGCCAGGGCTGCCATCGCTACTGCGGGCTTCGGGGTTCACCTATGCGGCGGTCACGCGGATAGACGGGATGCGAATTCCCGGAGCCGACATGGAATCGGCTCGCAACTTTCCCCGACCCGGGAGCAGCGCAGAGCAGCTGATCGACTCCGGCACCTCCGATTTTGTGTGGAGGAGCGGGGACGGCAGCGAGGTCCTGACCCATTGGATGGCGCACGGCTATGGCCATGGCGACATGATCGCCAGCGGTGGTTTGAGCAGGTTCATGGGACTGCCGTTCGCTTGGCCGGACCGCCGCGCCACAAATGTCGACCGCCGGGTCACCGAGTACCTGGCAGACCTGGAGCGCCTGTCACCGACTCCCTACAGGTTGCTCAACATCGGGTTCGATTTCGTCCGCCCGATCCCACGTCTGGTCGAACTGATCGACGCGTGGAACGGCCGTCACTACCAGCGGACCGGCACGTGGCTCGTGAACGCAACGACCGAGGACTACCTGGATCTGATTTCGTTCCATTCGCCTTCGCTGCCGACCATCGAGTTTGATCCCAACCCGTACTGGACCGGGTTCTACGCGAGCAGACCCGCTCTCAAGTCCGCTGCCCGAGAACTCGGTCGGAGGCTCATCGCAGGCGACGCCGAGCGTGCCATCGACACTGCCAACGGAGTCCGGGACGGGCTCGGGCACGGGGACAGATGCAACTTCGAGGTTGGGACGAACCGGGGTCGGGCGGCAAGCAGGTCGGCCTGGTGGTCGGCCGTGCTAGCGAACCATCACGACTTCATAACGGGAACTGCGCCGGACCGGGTTGCTCGTGGCGAACAGGCCCAGATCCTGCACCACGCGATAGCGGACTCCCCCTGGCCCGCCGGGCGGCCACCAGGCGACCCGGCCATTGCCACTACCGACCCGGCTGCGGTCTCGGCGCGACTCCGCTCAGGTTTGGTCGTGCTGGACGCGACGTGGGGAACCGCAGTGTTCGACCCGCGACGCGGAGGCACGCTCGTCAGCCTGGTCACCGATGGGGTCGAGCAGATCCTGAGTCCCAGCTTCGCCCTGCGCAGTTACACCGACAGCGGTGGACTCTGGCGAATGGGACAGGAGCTCCACGGCGGCACGTGGAGACTGTCCGATGACAGCTCCCGCCAAAGAGGCTCGGTGACCGTCGAGCGACACGGCGACATCGCGACGATCGAGATCCGTCCCGTCATCGAGGGCCGGGTGGCAGCCATTGAGATCTCGGTCGACCTGCGTGACCCTGATGGACCGACGTTCATGGTTCGCACCGCAATCAATGCCGCTAATCGGCGGACGGTGACGCTGGCCGTGGCCCCGCAGTCCCATATCGCCCAGCAGTCCCACGGCTCACAGAGGACCCAGGACTCCCAGGACTCCCCGGACTCCCAGCTGTCCGAGCCGAACGGAATCCTGATGCATCAGCCGGGAACGATTGTCGGTCGACCGGGCAAGCGCTGGTACGAGCCAACCTTCTGGCCACTGCACTCCTTCGCCGCGACCGGTCGTCTAGTCCTTGCGACCGCCACGCCGACCGGCTTACACCAGGGAAGCGATGGAACCGTCGAAGTGGTTGTCGCCCGAACGGCAGTCAAGGAGATCGCCTTCGGAGTGGTCCCCGTTATGGCACCTGCATGGGGTCTTCGGTGGGGTGCGCAGTCTGCGTCTCTGGCATTCCGATGGATCGACGGTGAGCCACGCTCGGCGATCAAGACCGGTCGAATCCTCTGGGACCTCGTCGACGTCGCAGTCGGTCGCCACCGACCCGCGCCGATGATCGAGGTTGTCGAAGCGGGAACTGGTGACCCAGATTCGATCGACGACGTCGAGATCCTGGCGGTCAAACCAGCCGATCGGGGCGAAGGGGTCATCGTCCGCCTTCGAGACTGGGGTGCTATCGCGCTCGAAGCTCGGCCAGGTTCCCACTCCTTTTCGGGGACCGACTCCCGACCCAAGAGCCGGCCGATAGCCGTGCGCCTTACAGATTCGATTGTCGGCGAAATCGTTTCTGCCTGGCTCGTCGACGGCCGTGAACGTGGCCTGGCCGAACTGGAACACGATTCGAGGGAGCTGCGATTCACACCGCCGGGCCACCTGAGTTCGATCCGCCTGGAGTTCAGTTCCGTCGATTTGCACGGTTCGTCGGCACCACCCACGTAGTCTCCACTTCTGGATCGCGACCGGAGCCTGTCGCGGCACTACGAATTGGAGACTCAATAGTGGCAACCGGAGGTGGGACCAGAGCGGTCATCACAGCACTCGCCGCCAATATCGGAATTGCCGTGGCGAAGTTCATCGGATTCGCGCTGACCGGTTCAAGCTCGATGCTCGCCGAGTCGATCCACTCGGCTGCTGACAGCTCCAACCAGGGACTCCTGCTCTTCGGAGCCAGTCGTTCGCACCGCAAAGCCTCCGAGGTCCACCAGTTCGGTTATGGCCGCACCCGCTACGTGGCGGGGTTCGTCGTGTCGATCGTGCTGTTCACTCTCGGCGGTCTCTTCGCTCTCTATGAGGCGTGGCACAAGTTCGGTCACCCCGAACCAATCGAATCGTGGAAGTGGGTTCCGATCACGGTGCTGCTTGCGGCCTTGGTGATGGAGAGCTTTGCGCTGAGGACCGCTCTGCACGAGGCCGAACAGGCCCGAGGCAAGCTGTCGCTGCTCGAGTTCGTCCACATCTCCAGGTCACCGGAACTTCCCGTGATCGTGATGGAGGACTCGGCCGCCATCATCGGCCTGCTCTTCGGTCTGTTCGGGGTCAGCATGACGATCATCACCCACAACGGCCGCTGGGACGCAGTGGGGTCCGCCGCAATCGGTGTCCTCCTGGTGGCCGTCGCGATCTACCTGGCCCGCGAGATGATCTCGATGCTGATCGGCGAGTCGGCGCTGCCGGAGCATCAGGATGCGATTGAGGCCGCAATGCTCGGCGAAGGAGTCGACCGCGTCATCCACATGCGCACGCTGCACCTCGGACCCGACGAAGTGCTCGTCGCCGCGAAACTGGCCGTCACGGCAACCGACTCGGCGGAGCAGATCGCCAGCGCGATCAACGCGGCCGAAGCCCGGGTAAGGGCATCGGTTCCCCTGAAGCTGCGCATCTACATCGAGCCTGACCTATTCAGCGACGACTACACCCCTACCCACGAGCCGTAAGTACAGCAACGGTGCGACCGGCCCTGGAGCCAAGAGCCACCGAGCCCGACAACAGAGCCACCGACCACAAGGATGGAATGAACATGCCGATCCCCGGACTTTATGAGCCCAGCCCCTGGGAACCGATCGCAGACCAGGTGGCCATCTACGAGCGCTCCCGCGGGACCGAGGGAACCGAACTCGAAGGTGCACCCTGTGTGATTCTGTGGACCACCGGCCGTAAGACGGGAAAGGTCCGCAAGACTCCGCTGATGCGGGTACGCGACGGAGACAGCTACGCGGTTATCGCATCGATGGGTGGCGCACCCGAACATCCGGTCTGGTACCACAACGTCGTCGCAAACAAGATCGTCACGCTCCAGGATGGAGCGAATGTCGGCGATTACGAAGCGCATGTGGCAGAAGGCGACGAGCGTGACCACTGGTGGCGCCTCGCGAATGAGGTTTGGCCGTCCTACGACGAGTACCAGGCCAACACCGAGCGGGTAATTCCGGTGATCGTGCTGAACCCCATCGCCTGAGACGTCTCCGGGTCTCGACCCCGATTTGGCAAATGCGAGGCGGATCCTGACGAACGTCCGCTTAGCCTGTGGGTATGAGGACCTGGTTCACCTCTGACCTGCACTTCGGCCACGGAAACATCATCGGCTACTGCGCGCGTCCCTTCAGCACGGTCGACGAGATGAATAGTGAATTGATTCGACGGTGGAACGAAACCGTCGCCGATGACGACACGGTGTGGGTGCTCGGAGACTTCGCTCTCGGCACCATCGACGTGACGCTGACCTTCGCCGGCAGTCTGCGTGGCCACAAGATCCTGCTCGCAGGCAATCACGACCGCTGCTGGAACGGAAGAAATTCCGGTGCCGACGGCTCGGTCGAGGTGTGGAGCCAACGGTACCTCGACGCGGGATTCGACGAGGTACGTCAGGGCGAACAGTCCATCACCATCGCCGGCCAACAGGTTCTCCTCTGCCACTTCCCCTACGAGGGCGACAGCCACGACCACGACCGCCACCTTGGACACCGTCCAGTCGACCAGGGCGGTTGGCTGCTCCACGGGCACGTGCACGAGCGGTGGCGCCAACGCGGTCGGATGGTCAACGTCGGTGTCGATGTCAACGACTTCCGCCCCCTGGGCGTCGACGAGATCGCCAGAATGGTCACGTCCGGCCCGACACCCGATGTCTATGCCCCCAAGTCGGGAGCAACCAAGTCGGTAGTGACCTTGTAGTCCGTGACCTTGTAGACACTGTCGGCATGGATATACCCGAGGCGCTCACGGCACCCGATCCACTTGCCGACGTCGCTGCGTCGGTCGTTCAAGGTCGCACCCGGATCACGGTTCTCACCGATCGGCTGCTCCGGATAGAACATGCGGCTGACGGGGAGTTCGAGGACCGGGCATCCCTGGCCATCGCGAATCGCAGGTTCGCTCCCGTCGAGTTCCGGGCCGACAGCGAAGGCAGCCGCCTGACCGTCACGACGGCGGATGTCGAACTCAGCATTGCCGACACTGACAAGGCCTTCACCCGCTCGAACGTGACCGCGCGCATCGGACGCGGTCGGGGTGCGGTCCAATGGCACTACGGGGCGAAGGACCACAAGAACCTGGGCGGCACGCGACGCACACTCGACGGCTGGCGCGGAAGTCGTTCGCAGGACTTCCTCGACATCGACGAGATGGGAATGATCGTCTTCGATGACTGGAAGGACGAGCATCTCGACCCGGGTCTTTTGTCTCGCAACGGTTGGAGCGTCTTCGACGACACGGGTAGCCCTGTTCTCGATCCGGGTTCGACGGGGAGGACGCGGCCTCGACCCCGACCGTGGCCCACCACACGTCCGGACGGTCGGCGCAACGATCTGTATCTGTTCGCCTATGGCGATGACCACCGTTCGGCGCTGCGAGATGCGGCCCAGCTCTTCGGTCCACAACCTCTACCGCCGCGGTTCGCGTTCGGCTACTGGTACAGCCGATACCACGCATACACCGACCGCGAGCTGCTCGAGATCGTCGACCAGTTCGACAGGTTCGCCGTTCCGATCGACGTCGTCGTGGTGGACATGGACTGGCACAAGGCCGGTTGGACGGGATACTCGTGGGATCGTCGCTACTTCCCCGACCCGGACGACACGCTCGCCAGATTGCACGACAAGGGGCTCCACGTAGCTCTCAACGTCCACCCATCGGACGGCGTCGCCCGGCATGAAGATGCCTTCGCTGCGATGTGCGCAGACCTCGGTCTTGACGAAAGCAATACCGGGTCGATCCCTTTCGACGTGTCCGACCGGGATTTCATGGCGGCGTACTTCAAGCATCTCCACCACCCCGAGGAGGATCGGGGGGTCGACTTCTGGTGGATGGATTGGCAACAGGGTGAGCACTCGGCAATCCCGGGACTCGACCCGCTGCCGTGGCTCAACCAACTCCACTGGGAGGACCAGGCCGTCCGCCACCGGAACCGCCGACCGCTGGTGTTCAGCCGCTGGGGTGGACTCGGCGGTGGCCGCTATCCGATCGGGTTCTCGGGCGACACCTGGTCGGTGTGGGAATCCCTGGCATTCCAGCCCGAGTTCACCTCGACAGCGGCGAACGTCCTCTACGGATACTGGAGCCACGACATCGGCGGCCACTACGGCCCGATAACCACACCTGAGCTGTATACACGTTGGCTGCAGTTCGGCACCTACTCACCGATCCTGCGGACCCACGCGACCAAACATCCGGATCAGGAACGCCGCTTCTGGGAGTTCGGCGACCCCTACCGCTCGGCGGTGACCCAGACGGTCCGTCGTCGTTACGAACTCGTGCCGTACATCTACACCGAGTGCCGTCGAGGAGTCTCCAGTGGACTGTCCCTGGTCCGCCCGATGTACCACGAGCACCCCGGGGTCGACCCCGCGTATGGCGCAACGGACCAGTACTACTTCGGAGGGGATTTCATCGTTGCTCCGGTGCTCGCCCCGGTCGAGGACGACACGATGGCACCGGTTCGGGTCTGGCTCCCGAAGGGCCGCTACTACGACACCGCCCACGGCACGCTGGTCAACGTCCGCCCGTCAGCGGGTGAGTGGACGGAACGGCGCTACCTACTCGAGGAGGTCCCGGCGTTCGTTGTGGCGGGAGCCGTGATTCCCGGGTTGAAGGATGCCGACAGGCTTGGTGGACCTAGCTACGAGAATTTGGTCGTCTCGGCCTATCCGGGTGGGGACGGCGACTACGACCTCTATGAGGACGACGGCACCTCACAGGGCTATATGAAGGGCGACTCGGTGACGATCCCGTTGTGCCAACGGGTCACGCACGAGGCGCGCACGGTCAGCATCGGACCCGCCGAGGGACGCTACCGGGGCTGGATATCGAAGAAACCGGTCGAGGTCCGCATCGTCCACGAACTTCCTCCCGCCGAGGTGCAGGTGAACGGAGCGGCCCTGGCGATGGCCTCATCCTCGGATGGTCGGGGCCTGGGGAGCGGCCATGGCCACTCCGAGACTGGCGATTACTGGTACTACGACACCGCGTCCGCCTCGGTTGTGGTGCGTCTCGGGCAGGTCAACTTGAGGAAGCCGACGACGGTCGGAGTGCATCGCGACTCGACGCTGCCCAAGAACGCCGCCCGGTTGCTCGACGGCTTCCCTGGGCTCGCCCGCCGGCTCGATGCAATGGCAGGACGCGCCGGGCAGGCGTCGGCGTCACACGAGCTACACCCCGACGAGAGACTGGCCGTCGATCTGGCCCAGGCCGCCAATCGGGTCACGCGCGACCCATCGACCTTCGTTGCCGAGTTGTGTCGGGTGCGTAAGGAGCTCCCACGCCTCGACGCCATCTTCAAGGACTGGGGAATCGCCTGGCACAGCGCACTGCGATTCCCGTTCTCCAACCAGGAAGAGGTTTCGGTCGCCATGCTCCAAGAGGCACGCCGCATCCTCACAACAACCACGGAGCAGTTCGGCTGACGCCTTTTCTGACGCCCCCAGCCAAGTCGCCTTGAACTCTGTTCTGCCAGATGGTCGCCACAACAGCCACCTCGCCGAACAGAACCAGGAGCGCGGGCCCTTGACAACTTGATAGGAGCACATCCGGCGGGAATAGATGACATATCACCGATGTTTCATCTGTGTGGGTCTAATCGGACCAGATCAGAACGCAGAGGAGACGGTTATGACCAAGAGATTCGAACTCGGACTCGACACGTTCGGCGATGTGACCGTCGACGCGGACGGTCGGGCGATCAGCCAGTCCCAGGTGCTGCGGAATGTCGTCGAGGAGGGTGTTCTCGCCGATCAGGTGGATCTCGACTTCTTCGGCGTAGGTGAACACCACCGCTCCGACTTCGCTGTGTCAGCGCCCGAGGTAGTCCTTGCCGGGATCGCCGGTCGGACCGAGAAGATCCATCTGGGATCGGCGGTGACGGTGCTGAGCTCCGATGACCCGGTGCGGGTGTACCAGCGCTTTGCGACGTTGGACGGAATCTCCGGTGGTCGCGCCGAGGTCATCCTGGGACGTGGTTCGTTCACCGAGTCCTTCCCCCTGTTCGGTCTTGCGTTGAGCGACTACGAGGAGTTGTTCGACGAGAAGCTCGACCTGTTCGCGCAGCTTCGCCACAGCGAGGCAGTGACGTGGTCCGGTAACACCCGCTCGTCGCTGGTCGACCAGGTCGTCTACCCGACTACCGAGGCCGGCCCGCTGAAGACGTGGGTGGGTGTTGGCGGTAGCCCGGAATCGGTCGTACGAGCCGCAAGATACGGAATGCCACTCATGTTGGCGATCATCGGCGGAGAGCCGAGCCGCTTCAAGCCGCTGGTCGAGCTCTATGGCCGCGCTCTCGAGCACTACGGGCATGAACCCCAGCCGATCGGCGTCCACTCCCCCGGATTCGTCGCCCGGACCGACGGCGAGGCCCGGGACCAGATGTGGCCCCACTACGCCGCCATGCAGGCACGCATCGGACGCGATCGCGGTTGGAGCCCGATGACCAGGGCGCAGTTCGACATGGGAGCCGACCCCGACGGCGCAATATTCGTCGGTTCCCCTGAAACCGTCGCGAAGAAGATCGTCCGGGTCGCCGACGAACTGGGCGTCAGTCGCTTCGATCTCAAGTACAGCCACGGCACCCTGCCCCACGATCTGATGATGACGGGCATCGAGCTCTACGGCAGCCAGGTTGCGCCCCAGGTCCGAAGTGAGGTCGCCCAACGAGCGGAGCAGCTCACGCCTGCCTGAGGGCGGCAAGGTGAGATGAATGGAGCGGGATCCGGCGTGCGAGGATTGCGCCGTGACCGATGCGTGGACTCAGGTTGAACTCGACCAGTACGAGACCTTCTGGGAGCCGTTCGACGCCCGATTCGGGTTTCGGCCCGGCGTTGACCCGAGCACGTGGCCAGCGATTCGGGAGCCGTCCCCGTCGGTGACGATCGACCTGTCGCCGATCTTCGATCAGGAGGGCCCGGGCTTCGCAGCGGAGGCCGAGGCGGTCAACTCGCTTGGACTGTACGCCTTCACATGCGTGACCAGGCCTGACGAGGAGCTTGTCGTCCTCGACTGGCAGCACCCCTGCTATCGGTTTTCACCTCACCGGCAAGCAATCAGCATGGCCGACTGGCCCGTGCCTATCTTCCCGAACGGCGACTACTACGTGTTCCTTACCGGCGACCTCAGCATGGGCACGTTCGGACACCCGTGGGAGCAAACCCTCTGTGTCTTCGGCGCTCCACTGGTCCAGTGCCTTGGAGATCCCTTGGCCGCGATGCTTGGAGTGAAACGGCGGCATTGACGCGCCCAAGTTGTCTGATCTTCCCAAGGCGCCACCTCGCATGCCCATGCCTCTCTCAGGGAGGGCGACTCGATGTTTGGTCTCCGAGATGCCGAGATACTCCTCCCATACGTAGCCGAGCAGGTTATGCCCAGCGTGCCATCACTCTCGCGGATGATCGCGTGAGATCATTGGATATCGCGAGGTGATGGAGAATGACAGACATTCTGATCCGAGGCGTTCCCGAAGAAGTGGTTACGGCGATAGATGCCAAGGCAAAGCGGGTGGGGCTCTCGCGCAGTGAATACCTCCGACGGGCACTCGACCGCGAACGGGTCCAAGATGCGGGGCCGGTCACCGTCGAACAACTACGTCGGGCTGCGTCGCTCGTGCGCGACCTCGACGACCCTGACGTGATAGACGGCGCCTGGTCGTGAGTGTCTGGCTCATCGACAAATCGGCGATCACTCGGCTTCACCTAACTCCCAACGCGACAGAGTGGGCAGCCCGTATCGAGCTGGGCCTCGTGCGTATCTGCACAGTGACGCTGCTTGAAATCAGCTACTCGGCGCGCTCCGCAGGCGAACATCGGTCGCTGTTCGTTGAGTCTCCGATCGCCTCGATGCCAGTCGAATACCTCACCCCAAGAATCGAAGACCGCGCAATCGAGCTCCAGTGGGTGCTAGCCGAGGGAGGGCGCCACCGAGCGCCGTCCGTGCCGGACCTACTCATCGCTGCCACAGCAGAACTCGCAGAACTCACAGTTCTGCACCTCGACAAGGACTTCGAGCTGATCGCTGACATCACCGGCCAACGCGTCGAACACCTCGGCGTGAGCTGACTCGCTCCCAGGCCGATAGGTGGCAGTCCGTATCGGAGTAGGCACCATGGCACTATTGGCCGGCGCATGAATATTTGATCCGGGCCGAGGACCAGGACTGTCGAGGCCGCTCCGCCGCATCAGGTGAGCGTATGACCCTGGCACCACTCGCATCGTTCACCTCTTCATCCATGACGCCGAGCCCGCGTTCAGGGATGGCACGTTGCTCGAACTTCCACCGGCGGAGAATCAGCTTTCGAGATTACGATCGATTGTGCGTGCCCACTGCTTCAGGTCATCGAACTCCCATCGGGGCAAGTCGGTGAACTGGTGTCCCATGCAGTCAGCATGGCAGCTCCGCTGCCGCCGAGAAGCCCATCCCTCACGTGCCGCTCGGCCACGTTCGCGAACGTCGCGGTCCGGGCGATATGGGATGTTCGCGGTCAGAGGGCGAGATGGATCCTCAGGGCTTCATCGAGGTCGGCGAGGTCTGTGCTTGTAAGGATTCCGAGCCGTTCGCCTACTCGTTCTATCGCGACTGACCTGACCTGTTCTGCCTGGGCTTTTGAGTCCCGATCGAGGCCAGTGGCCTGTGCGGTCAGAAGCACCTGGAAGGGGTAGATGCGTTCGACGTTTGACGTTACCGGCACCATCGTCACCACGCCGCGGCCGAGGCGGCTCGCTGTGGCGTTGGCGCCGTCGTTGCTGACAATCACGCCGGGCCGCCGCTTGTTCGACTCGACGCCACGTGCCGGATCGAGATCGACCCAGCGGATCTCTCCTCGGCGCATCAGGCGACACCGTCAGCCGTTGCAGCTTCCCAGACCGCGGCATCCTCCCCCTGCATCCAGTCGGTCCAAGCATCCTCGTAGGCGGCACCGAGCTCGGACGCTCGCAGGAGTCTCACCGCCTTCTGCAGGGCGGCGGAACGGGAGTCGAGACCTTGGGCGCGTGCGTACGCATCCAAGTACTCAACGTCGGCATCAGGAAGACTTACGCTGACCTTCATACTCAGATGCTACCAATGGTAGGAGCAATTGGCTACCATTGCCGATGTGCGCAGCGAGTCTCGCCAAGTTCTGGAGAGTGGGGTGGTCGAGGTGAACGCGTATCTGTTCGACGAGTTCGGGAAGGTCGAATTCGAGGGTAGCGATGGATGGTCCGGTCGCTCATGCCGGCGATCGCCCGCCACGGCACGTCGGCCATCGCGTCGGTCGTTTCAGAGCTTTGATCTAGATCGGCTGTATGAGCCGGATGAGGACCGCTACCCAGCGGACGGTCACGGCCTCATTCTGCGCTCGACCAGCAGATCCGCACTCTTGGACCGAGTCCGACACCAACTGAGGGACAAGCTCGAGGGGCTCCCGCTGAAGCACTTCGATCTCTCAGCGAACAACACGGCGATTATCGAGGTCGTTTCGTCGGACTTCAGCGTCCGCCCCTTTGACCTGGCGCCGCAGTGGGAGGACCCCAGCGTCTCGTACTCCGACCGCGAGTCCCTCGTGCGTGACTCAGCGAGAGTGCTCCCAAGTCCGTGGTGAGCGCCACCCATGGAGTCGGTGCACCTCCGACCCGCGAACACCACGGAGCCGACGATCAGGGGCACCCCGTCGCGGTCTGGCGTAGCCGGGGCGGTCAGTCCCGCAATTGAGCGTCGACCCATCGCTCCAGCGCCATGCCAACCGTAGTGAGATCACCCAATGTGTACTGAAGGAGCGCTGACGCAGTCCACGTCGGTTCCCAGGGTTGTGGGGCGAGACGGAAATCGACATCGACGTGCCCCGTCCGGTCCACAACTAGCCCGACGGTGAATTCTCCGCCCAGCGACCTCCAATGGCGAGATCCATCCCAAAGCGGTCCACTGCCGAGCTGTATCAGAAGGTGACTCAGCCGAAGTGCGTCGGTAGTGGTCCCGCCATTCGTGGGCTTTTCCGAATCAACGTCGAGACCTTCGTCGCCATCCAGCAACTCAGCAGAGCAGGTAGCGGTCAGTCCCGATCCATCGAGCCGGACCTTGACCCACGTGAGCGCATCGCCGTGCGGTTGGTCCAACGATGAGAACGTGACAAGTCGGTCAGAAGGATCGCTGCCGGAGAAGATGAACGGGGCAACCATGAGGTGATCCTGTCATGACTACGTCGCCGAGAGATCGACTGAATGGCCCGTGGCTGATGGCCGTTGGGGGCGCCTCCGCTCCTCAGCTCACTGAGCGGCGGAGCTTTGCTCCATCTGTCTCTCCTTTGCTGCCGAGCTCACTCCGGCTTGAGGGCGGCCAACAGGGCGAAGCGGCCACATGGTCGCTCTGCCCGGTCGCTGAAGAACTCGCCATTCCCTGTCGGCAGGCGGGCTAGAGAGATGTTTGCTTCAGCAACGCCGGAGTCGCGCAGGCCCAGCAGGTTCGCCATCCACCCGTCGAAGAGCCATCGTCCTGTGCCGTCGGGCCGAATAACCCGGTCAGCCTCGCCTGCGAAAGCCTCCGTGACAGCGGCCAGAACATCCTCGCCGACCTGGTATCGGTCGGCGGGGATCGCAGGCCCCATGCCGACCAGCAACTGCGATCTATCAGCCCCGAGGTCGACCATCTTCTCGATCGCCGCTGCGACGATCCGTTGCGTGGCTCCGCGCCAGCCGGCGTGGACACAGCCGAGAACCCTTGCCAGCGGATCGACGAGCACTATCGGCACACAGTCCGCAACCATGATCACGAGCCCTACCCCAGGGGTGGAGGTCACCACTGCGTCCGTGTCGGGCAGCGCGTCCGAGTCCGAGCGTGTGCCCCGGCCCCGCTCTGGCGAACCCACTAGGGCAACTTTGCGACCGTGGGTCTGTCTGCAGAAGACCAGAGCGTCCAGGTCCAGCCCAATGGTTGCTGCCGCTGTTGCGCGATTCTCGATGACGGCGTCAGGGTCGTCTCCGACGTGCAGTCCCAGATTCAGGCTGCCGTAAACGCCCTCTGAAACCCCACCCCGACGGGTCGTGACCGCGGCGTCAAGGACGCCGGTCGAGTCCAGCCGCGGCCAACGCAAAACCGGCAAGCCTCCCGACGCCACGAACTCATACGCCTCGGATCGGACGGGACCAGCGGACATTGACGAATCGTATCC
>JBATWQ010000079.1:0-6444 GCA_049672765.1 Microthrixaceae bacterium | reverse complement strand
CTCGAAGAAGGACTGGTCCACCACCGACTCGGTTTGAGTGTCGAACTTCTGGCCACAGTGGGCACCATCACGGGAGCGCTGCTGTCCACTCGTATCGATCCGGTGTGGCTGGCCCGTTTGTTGGGACTGGCGGCAATGGCGGGGGCGCTGGCGGCGGTGGGGCGCAAAGGAATCAGAAACCTTCCCCAGAGGATTTTCGACAACGATCACGCGGGCGAATGGCCCGGAACCCTGGCAGGCACCTACTCACTCGGCGGGTCGGCGGTGCCGTACCAGGCCAAACGGGTTCCGGCGGGCCTCGGGGTGGCCGTAGGCGCCGGGGTCGTAGCCGGACTGTCTGGAGTGGGTGGTGGTTTTCTCAAGACGCCGGCGATGAGCGAGGTCATGAAGGTGCCGGTGAAGGTTGCTGCGGCGACGAGCACCTTCGCGTCGGGAATCACCGCAGCGACAGGTCTATTGATCTACACCGCACAGGACCGGATCGAGGTTGAGAGCGCCGCGGTGGTAGTACTCGGAGCGTTGGTGGGCGGCGCGTTGGGAGCGAGGCTCCAAACCGTCCTCAACGCCGTTACGGTCAGGCGTACCACGGGAGTGCTGCTCGCCGTCATTTCGATCATCGTCCTGGTGAGATCACTGTGAGGTTGCAGGTGAGGTCACTGTTGTGTCCACGTGAGGTCGTGAGGTTTCGGTGAGGTCGCTGTGAGCTCACGCCCGGCTCCGTTGGCGATGGGAGAATCCCGCTTCCGTCTGATAGCCCGGATCATGAAGGTGGTTCTGGGGTTTGTCGGACTATTCGCCCTGGGATCGGCCATCGCGCCCGAGCCGTACTCAGAGGTGCTCGGCCAGATGGCCGTGGCCAGCCTGATCGCGGCGCCGCTTCTACGGGTGTTGTGGATGTCGATTCGCTGGATCCGAAGGGGCGACTACAAATACAGCGCTGTGGCCCTCGGGGTCTTCACGCTCGCGTTGATCGGGTTCCTGCTGGGCTGAAAGGCAGCCCGGCCCGGATCAGCGCTGTCGGTCCTCGAGGACCAGGCCGACCGAACGGTCGAAGGCGAGGGTGGCCTCGCCGCTCACGAGCCGACGGATCGGTTCTCCGACGGCCTCGGCACGCCACCCCACGGCCAGGCGGGCGTCGGGCACTCCACGGAGCAGGTCCTCCAGGTCCGAACGCGTCGCCAGGAGTGAAGTCTCGAGGTCCAGCTCGCGGGCACGCTGGCTCACCCATGCGCTGATCAGGGGAACGGCCGGTCGAAGCTCCGATGACAGCTCGGGCAGGTGGGGCGTCGGTGCGCGGTGAGGTGCGGTCCCCTCGGCACTACGGATGACTTCGAGGAGCTCCTCGGCCAGGCCGGAGCGCAGGTTGCGACCTTCGACCCCGCGGAGTCCGCGCAGATCCTCGACGTTCCTGGGCAGGGATGCTGCGACTCCCACGACGCCGAGGTCGGAAAGGACGAAGCGGGGAGTCTGGTTGGTGTCGATGGCTCGACGTTCGCGCCAAGCCGCGACCGCCTGGGCGACGGCCAGGGCAGAGCCGCGCAGGTGGCGGATCTCCTTGATGCGACGCCAGGCCTCCTCGGGATCCCTGGGCCCTCGGTTTTCGGTGCGCAACTCTTCGCAGGCGTCCAGCACCCATTTGGTGCGATCCCGCTCCTCAACCCGATCCATCAGGATCTCGTGCAGTTCGAGAAGATACGCGACGTCGGCAGCCGCATAGACCAGTTGCGCATGGCCGAGGGGACGCTTCATCCAGTCCGTCAGCCGGTCGGCCTTTGGAATCCGGATGTTCAATTCACGCTCGAGCAGCGTCGACAGCGAGGGGCTCGTGTAGCCGACGAAACCCGCGGCCAACTGCGTGTCCAGAAGGTTGGCGGGGATCGTGTCACAAGAGCGCTCCATCACCTCCATG
The DNA here is from genome assembly GCA_049672765.1 of Microthrixaceae bacterium. Taxonomy (GTDB): domain Bacteria; phylum Actinomycetota; class Acidimicrobiia; order Acidimicrobiales; family Microtrichaceae; genus JAGQSZ01. The sequence continues at coordinate 4,535 of JBATWQ010000079.1, read as the reverse complement.
TCCTGACGCGCAGCGTGCATGACGCTCAGACCCGGACCTTCGAGGACCTTGGCGAAGGGCGCAAGGTCGACCTTCAGCGCGTCGACGATCGCGACGCCGTGGCTGTCAGCTATCTGGATCAGAGCAACGTGGGGGAAGTAGGTCCTCTCACGGTGGAACTCGGTGTCGATCGCATAGGCGGGCTCCTCGACGAGGCGGTCGATGAGTCGACCGAAGGATCGGTCATCCTCAATAAGCTCGAACCTGATTTCCCGCTCTTCGCTCATCGCGTCAGCCTGGGGTCGAGCCTGACTCGATCGTCCTGCCGGACTCCGCCCAGGCCATCGTTCCGCCGGCAACGTTGATGGCCTGGAAGCCCTGCGACTCGAGGAACTCGCACGCCTTCAGGCTGCGACCACCGGACTGGCAGATGACATACACCGGGGTGTCGTCGGGAAAGTCTCCCAAGCGTTCCGGGAGCAACGGAAGCGGCACCAGCTTCGCTCCGGGTACGTGGGCCGATTCGTACTCGTCGGGCATGCGCACATCGAACAGCTCAGCGCCTGTGGCAAGTATGGAATCGAGTTCATCGACGTCGATCTCGGTGATCACTGATTTTCCTTCCGTTACACGGTAAGTGGGCGTCCGAGACCATCAAGCCCCGCCCTTCCACGCTACTTCTGATCGGCCAATTTCCCGAACCGGGTCAGCTCTCGACGACTCCGCCGTACACATGGGTTTCGCTGCGTGCTTCGCCGCTGGTTGCAGCAGCATCGGCGAGATCGACCATGAACGCGTCCACCGCCTTGTCGTGGCCGGGTGAGGCCATGACGTGCAGGCCACCCTGCTGGCGGTCCAGGTTCCAGCCGCGGTCATCCATCACGTCTGCCACCACGTCGATGTCAGCGGGGCGATCCGACTCGGGATCCGTGCCGAATTCGAACACCGACATGTCCGGGTTGGAGGTGATCTTCAGCCCGTCGACGGAGTCGACTGCGTGGCGTAGTCCTCGGGTCGCGTTCAGGACACGCTGGTCGAGTCGCATGTACCCCTCGACTCCCAGGTGCGCCAGCGTCGCCCATGCGGCCGCGATCGGTGCCCCCGGTCGGGTCCCGGCCGAGGACGACGATGCATAAAGTCCGCCCGGCCAGGCGTCGTACATGAAGATCTGGTGCTGGTAGAGGTCGTGGTCCCGGTAGAGGACCGTCGACGTTCCCTTGAAGGAGTACCCGTACTTGTGGATGTCCGCCGACATCGACGTAACACCCTCCACTCGGAAATCCCAGGGAGGGACATCCTCGCCGAGGGCCTCCCAGAAGGGCAGCAGGTATCCGCCCAGGCATGCGTCGACGTGGCAGAGCACTCCCCTTTCCTGGGCGAGAGCAGCAATCTCGGTCACGGGATCGATGACTCCGAAGGGGTAACAGGGAGACGAGGCGACCAGCAGAATCGTCGAGTCATCCATGGCACCTGCCATGGCGTCCGGATCGGCACGGCCATCGGCGGTGGTTGGTGTGGTCACCATCTCCACCCCTAGGTAGTGGCAGGCCTTGGCGAAAGCCGGGTGAGCAGTGATGGCACAGACCAGGCGTGGTGACGTCACTCCCCTGGCCGCCGCGTGGTCACGTGCGGTCTGAACCGCAAGGAAGATGGACTCGGTTCCGCCCGAGGAAAGCGCAGCATGGTTGGCGCCGAATAGCCCCTTCGCCATTCCCAGGAGTTCACCCTCCATCCGCAGGAGCGTCTGGTAGCGGAACGGATTCAGGGCATTTTCGTGGAGGAACATCGAAGCGACCGAATGTTGCAGCCGTTCGAGTTCGGGATCATCGGAGTTGTAGACGAGGCTGAACGCCTTCCCGCCGCGCCAGTCGAGGTCGCCGGCTCGCTCAACCTCGAGCTCGGCGAGAATTTCGTCAACCGGACGACTCGCCCCGCCCAGTCCACCGATTGCCTGGCTCGTCCCGCTGCCCCACTCCCCTGGTCCATCGGTGGCTCCATCGGCGGCTCTGTCGGCGGTTCCATCGGTCCCATCAAAAGAGTTCGTCATGGCCCGAGCCTACGAGAAATGTCCGAACGACGTTCGCTCCTTGGGTGCAGGACCAGCGGCGCACGACGACCGGCGTGCCGAGGCTCACGGCAGCGGGGTCGGTCGATTCGGATCGCACTGATCCAGAAACTCCGAACACCTCTGGGCCTCGTCGTCCTCGCCCAGGGCGGCGGCCATCTGCTGGAGTCCCTCCAGGCATCGCAGGAAACCACGATTTGATTCGTGCTCCCAGCGGACCGGGCCGCTCCCCTTCCAACCGGCGCGGCGGAGGGCGTCGAGTCCCCGGTGGTAGCCGACCCTGAAATACGCATAGGCCTCGACATCGCCCTTGGCGAGTCGACCCAGTTGGCCCCAGGCTTCGCTGGACTTGGGAAACTTCCCCGTGACGACCGAGACCGCTTCGAGCCGTGACTCCTCAGGGAGCGCCGAGGCAGCCCGAAGCGCGACGACCAGATCGGCGGGAAGATCCGGAAGAACGGTTTCCCGTCGACCGGAGGGCGTGAAGTCAACCATGGAGTCGGACATGTCCGAAGCGTAGGCCGACCTGCGACGCGAGCGTGCCGGGCCAATTTCTCGACATCTGTGGCGTGGGGCCCAGTCCCCCTCTCACCGAGCCGTACAGGGATTGCTACTCCGGGTAGGATAACCGCATGGCCATGTCCAAGGTGTCACTCAGCATCGACGAGGTCGTTCTCGCCGAAGCGCGACAGCGAGCGGGCCGTCGTGAGCTTTCTTCGTACGTCACCGATGCGCTCCGTCGGCAACTCCAGCACGACCGAATCGGTGAACTGCTCGCAGAAATGGAATCCGAGGCGGGCGCGATACCTGAAGACCTTGTGGAGGAGGCCCGCCAAATATGGCGACGACCCGCAGAACCAAGACCGCGCCGCCGCAGCGCCTGATCCTTGATAGCGGCGCAGTCATCGCCCTATCCCGCAACGACATGCGGGCTCGGGCGACGCTGGCCGCAGCGAGGGAAGCAGGTGTCGAAATTTTCATCCCGTCGGTGGTGGTCGCGGAAACGGTCCGGGGCTCGGCCAAGGACGCTTCGGTCAACCGGGTTATCCGCGCCGTCGGTCAGGTGACTGCAGTTGACGAGGGCACAGGTCGCGTAGCTGGAGCGTTACTCGGCTCGACACAATCAACCTCCACGATCGATGCTCTGGTGGTCGCATCAATGATCGACCTGGGAGGTGGTGTCGTACTCACCGGCGATCCCGGTGACCTTGGGCCTCTGGCAGGCGGCCACCCCGAAGTCGTGATCAGAGCTCTGTAGTTCTGTAGTTCTGCCTGGCCAGGTATCGACTCGTCAGCCCTCGTTTTGAACTTCGGTCTGGCCGTCCTGAATGACTCCCTCGTCCTCGAGCAGGTCGTCGCCAGCTGAATCGGGTCCGGTGACAATCGCACCCTCGGGCGCGTTGGCCGCGTCCTGGGCCTGCTGGCGCCAGTTTCGCGATCTGGCCGACATGACCAAGCGCCCGATCGGCCGCAGAAGTTCGCTACCCCTTCGTCGTTCAGGAACCTCAGCCAGCTTCGCTTCCAGGAACTTCACCGAATTCTCGTAACCCTTGGCGACGAGAGCGTCCGTCTGGGAGAAGTCGTCGTGCTTCAACTCGGGCCTCTCTCCCGGCGGTAGAACGATCGCTTCGACCTTCTCGGGAAGGCTGGCAAGGTCGCGGGCAAACTGGCTATTCCTGGCAACCCAGTATGCGAGCAGGGCAGCGTCAAGGGGCCTGCGGATCTCGGCGTCGGGGCGACCGTGGGGTCCGGGGTGGAGCACGTAGATGGTGCGACATCCGAGCTCGACTGCTCGACCGATAGGTACGTTCTCAACGACCCCGCCATCTATGTAGCGGCGTCCGTCGATCGTCACAGGCGGGTAGACGGCCGGAAGCGCCGCTGACGCGAGGATCGGCTCGAGCAGCTCACCCTCGCTGAACCACTCGGTCGTTGCACTCTCAACGTCCACCGCCACGCATTCGAAGGGAATGAGCAGGTCCTCAAAGGTGTGATTGCCGTCGAGCAGCGTCCGGATCTGGGTCGAGAGTCCATCGGCGTTGTGGAGTGACTCTCCCTTGCGGAGCAGTTGCAGCGCAGACGGAATGCGGGTCGACGGCATGACCACCCCGTCGCTGGCACGCCAGAGCTTCTCCAAAGATTCGACGCCCTCGATGGTCGGCTGCAGAGCGAAACCAGCGCCGTTCATCGCCCCTACCGAACAACCGAGGATTACATCGGGGATCACGTCGTTCTCGACGAGAGCCTTCAGCATCCCTACCTGGATGGCGCCGAGGTTTCCTCCACCCGAAAGCACGAAGGCGACCCTGGGCTTGCGGCGGGGACCGTCCTTGCGTGCCAGGTCCAGCAACCCGTTGCGCGTCCTGGTTGGGCGGACGTCACTCATAGAAGGCTCCGGCATCAGAGTCTCCGGCATCTGACGCTCGCGCGACTGAGGCTCCGGATGACTGCTCCACGCGTACCTCGCCCCTTACGGCGCACGCCCTTACGT
>JBATWQ010000078.1:0-21838 GCA_049672765.1 Microthrixaceae bacterium | reverse complement strand
TGCGCTGCGATTCCCGGACTCGTCTGCAGCCTCATCGCGTACCTCGGCTATTTCCCGGCCGGTGTCAAGGCACTGCGCGAGGGGCGAAGTCTCCGCTGAGTACACCCGGGCCGATAGCGTGGCCTTGAACAAGTCATCACAGTCATTCCAGCGACCGGAGGTCGATAGTGAAGGCCGTCATCATGGCGGGAGGCGAAGGCACACGCCTGCGACCCCTCACCTCGAACATCCCCAAGCCAATGCTGCCGTTGGTCAATCGCCCGATGATGGAACACATCATCGACCTGTTGAAGGCACACGACATCACCGAGATCGTGGTGACGGTTGCCTTCATGCCGTACGCGATCCGCAACTATTTCGGCGATGGGTCCGAGTTCGGCGTCCACATGGTCTACGCCTCGGAGGAGAGCCCACTCGGCACAGCCGGCTCGGTGCGCAACGCCATGGACGAGTTGGACGAAACATTCCTGGTCATCTCGGGTGACGTGCTCACCGACATCGACCTTGCTGATGTCATCCGGACCCACACCGAACGAGAAGCCCTCGCGACGATCGGTCTGGTCAGGGTCGAGAACCCACTTGAGTACGGGATCGTCATCTCAAACGAGGACGGCTCGATCGAGCGGTTCCTCGAGAAGCCGACATGGGGACAGGTCTTCTCCGACACCATCAATTCGGGGATCTACGTCCTGGAACCGCGGATCTTCGACTGGATCGCCCCCGACGTACCCGTCGACTTCTCCTCCGACGTGTTCCCGGAATTGCTAGCCAGCGGGGAAAAGGTATTCGGGTCGATCGCCGAGGGCTACTGGGAGGACGTGGGTACCCTCGAGGCCTACCTTCGTGCCCACAAGGACATTCTCGATGAGCGTGTCGAGGTGCGGATCCCAGGATTCCAGGTCGCTGATGGGGTCTACGTCGGCGAGGGCGCCGAGATCCACCCGGCAGCAGTCCTGAATGGACCTGCTGTGATCGGGGACAACTGCTTCGTCGACGCGGGCGTGCAGCTGGGGGAGTACTCGGTCATCGGCACCGGTGTCCGTCTGCGCCGTGACTGTGTTCTCGAACGAAGCGTCGTCAACGACAACTCCTACATCGGCGAGGGAACGAAGATGCGGGGCACGGTAGTCGGTCGGGCCTCAGATCTGCGCGGCGGGGTTCGCTGCGAAGAGGGTGTCGTGCTCGGCGACGAGGTTTTCGTCGGCGAGAACGCGGTCGTCTCCTCGGACGTCAAGGTGTATCCGTTCAAGACGATCGAGGCGGGAGCAGTCGTCAACACCTCGATCATCTGGGAATCGCGCGGAGCGCGCAGCCTGTTCGGCCGGGGCGGAGTTTCGGGCCTGGCGAATGTCGATGCCACCCCCGAAATGGCCACCAAGGTTGCTCTTGCGTTCGCAACGTCATTGAAGAAGGACGCAACGGTAGTGGTTTCGCGGGACTCGTCCCGGGCTGCGCGGATGCTCAAGCGGGCGATGATCGCGGGGCTCAACTCCGGTGGCATCAACGTCATGGACCTTGAGATGGCGAGCGTCCCTCTCACCCGATTCCACTGTCGCTCGGCCATCGTTTCGGCCGCAATCACCCTGCGGCTGAGCCCTGATGACCCTGACACGGTCCTGATCCGCTTCTTCGAGCGCGACGGCGGGGACATCCTCGAAGAGCAACAACGCAAGATCGAGCGGCTCTTCAGTCGCGAGGACTTCCGGCGGGTCCGCCCCGCCGATATCGGCGACATAGACCTGGTCCCGCGGGCACTCGAACAGTACGCGGTCGCCCTGGAGCAGACGATCGACGTCCGCAAGGTCGCAGCCCACGGCTTCAAGGTGGTTATCGACTATTCCTACGGTTCGACCAGCTTCGTCATGCCCAACGTCCTGGCGAAGCTCGGCGCAGAGGTACTGGTGGTCAACCCGTTCGCGTCCACCAAGGGGGTACTCGGCTTCGATCGTGAAGAACACGCACAGACCGTCGCCGCGCTCGTCCAAGGCTCGGGAGCAGACCTGGGAGCAGTCCTCGACCCGTCTGGTGAACAGCTGGTCCTGGTCGACGACTCCGGCGCAATCCTCAGTTTCGACCAGACGCTGCTGGTGTTCCTCGATCTGGTCTGTGACCGGCTGCTGGGCGACAAGGTCGTTCTGCCCGTCACCGCCAGTCGGTCCGCGGCGAAGATCGTGCGCGACCGCGGCTACGAGGTCGTCTGGTCCAAGACTTCCCCGGCAGCGTTGATGGCGGCAGCCGATCAGCCCGGTGTCGGGTTCGCTGCCAACCTGGAAGGCGGGATCATTCTGCCCGGGTTCCTCCCGGCGTTCGACGCTGCTGCAGGCCTGTTGAAGATGCTCGATCTGTTGTCGGTGCGCGACACAAAGCTGTCGGAATTGGTGTCCTCGGCGCCGGCTGTTCATCAGGTCCGTGAAGAGGTCGTAACGCCCTGGGAGCAGAAGGGGACCGTTATGCGAACGATGGTCGAACAGACCCAGGGGCGCGAGGTCGACCTGATCGACGGCATAAAGGTGTACCACGAGACCGGTTGGGTTCTGGTCCTGCCGGACCCCGAAGAGCCGGTCACACACATCTGGGCAGAGGGCGATAGCCGGGAGGCCGCCCGGTCCCTGGCCCAGGAATACGCACGACGCATCCGACAGATGCTCCGTTGACGGATCACGGTCCATCGCATCGCCGCTGTCGGGTAGCGTTCCTGCCATGAACGTGCCCGAAGAGCTGAGGTACTCATCCGACCACGAGTGGATCCGGAACGACGACGGAAAGTGGCGGGTCGGTATCACCGATTACGCCCAGGACGCACTTGGTGACGTCGTCTACGTGCAGGTCCCTGAAGTCGGTCAGGCCTTCGCCGCTGGAGATACCTTCGGTGAGGTCGAGTCCACAAAGTCAGTGTCCGAGATCTACGCCCCGATCGCCGGGACCGTGGTCGAGATCAACTCCGAACTCGAGACCAGCCCCGAACTCGTCAACTCTGATCCATACAACGCCGGCTGGATCGCCCTGATCGAACCGACCGAAGCAGGAGTCGGCGACTCCTTGTTGGACGCCGACGCCTACCGTCAACTGACAGAGGGCTGAGATCGACTGAAATGGTGAGCGAAGGCGTCGTCTGTCCGGTATGTAGCTTTCTGAATTCCGCTGACGCGAACTTCTGCTCCGCTTGCGGATCACCATTGTCAACCCGCACCGAAATGGACACCGGTCGGGTGCCCGTGATCGGTGTAGACGTGCCCGGAGCCGGTGAAGTCGGTCAGATGATCATCACCCGCGGCGCGTCCGCGGGCGCGAGGTTTGCGATCAGCGACGAACTGACCCGGATTGGCAGGGATCCGCGCAGCGAGATTTTCCTCGACGACATCACCGTCTCGCGCAACCACGCGGAGGTGCGCCACGAGCCCGACGGGCAGTATTCGCTCAGCGATCTCGGGTCGCTCAACGGGACCTACCTAGATGGTGAAAGAATCACGCACGCGCTGTTGAGGGAAGGTGCACAGGTGCAGGTCGGGAAATTTCGCTTCGTGTTCGTCATCGGCACGCTCGGTGGTGCTGCATGAGCGACTCCGCCCGCTCCGAACACCTGTCAATCGGTGAGGTCCTCGCGCTCGTCCAGGAGGACTTCCCCGATGTCACCATTTCCAAGATCCGCTTTCTCGAAAGCCAGGGGCTGATCGCTCCGGAGCGGACCGGATCGGGCTTCAGGAAGTTCTACGACTCCGACATTGAGCGTCTGCGCTGGATCCTTCGCCAACAGGGCGACCATTTCCTGCCGCTCAAGGTCATCAAGAAGATGCTCGAGGACGGGGCCGACCCGTCGGCCGGTGTGCAGACCCAGCCGACGCTGTGGTCCAGCGCTGAGCCTGCGCAAGGTCAGGGACGGAGTGGAGCGCCTGGTTCCAGTAGCGCCGGAGCCGGGAGCGGGGGAGATGCAGGTCCTGGTGCAGGCGGCTCGGGGGCGGGATCCGACCGCCCTTATTCCTCGTCTCACAATTCCGATCCGTACGACGAACAGCGTGGTAGCGACGCCCGGTATCACTCTCCGGCACATCCCGCAGTTGTCTCGGCCCACCAGGGCCGGCGCGACAGCGACGGTGGGTCGACGGCCACGTCCACCGGCCCGGATGACTCCGGTACTCGCCCCGGCGATGCGCCAGGTAACTCAGGCTCGTCATCGGCTGGATCCGGTGACGGCACTTCGAACCACGGCTCATCAGGCCCAGGGGCTTCGGGCTCAGGGGTATCCGATTCTGCAGCATCGGACCCCGCAGCTTCGGGTTCCGACCCGGCCCACACCGGGGGCTCTGGCTCAGCTCGATCCGGGCAGGGATCCGCCGGTGGGGATTCCGGTGGAACCGGAGCAGGCGGCGCGTCTGGTGGCGCCGCGGAACACGGCTCTGATCCCAGAGCAGGGACTCCGGAAAGCAGCTCGCACCAGAGTTCAGGGCCCGGTGGCCCGGCCAGCGCTCAGGGAACCGGTCAAGCTTCTGGTGGGACTTTCCCGGGCGGAGCTTCCGCCGGAGGGGCCACTGGGTCCCATCCCTCTGAGCGGTCCGTGGCATCGACAGACGCAGCATCGGGTGTCAACGGAATATCCACCGGACGTGGTGGTTCCTCCGCGCCGACCCACGGCGGCTCGCACACCAGGCATGGCGGCGCTGGCAACTCGCCCGGTCGAGACTCGAGCCGGGACTCCGCCAACAGCCAAGGACAGGCTGACCAAGACCGCTCCGGGTCGGAGCGGTCCCGTTCGGATCGGTCGAGGCCGGGTGAATCCCAGACGGGGTCGAGCGACTCCCATCGCGGACAGATCGACCAAAGCCGAGCGGGTCGCTCCTCGGGCGCCGGGACCGATGAGAACGGTCCGACCGGCGGATCGAGCTCCGGTGGACGCTCGACCGGTGGACGCCAAGGCGGAACTGAGAAGCAGCACCGGACCCTGTCGACTCCGGCAGATGTGGTGGCGGCTCTCCAGGAGGACCCCAGACCGTCAAAGCGCCGCGGCGGCGACGGTCGACCGGACTCGGGTTCTACTCCAACCGAAGGGACCCCAGAGGTCGGGCCAGAAACAGATGAATCGATGAACGCCACAGCCGGTGATGACTCCGGACAGATTCGAACGCCGCTGACACGCTCCGAACTCTGCGAACTCTGCAACGTCGGGGGTGAACTGCTCGATGCGCTCGAGCAGTTCGGTTTCATCTCGCCAACATCGCTCGGTGGCACCCATGTCTATGACGAAGACGCGATAGCCGTCACGCGTCTGGCGGCCAGGTACGCGGAACTCGGGATCGAGCCACGTCACCTGCGCATGTACAAGATCTCTGCCGAACGTGAAGCCGGAATGATCGAACAACTCGTCGTTCCGCTGCTCAAGCAGCGCAACCCGACCGCCCGACAGAACGCGTCGGCGCGCAGCGAGGAACTCACAGCCATGGGGGCCGAGTTGCACGCAATGTTCCTCAGCCATCAGATGCGGCGAATACTCGGCAACTGACGCTCTGGCAAGATCCCTATGAGGTCGGGGACCAGCACATGACCGGGCGCGTTATGCTCGGTTCGTGATCGAACTGGAGCTGGTCGCAGTACGAGTCGAGCTTCCCAGCAACACCCCGGTGGTCGTGCTGCGGGAGCTCACCGGGCGTCATCGTCTGCTCTCCATCTTCATCGGCGGCCCCGAAGCCGCTGCAATCGCATTCGCGATGGAGGGAGTCGAGACACCCAGGCCCCTGACCCACGACCTGTTCTGCGACGTGCTCGACGAGCTCTCGGCACAGCTTGACAAGGTGGTCATCACCGAACTGCGCGACACGACCTATTTTGCCGACCTCGAAGTTTCGGTTGGTGAAACGGTGAAGCACGTCTCGGCCAGGCCATCCGATGCGGTTGCGCTCGCCGTGAGGGTCGGCTGTCCGATCTTCTCGGTCGAGGACGTCCTCGACGAGGCAGGTTTCGTCGAGGAGGAGATTTCCGACGGGCCGCCGGAATCGCCAGATGCGGTGGTCGAGGAGTTCCGTCAGTTCATCGATCAGGTGACACCCGACGATTTTGCGTCCTGAGGGTCGTTCAGGTTCCCGGGCGACAGCATTTCCATGGTCGCGGGTAGGCAGGCGGGCCGATCCACCCCATACTGGTTACGTCAGGGTAATTTCGACAGTGCAACTCGGCTTCGGGTGCAACTCGGCGAGGCGCGGATCCAGGTCCGCGGACGATTGTTCCAAGAATTGGAAGAGGACAGCATGGATCTGCCAGACGTGACTTCGACTACCGGGGAATCCGCCCCGATCGCACCGAACGAGGACGCAGTCACCTCGACCGCCGCTGCCGACATGGGATTCAGCGGACGTCGCACCGCCGAGATCGTGGGTATCACGTACCGCCAGCTGGATTACTGGGCACGGACCGATCTGGTCAAGCCGTCGCTCGCCGATGCTCGTGGCAGCGGATCCCGGCGCCTCTACTCCTACCGTGACCTGCTGGAGTTGAAGGTCATCAAGACCCTTCTCGACGCGGGACTGAAGCTGGAGTCCGTCCGGCAGGTGTTCAGCTACATGCGCCAGAACCTGGGCGAGGACATCACAGCAGCGAACCTGGTCATCAGCGGGACCACCTCGGTGCTCGTTCGTTCGGGTGAGGAGCTCATCGACGTGCTCCAGCGGGGCCAGGGAGTGCTCAACGTGTTGCCTCTCGCAGGGGTCAAGGAGGAAATCGACGCTCGCATCGTCGAGTTCCCCCCGGTCGACAAGGGCGGCAGCATTGCCGGTTCGGGTACGACAACAGCGAGCGCCGGCTCAGCAGACAGATCCAACGCCGCAGCCGGACTCTGAGGCCAAGGTGAGACACTCTCCTCTGGATTCGGTTCATCGCGCCCTCGAAGCCAAGATGGTCGGCTTCGGAGGTTGGGAAATGCCCATCGCCTACCCGAGCGGAACGGTCGCGGAACACCTCGCTTGTCGTTCCGATGCTGTGATCTTCGATGTCAGTCACCTGGGAACGGTCAGGGTCTCTGGCCCGGATGCTCTGGCGACACTCCAACGTGCGTTTACCAACGACCTCGAAAAGATCGAACCAGGTCGGGCGCAGTACACGCATCTGCTGGATCCTGAAACCGCGTCGGTCACAGACGACATCATCGTGTGGTGGGTGTCGCAACAGGAGTTCGACGTCATGCCCAACGCCTCGAATACCGACGGCGTGCGCGACGCGTTGTCGAGCGTGGCCGACCAGGGTGCGGACCTGCGCATCGTCGACACGACAACCAGCCGCGCGGTGCTGGCCATCCAGGGTCCTGCTGCGCGGGCGAAGCTCGCCGAGATTGCCCCCGATGCAGCAGCGGTCGGGCGTTTTCGGGTCATCGACTTCAAGTTCCAGGGAGCCGACTGCGTGGCAGCCGGGACGGGCTACACGGGCGAGGACGGCGTCGAATGCGCAGTCCCTGTCGCAGTTGCCGAAGACTTCTGGAACGCGGTGACGGCCAAGGGCGTGATCCCCGCGGGTCTGGGAGCTCGGGACACGCTGCGGCTGGAGGCCGGCCTACCCCTGCATGGTCATGAACTCGGTGGGGGGATCACAACCCTCGAAGCCGGGCTTGGCTGGGTCGTCAGTTGGACCAAGGGCGACTTCATCGGTCGTGACGTTCTGGAACGCCAGAAGACCGACGGTGTCACCCGCGCATTGCGCGGTCTCGTAACCGAGGGACGCAGGCCACCCCGCGAAGGTCAGAACGTCATGAGAGACGGCGAGCAGGTCGGGGTCACCACCTCGGGGAACTTCTCACCGACCCTGGGCCACGGAATCGCGTTGGCGTTCCTCTCTCCGGAGATCGAACCCGGGGACAACGTCGACATCGATCTGCGTGGCACGGCAGTTCCGGCCAAGGTGGTCAAGTTGCCGTTCGTCGCACGGCAAGGCTGACCGGACCGCTCTCAGTCCAGTCCGGCCGAACGGCCAAGCACGGCCCTGCTGGTGCCCGGCCGGTCGAAACCGGACCCGGCAAAATTGCCGGGGCCCGGTCAGCCCTACTTGCCGGCCTTCAGCTTCGGGTCAGCCCTCAGCCAGATCCTCGATCGACGGGCATGAGCAGATCAGGTTCCGGTCGCCGTAGCCGCCGTCGATCCTGCTGACCGGCGGCCAGTACTTGAACTCACGCTGGAACGGAGTAGGCCATCCGGCCACCGAGCGGGGATAGGCGTGGGGCCACTCGTCGCCGCCGACCTCCTCGGCGGTGTGGGGTGAGTTGACCAGCGGGTTGTCGTCCGCTGCCCACTCTCCGCTCGCGACGAGTTTGATCTCGTTGCGGATCGAGATCATCGCCTCGCAGAACCGATCGAGCTCTTCCAGGCTCTCTGATTCGGTGGGTTCGATCATCAGCGTGCCGGCAACCGGGAACGACATCGTCGGAGCGTGGAAGCCGTAGTCGATCAGCCGCTTGGCAACGTCCTCGTTGGTGATTCCCGTCTGCTTCTCGATGTCGCGAAGGTCGACGATGCACTCGTGGGCGACAAGTCCGCCACGGCCGGTATAGAGGACCCGGTAGTGGCTCGATAGGCGCCTGGCCACATAGTTGGCAGACAGCACCGCCACCTCGGTCGCGTCGCCGAGCCTCTCACCCATCATCGTGACGTACATCCAGGTGATGGGTAGGACCCCGGCGGATCCGAACGGTGCGCCTGACACCGCTCCGGCACCGGTTACGGGCCCGGCGTCCTCACGCAACGGATGGTTGGGCAGGAAGGGTCCCAGATGCTCTCTCGCAGCGACCGGCCCGATACCGGGTCCGCCGCCACCGTGGGGGATGGCGAAGGTCTTGTGCAGGTTCAGGTGGCTCACATCGGCGCCGAACTTGCCGGGCTTCGCAGCGCCAACAAGGGCGTTGAGGTTGGCGCCGTCGACGTACACCTGACCGCCGTTGTCGTGGATTATCCGACAGAGTTCGTCGATTCCCTCCTCGAAGACACCGTGGGTAGAGGGGTAGGTCACCATCACCGCCGCCAGATTGGCGGAGTACTCGTCGGCCTTTGCTTCGAGGTCGGCAAGGTTGACGTTGCCCTGCTCATCGGTTGCGACAACAACGACCTTCATGCCCGCCATGACGGCGCTCGCGGCATTCGTGCCGTGGGCGGAGGCCGGAATGAGACAGACGTCGCGGTGGGAGTCACCACGTGAGTGGTGGTACTGGCGAATGGCGAGCAGCCCTGCGAGTTCGCCCTGGCTACCGGCGTTCGGCTGCAACGAGATTGCGTCGTACCCGGTGATCTCAAGGAGCATCTGCTCCAGATCGCGGACCATCCGCAGGTATCCCACGGTCTGATCTGCGGGGGCGAAAGGGTGGATGTCTGAGAACTCGGGCCAGGTGATCGGCACCATCTCGGACGCTGCGTTCAGTTTCATCGTGCAGGAACCAAGGGGAATCATCGTCCGGTCGAGGGCCAGGTCCTTGTCGGCCAGGCGCCGGAGATACCGCATCATCTCGGTCTCGGAGTGGTGGGAGTTGAACACCGGATGTTCGAGGAACGCCGAGGTGCGACGCAGCGGCGTGGGGATCCGGTCAAGGTTCTCCATCGACGCGCTCGCGGACCGGGCGACCTCGCCGGGACCGACGTTGACTCCGAAGCACGACAGCACCGACGAAAGGGTCTGGGCGGTGGTGGTCTCGTCACACGAGAAACCGACCGTGTTCTCATCGACCGGGCGGAGATTGATATCCAGCGCCAGCGCCGCATCCAGGACTGCGGCGGCACTGTCCAAAGACGTCACCGTCACGGTGTCGAAGATCGATCCGGCTCGAAGCTGGAGCCCCGCGGCTTCAAGCTGGTCGCCCGCGAAACTCGCCAGGGCGTGGACCCTCTGTGCGATCTGTGTCAGACCCTTCGGTCCGTGGTAAACCGCGAAGGACGACGCGATGTTGGCCAGAAGTACCTGGGCGGTGCAGATGTTCGAAGTGGCCTTCTCGCGTCGGATGTGCTGCTCGCGGGTCTGCAACGCGAGGCGCAGGGCCCTGCGCCCGACGCTGTCGACCGAGACGCCGACCAAACGGCCCGGCAGGGAGCGGCGAGCCGAGTCCCGCACCGCCATGAAACCGGCGTGGGGTCCACCGAACCCGAGCGGGACCCCGAAGCGCTGTGAGGAACCCACGACCACGTCGGCACCCCATTCTCCGGGTGGGGCCAGCAACGTCAACGCGAGTAGGTCGGTCGCTACAGCTACGACGGCGCCGCGTTCGTGCAGCGTCGCCGTCAACTCCGTGAAGTCCCGGACCTCGCCCGTCGAGCCCGGATAGGACAACAGGACCCCGTACGGCTGGAGGTCGGGAGCGTCACCCGAGCCTGCGTCGGCGGAGCCCGTGTTGGATGATCCAGCGTCGCCGGCGCCCTGGGGGGCACTCCGGTCGACCAGCGTCATCGGGTCCGCGACAACTATCTCGATGCCCAGGGGCTCGGCGCGGGTTCTGATCACGTCGATCGTCTGGGGGTGGGTGTCCGCGTCGACCAGGAAGATCTGCGACTTGAGCTTGGATACCCGCTTCGCAAGCGTCATTGCCTCGGCAGCAGCAGTTGATTCGTCAAGCATCGAGGCGTTGGCGAGGTCCATGCCGGTCAGGTCGCTGACGACCGTCTGGAAGTTGAGGAGGGCCTCAAGTCGACCTTGGGAAATCTCGGGCTGATAGGGGGTGTACGCGGTGTACCAGGCAGGATTCTCGAGGATGTTCCTCTGGATCACCGCAGGGATGACCGTGCCGTAGTAACCGGCACCGATCATCGAAGTGGCGACGTGGTTCAGCGACGCGATCTCGCGGAGTCGGGCGAGTGCTTCACGCTCGCTCGTCACAGCCTGGATGTCGAGCCCGTCGGTCAGGTGAATTGCATCGGGGATGGCGACGTCCATCATCGCCTCTAGTGACTCGATACCGATCTCCTGCAACATCTTTTCGATGTCGACGGTGTCGGGACCGATGTGGCGGTCGACGAAGTCATCGGCCGGGAGGGCGTCTGGCTGGCTGGTGTCTGACTGGCTTGCTTGGCTCGCAGGGGGCATTTCCGACTCCTCGGTCGCGACTTTCCGGTCTTGCCCCATCTGTCGCCGTACCTGAGAGCTTCACCGCACGGCCGAGAACTCGACCTTGCGACTTTCCCCGTCGGTGAGCCCCGCCGAAGGATTCCGGGGAGCTTCTTTCCAGAGTTGCCTGACCCGACCGGTTCAGGTGCCTGAGAGATTCCGGGGCGGTTGCTCCTTCGGCGCCCCACGTCAGCGACGTGGGAGCTCTCCCGGTCGGGTTGCGGCCTAGATTGTGCGTCCGAGACTAGTCGGGGGAGCGCCTCAGGCTATTGGCCGTCCGAATGGCAATTCGTCACGCCAGGTCCCGAGGAATTCCTCGGCCTTGTAGCAGGCCGCGAGCAGATCGCCGTCGGGGTGCTCGGCAAACTCGCGGCAGTTGGCGTCGATTCGTTCCCGTGCAGCGCCGATGAGTGCCGCGGGTTCGCCAGTCGGATCGATCTCGGCGAACATCGGTCCGGCGGTGGTGACGAAATCGGCGAGGACCTTGATTCCTCGACGTCGGGCGACGGCCAGTCCTCGCGCCGTAATCGGTGTCGATCCGACCGGCACGACCGCCTTCTGGGCCAGAGTGGCGGCTGACTCGTGGTCTATGAACCCGGATTTGGAGCCGCAGATCAGCACGTCCGCGTCGACGGCCAGGATGTCGCCGGGACCGGTCGTCGATCCCGACGCAGAGGGGTCTGAAAGAAGGGCAATGGCGTCGTCGACAGAAGCGGGAAGCTCTATAACTCCAGCAGAGCCACCAGATCCGGCGGTGGGCGGAACAACTGCGACAACTCGTCCGCCTTGTCCCACAAGCTCTCGGATCAACGCGATTGTTGCGTCGCCCGCCCCCTCAATCACGAAACTGCGTCCGTCCAGCCCGCCGATCGCCACTGCAGCGGCTGCTGTGACTCCGGCGGCCAGAAGTGCATCGCCCAATGCAGTCCCTTCGAAGTCAGCGTGACGTCGTGTGAGCAGGGGATCGGCTTCGATCAGGGTCGACAGCTCCGACGTCGAGACTCCCTTGGCTGCATCGAGTGAGAGCTCGCCGTTGGCCACCCGGGAGAGGATCTGTTCACAGAACCCCGCGATGGCGGCTGAGCGCTCGTCGCCCTGGGTGTTGATGCCCGCGGACGCCCCGGAGATCTGTTGTTGCAGCACCGCCCACGAGTAGGTCTGGGAACGTGCCAGAAGTTTGGCGCCGTCCTGGAGGATCTTCTTTGCCGAACGGACAACACCGGTCGCACGATGTGCGTCGGCGAGGTCGGCGACGACGAATGCGCTGGACGTGGTGAGCTCGGGAAAATTGATCTTCTGAATCGTCACGCTGGCATTCTGCCGTGTCGGAGGCGCCGTCCGCTGCTTTAGTCCCGGAAGCCGTGTGGACGAAGCCCCCCGGTTTCGTCCACACGGTCTCTCCGGAACCGGGAGGACCGCTGATCAGAAGGTCTGGACCTACTGATCGTGATGCCGTTCTCGACCGGGCCAACCTGAGCTGGCAGAGCAGACGCTAGTCAATGTGGGTGACTGCTGTCACGTCCGGAACTGGCTGGCGGATCGGGCGACCAAATGAGGCTGGATCTGCCCCGTGATGATCGAGCGATGTGTCGGGTCGTCGCGGTAGGTGATGTATCCCGCTTCGTCGGCAAACTCAGCCACGACTGCGATATGGAAGTTGTCCTCGGCAAGACCCAGGTCGCGACCTACCCGGTAGCTCACCAGACTTGGAATCACCGCCGGAAGGCCACGAAGGGAGTCGATAATCCCTTCGAGATGACCTTCGTCGGTCTCGGGAGAAAACTTGAGCAGCACTGCGTGGACGAACAACGGGTCTCCTTCGGTGGCCTTCGACCTTTGGATCGACAGTACCGGGCGTCAGGACCGGCAGAAGGTGTCATCCCGAAGCGCAGGCAAAAAGCGTTGAGGGCCCAACGTGGAGGCCCTCAACGCTTTGAGTCCGAGAAACTTGACCGAAGCACCGGTGGAGTCGTCGGATGTGTTCGGCGTTTCGTTGAACGGGCGGACACCGTTCGTTGCCGTACAGATCAACTGACGTTCGGGATTCGAGAAAGTCGCGAAGTTTCTGAAAGTTTTCCTCATGTTTCTGCCGGATTGGGTCGAATAGCCCACCCGCCATGATCAGTAAGGCCCAGTTGGCGTCAGAATCGATGTCAACCGACCGAGAAACCCTCGCCGAGAAGCTTCCGGTTGGGGATATGCACCCTTGAACCGTCGGCTGATTCAAGTTCGACGGTCGTGGTGTGCACGGCGACGATCGTGCCGCTCACCTCACCGATGCAGATGTTGCTGCCGGGTCGCAGGTGATGCCTAAGGGCCCGGCCGGCGGCGAGTTCGGAAGCGACCTCCCGACCTCCGAGCCCGCTGAGCAACGCCATTGCCAGACAAGGTGCGCCGAGTGCTATCCCCACGATCAGAATGAGAATTTCGGAGCCGATGCCGGCCTGTGTCATGGCAGCGGCGAGAGCACCGACCATGATGGTCACCTGTAGTGCACGCTCCAGTCCGGGCTGGCGCACACCGGTTGCCTTGCGCGCCGACTGGCCGACCATTGCCGAGATGGCGACAGCAGCCGCGTATCCGATGATCAGCCAGACGAAGGCGAGTAGAAACTGGGGGAGGTCATCTACGAGCTGTCTTTCGAAGCGCTGGAGCGTCTCCAGGTCGAGCACCGCGGTCGCTACCAGTAGTCCCACGGCGGTCGATGCCCAGAACACGACGTTGCCGATCATGGTGCCGTGTTCGGCCAGGCCGGGATGTCGCTTGGATCGCTGAAGGGTCGACCGTGTCATCTGGCCGGCCAGCTCTCCGAAGAGGAGGCCGCAGCCGAGAGATATCGCTGCAAAAATCCATTGGGTCGAATCCATCTCAGAGTCCTTCTGCTTCCCTGTCGGCAGGTGATGGGTCATCGATTAGGAGGATTCTCAACGTCGACCAGCCCAGGCCGAGCAGGTCCGTCACGTCGGCCATCGCCGAGCGGGCCCGGAGCCGCCTGTCGACCTGGTTGGATACGTCGCGGTCGAGTTGGTCCGAGGAGGCGAATAGCTGAGTGAGCTGTGGTCCGAGGGTCCATGCCTCGTCCAGTTCGGCCAGGTCTTCGTCGTTCTCGACCCCCGACCGGTCCGGTGGCGTTCCCTTTGTGGCCATTACCGAGGCTCCTTTGCCTGAACCGATGTCTCCCGAACCGATGTCTCCCGAGCCGTGGCGTCCCGAACTGATGCCTTGCTATCGGATCTGTCGCTGTTGGGTCTGTCGCTGTCGTACCTGTCGCGATCGAATGTCTCCCGGACCGACGACTGGAGAGTCCGCCTGGCACGGAGCAGCCGGGTCTTCACCGTCGGCACGGGCAGCTCAAGCGTCTCGGCTATCTGCTGGTACGACATCGCGTCCACCTCTCTGAGAATCACGATGGTGCGGCTCAACTCGTCTAGATCTCTGAGTGCGGCGGCAAGTCGTTCAAGGTCGGCTCGCCCTTCGGCGCGGTCCTCGGTGTCGTCGCCGGGCGCCAGAGAACCGGACTCCGGAAGCTCACCGCCGCTGGTTATCTGGTCTCGTCTTCGACGGAGGGCGTCGATTGCAGTGTTGTGTGCGATCCGCGTGATCCAGGTACGTGTCGAGCTTTCGCCCCTGAAGCTGGTCGAGGCTTCCCATGCCTTGATCATCGTTTCCTGAACGACATCCTCGGCCAGCCCACGATCGTGGAGAATGCCGTACGCGACGTGGAAGACGACCGCTGAGTGGTCGTCAATCAGCTGTGACAGCGATCGATCCAGAGTCGGTTTCGACGCTTCAGCAGCAGGCCGTCTTCGTGGGCTGCGGGAGAACAAGTCGGTTCGCTTACATTGGTTGGAAGGAATCAGTCTGGCGGCGAGACGTCCGGATTCCTCCCTGGTCTTGCGGTTTCGAAGGCCGGCGGGCGAGAGTCTGACCATGTTGAGCATCGATCGTGGCGGAAGATCGCAGGCGTCCGGAGTCCTCGTCGCACTCCACGGCCACGGAGACGACTCAGCTTCCGCCCGATCTTGGGGCCAGATGATCGCTCCGGATGGATGGGAAGTAGTTGCCCCCGAAGCGCCCGTGGATGAAGACGGCATCCGAAGTTGGTTCTCGACGGGAGCGCGTGGGGTGGACGAGGCTCAACTTGGACGACAGGCCGACAGGATCACCGATCTTCTCGCCGACGTCGGCGGTCGAGACAAGCACGTCGTGATCGCCGGGTTCTCCCAGGGTGGAGCGATGGCGCTAGCCCTGGCGATGTCGCATCTTGGAGAAAGCGGAGCCCCGGGAGCTTCTGGAACCTCCGGCGCCCCCGGAACGTCTGGAATCAGCCGAGAATCTGGGGCCTCTGGTGAAGGCGGGGTGGATGCCCCGGGGCCGGTGGGGCCAACCCGGAAGGTGGCTGACGCATACATATCGATCTGCGGGTTCTTCCCCGAGATCGATCTACCGTCGCACGACTATCCGGTCAGCGGGGGAGCGGGCTCGGACCTTGCGGAAGTTCTGGTGCTGAATACGAGTGAGGACCAGGACATACCCGCGTTTCTGGGTGTCGACGCAGCTGCTCTGCTGAGCGCGTCGGGCATTGGTACCACTGCGCAGGTTCTCCCCGGCGGTCACGAGGTTTCGGCCCGGGTCGCCTCGGTCGCAGCGGGTTGGTTGTCGCGAAGGCTCGCTCCCCAGCTACGACATTCTCTGGCGCTTCCGGTTGATCGGGTGGCCGCGGGTGAGGAACTCGTGTCGGCCGCTGCGATCCAGGCGCTGGCCAGCGGATACGAGAAACTGGGTTTCCACGCGGGCTATGTGACGGACCATCCGGCTCCTGATGACCGTTGGCTCGCAGGCGGAGGCCATCAGGCCCTCGAGCCCACCGTCGCGCTCGGCGTCGCCGCCGCAGCGACCAGCACCCTGCGGCTGCACACGAACGTGTACGTCCTTCCCTATCGCAACCCGTTTCTTGCGGCGAAGGCGCTGGCGAGTGTGGACGTCCTGTCTGGCGGCCGGCTCATCGCCGGGGTAGCTGCCGGTTACGTCCGTCCAGAATTCGCCGCGCTGGGAGCTGATTTCGACACCCGAGGCGAGTCGCTCGAAAGGTCCCTCCAGATGCTTCCCAAGATCTGGTCGGGGCAGTCGGTCAGCGGCGAAGGGACCGGTTGGAATGCCCGCGGGGTGACGGCACTTCCGGCTCCGGCCAGCGCGCCGCCGCTCTGGGTCGGTGGCAACTCTGCTGCAGCGATGAGGAGATCGATCCAGTTCGCCCAGGGGTGGTCGCCCATGCCGACCCCAGTTGGGTCGGGCAAGGGCCTGAAGACGACCGAGATCACGTCTCTTGATGACCTTGCCCGTCGACTAGGTGACGCCACAGCGATGATCGAACGCCATGAGCGGCTCGAGCCGCTGACGATCTGCTTCGTCCCCTTCAGCTTGGGCGCATACATGGCAGACCCTGCAAGCGGCATCGATGCACTGGTTGCAGAGGTCGCGACTCTCGGCGAGATGGGGGTCGACTGGCTGGCGTTGAATGTCCCGGGCACCTCGCGATCCGAGGTACTCGAAAACGCATCGGGGCTTGCTGAGGGGTTGGGCCTGCGGGGCCCCGCCTAACGTCCCATCGCGAGGCTCAATCGCCGGAGTCGCTACTCGACTGCCAGTGATTGGCCAGTGCCGTAGTTGTAGTCAGGGTCGCGAGCATCGCGACGCTGTTCTTGATCACGTCCTCCCCATAGCTGACAGGCACGCCGACCACCGCGTCTGTGCAAACCGTGACGTAATAGCCCAGGTCGACAGCGCTCAGGCAGAGGCCCAGAACCCCAACGTTGAGCGAAACTCCACAGACCACGACGTGATCGACACCGAGGGTTCGCAGTAGCGGGTCCAGGTCGGTTCCCGTGAAGGGAGTCAATCCGTGGTGGCGTCGCGAACGCAGGTCGCCAGAGGTGTCGCCCAGCTCAGCGACCAGTTCGACAGCCTCGGTTCCTTCGAGAATCTGTTCCGGATTGCGACCCAACGCCGCGCTAAGAGGACTATTCAGCGATGTGCCTGCACGGTCGGACCTCCAAGAGACAACGCAGTGGATCACGGGGACCTGTTGGGCCCGAGCTGTGCTCACCAGATCGCCACAGGCCTGTAGGACGCCGGTCTTGGCGCACGCTTGGGCCAACTGGGGCATGGTTGCGAGTTCACCGACAACTCCGCGCTGAAGTTCCATCGTCAGCACCGCGCACTTCGTGGGCGGAGGAAGCTTTGTCGGTGCCATTGGCGGATCGTAGGCGACAGAACCGACCCTGCTGCGGAAGACTCGACGCTGCTGTGGCCGACCCGGTCCCCGGCGGAAACCCCGGGCATTGGGACAAACGGGGGCGGGGAAGCAGGTCGGCCGGTGGGGCGAACGGGGGCGGGGGAGCAGGTCGAGCGATCGGCCGAGTCGAGCCGTGGTAGGAATCGGGCGGTCGTACGAATCAGGTGGATCAGTTGGATTGGGTTCTGAATTGAACGAGCACAAGAGCGACGGGTCGTCGATGACGTCCGAACTGCTCGCCGGTCGGGAGCTGATCCTTGCCTCGGGTTCGCGCTATCGCGCCAGGATCCTGGCCGAGGCGGGACTCGTTGCCAGAACAGATCCGCCCCAGGTTGATGAACGGAAGCTGGACCCGCTTTTCGAGCAGCTGGGACCCGAGGGGTTCGCCCTGGAGCTTGCCCGCCTCAAGGCCGGCGATGTAGCGCCAAGGCATCCCGACGCGATCGTCATCGCCGGTGACCAGGTCGGGGTGCTGACAACCCGCACCGGACCACGACAGTTGAACAAGAGGCCCGACGAGGACTCGGCCACTGCGCAGTTGATGTCAATGGCGGGAACAACACACAGCTTGGTGAACGGAATCGTCGTGATCGACACGGCTGCGGGCAGCTCAATCGAGGCGACCGACATCAT
Source organism: Microthrixaceae bacterium (assembly GCA_049672765.1). Classification (GTDB taxonomy): domain Bacteria; phylum Actinomycetota; class Acidimicrobiia; order Acidimicrobiales; family Microtrichaceae; genus JAGQSZ01. The sequence goes on along the minus strand of JBATWQ010000078.1, from coordinate 3,858 downwards.
GAAGGTGACGATGCGCAGCTTCACCGAGGCCGAAGCCCGTTCCTATGTGCGGCGTTTCGAGCCTTATGACTGCTCCGGCTCATACCGAATTGAGGACCAGGCCGAGATGGGGCCGGGCGAGGGTTTCATTTCCAAGGTCGAGGGCGAGCACGAAAGTGGCGTCAAGGGACTGCCGTTGCCTCTGCTGCGCCGAATGATTGCCGAACTCGCCGGCCTATAGGCCCAGGACTTGGGGCTGGTGACCGCCAGCACACGAGGTCGTGATCAAGCCGGAGTGGACTCGGGTCAACCGAGGCTCAGTCAGTCACGTCGAGCTTCACCTGGGCGACCACGTCACGGCTTGAGCGTGCTACGCGGATCTGGAACCTGCCGGGTTCGATCGCCCAGGTGCCGAGTTCCGGGTCCCAGGACGCGAAGCTTCTGAAGTCGAGCGACAGTTCCACATTGGTTGATTCACCCGGAGCCAGTTCGACCTTGGTGAACGCCCGAAGTTCCTGGTCTGGCCGGGTGAGTGTCGAAAGCTCGTCGTGTACGTAGACCTGAACCACGTCCGCCGCGGTCATGGCCCCGATGTTTGCGACCTGGACCTGCAGGTTGACTACAGAGCCGTCGCGCAGTGACCCGAGCGAGATCGACTCGGTGTTCAGCAGCGGTTCGGACCAGGTGAACTCCGAATAGGACAGACCGTGACCGAAGCAGAACGCCGGGTCGATGCCCAGTCGATCGAACCCCCGGTAGCCCATGAACAGTTCCTCGCCGTAGAGAACCTTGCCCGACGATCCGGGATAGTTCAAATACGACGGCCAGTCCTGTTCACGCTCACCCAAGGTCGTGGGCAGGCGACCCGAAGGGCTTACGGAACCCGTCAGAACGTCGGCGACGGCGAGACCCGCCTCTTGGCCCAGGTACCAGATTTGTGCCAGGGCCGGCGCAGCGGCCGCTGAGGACAGGTCGACGGCAGAACCGGCGTTCACCAGGACCACGGTTGAGGGATTGGCTTCGATGACGGCCTCGAGCAGTTCGTCCTGTTGTCCCGGCAACTTGATCGAGTCCCGGTCCTCGCCCTCGGTCTCGGAATCCTGGTTCAGCCCTACGACCACTATCGCCAGATCCGCGTCTGCTGCTGCGGCTGCCGCACGGGCAATCCCATCGGCCGGAACAGGCGGGAGGTGACCGACCATCAGAGCCGCAACTGCCAGGCCCTCGTAGCCGGTGAACTCACAGACGAGCTGGCGAGATTGACCCGCATCGAAGTCAACCCCCGCGGTGACTTCGGCCGAGCCCAGACCGAAGAACGCAGTGCCGGGAACCTGACCGGCGTAATTATCGAGGATCGTCTCGCCGTCGATCAGGACCCTTCCCCCGGTGCCCCCTGTGACGAGTGAAAAGGTGTGGCGGCCGGGGACGTCGGCTGTGAAGGTCGCGCTGAGTCGCAACGAGAAGTCGTCGGTTCGGACCCCCGGCGCCGCGTCGTCACCCATCCAGTTGAGCCTCGGACTGGCGGCCACCTCTACGTGGGTGGGTGTTCCCTCCAGGTTGCGGTTGGCGAAATATTCGACCAGGACGCCCTCGACCAATTCGCCGTCGACGGTTGCCTTGACGCGGCGCCGATCGATCGGGGGAATGTTGCGATATGCGGACACGCCGATCTCGTGGACAATCTCGACGCCATCACCCAGGGCGTGGCGCAGCCCGTCAAGAACGGTGGTGACGTGATGGGGATTGACCGCCGCGGAGCCACCGCCGAGAGCCGCCGGAACATCGGCGTTGGGGCCGATCACCGCGACCCTTCGCAGAGTAGGGGAGAGGGGCAGCAGCGGCGTGTCGCCAACAGGGTGGTTGCGAAGCAGGACGATTGCCTCCTGTGCCGCCCTGCGCAGGACAGCCCTGTGCTCGACAGAGTCGACCGAGGTTTCGGCTGGCCGGTCGCCGGCGTCCAACAGGCCGAGCTTCTCGTAGGTGGTGAGGATCCGCCGGACCATGTCGTCGACGACCGACTCATCGAGTTCGCCCGAGTTGACCAGCTCGGCAAGCTTGGATCCCATGAACTTCGCGGGGCCGGGCATCTCGACGTCGAGACCCGTCGAAGCAGACTCGGAACTCATGGTTCCCCACCAGTCAGAAATGACAATCCCGTCGAAGCCCCATTCCGATCGGAGCACGTCTGTCAGCAGCCACCTGTTCTCGGCGCAATAGGTCCCGTTGAGACGGTTGTAGCCGCTCATGACCGACGTGATCGACGTCTCGGCAACTGCTGCTTCGAAGGGAATCAGATAGAGCTCGCGCAGGACCCGTTCGCCGACCTCGGACGAAATGGTATGGCGCTGGTATTCGCTGTCGTTGGCGACGAAATGCTTTATGCACGCCCCGACGCCGGTTGACTCGATTCCGTTGATGACCGCCACCGCCGAGCGGGCGGTCAGGTGCGGGTCCTCCGAGAAGCACTCAAAGTTGCGTCCCGCCAGGGCGTTGCGGTGGAGGTTGACGGTCGGGGCGAGCAGGATGTCGACGGACTTGGTGATCGCCTCTGCTCCAAGTACCGCGCCGACCTGACGCAACAACTCCGGATTCCAGGTCGCGCCGAGGGCTGTTCCGCACGGAGCGCACGCCGAGGTCGTGCCGACCCAGCGATCACCGCGGACACCCACCGGTCCGTCGCTGACCTTCAGCGCAGGAATGCCCAGACGCCCGATCGCGTGCCCGTGCCACATGTCGACGCCGGAGGTGAGCGAAGCCTTCTCATCGAGCGTGAGAGCGGATAGCAGATCGTCGACCCGTTGCGACATGGTTCTCCTCGGCGTTGGGTCCCGCGGGACCAGATTCCTCCAGCGAGACTAGGGCCAGTAGGCGGCTGTAAAGACCGTTCTCGCCTTCTGTTTCGGTCCCTCCGAAAGAACAGCTCTGCAGCGGAGATCAGCGGTACAGTCTCATCAGTTGCGGGGAAATCAACGTCGCGATCACCAGCAGTACACGAGCTCCGGGGGGCGCTGTGCGGTACGAGGTAGTTCAAATTGCGCAGTTCCTCTTTGCGGTCGCACTGATTGGAGGGGCGTTCGCAGCGGGCATCCTCGTTGGGTGGGCCAAATGGGGATCCAAGGGGTCAGCGGGGAGCGCTGGCACGGGCCGTGGCGCAACTCGCCCAACTGGCCACGAGTCACGGCCTGCAACTGATCTACAACCGGCCCGACTGGCGCCGGAGAACCTGTTCGCCCCGGTGTCGTCGCCGACTTCGACGTCCTCGACTGCCAGGTCGTCGGTGACGCCATCTCCGACGGTGTTCGTTCTCGACTCCCGGGAGGTCATCGACCTGCGGGGACCTGCGAATACCGGTCGTTCGACGCTCGACCCGATCGAGTTGGGCCCAGCGCTCGATGATCCGGGATGATGTCCCCGAGATGATGTCCGCCAACTGCTTTGAACGTCATGCGTGGTCAGGCCGAGATCGTGGGACTGTGAGACTGGTCGTTGAGCATCGCGGACACAGGGTCTGAAGACGGGTTGGCTTAAATGGAATCGGAGATGAGTGCTATGGGTCAGTTGGGTACGGATGTGGATCTCGGTGCCCAGGTGGCACGGCTCTGCGCCATCGAGGACATCAAACGGGTCAAGTACGCGTACCTCCGGTGCCTGGACCAGAAGGACTGGGATGGGATGGCCGAACTGTTCGCTCCGGAAGCGACAGCCGCCTACAGCGCCGGCAAGTACAGCTTCGATGGCCGGGACGAGATCATCGATTTCGTCGCCAGGAACATGAGCCGCGACGCCTTCCATTCAAGCCACAAGGTCCACCACCCCGAGATCGACGTCGACGGAGACACCGCTCGGGCGACATGGGCCCTCGAGGACACCGTCCTGGAC
>JBATWQ010000077.1:0-5617 GCA_049672765.1 Microthrixaceae bacterium | reverse complement strand
TCGCACCCGTGGACATAGGCTCGATCCCATGACCTCCACCCTGTATCAGCTGCTCCTCGCCGTCCACATCATTGCCGTCGCGCTCTGGCTCGGTGCCAACTTTGCGATGGGCCTCGGCAGCGGTCGGGCGGTGACTGCGCCGGCGGAGGTGAACTCGTGGTGGGCCGACGTCCAGGGGTTCATGGGTAAGACGCTCAAGAACGCAGCATTCATCTTGTTGCTACTCACCGGCATCGGAATGGTGATTGCCAGTGACGATGCCATCAAGTTCAGCGCCCCGTTCGTATCCGTAGGCTTCCTCGTAGTCATCATCGGTGGAGCGCTCGGGGGGATGGTCTTCGCGCCGGGCACCCGAAAGATCGCCGAGTCGTCCCGCAACGGGAACACCGCAGAGGCGAAGTCGACGATCGATCGACTGGGCATGATCGGTGCGATCGAGTCACTCGTTGTTGTCGCAACCATCTTCTTCATGGTCTTCAAGTGGGGCGGTCTGGGCGGATGATGTCGTGGGCCGCGTTCGCGCTCGACGCGCCTGAATTGGCCCCACTGGTGCGGGCCAGGTTCGAATGGACCAAGCATCACGTGATGGCAACGCTGCGGCGCGACGGCTCGCCGAGGGTCAGCGGCACAGAGGTCGAGTTCTGGCGAGACGACTTGTTCATCGGATCGATGTGGCACGCGATGAAGGTCCTGGATCTTCAGCGCGACGGAAGGTTTGCAATCCATTCGAATCCCGGAGGTCCCGAGATGATCGGTGGCGATTCCAAGCTCGTAGGGGTTGCCACCGAAGTGGTCGGCGATGAGCACGTCGAGTTCCAGGCGGAGTTGGATCCGCCCACTCCGTTCCAGCTGTTCCGGCTCAACCTCAGTGAAGTAGTTCATACGTCAATGAACGAGGCCGGTGACGGTATCCAGATCCAACTCTGGAAGCCGGGGATGGGCGTTACCTCGGTCGAGCGGCGCTGACGGGCAATAAAGCCACTGGTCTCCGGGTCATCCGGGGCACGGGTCAAGCGGCGCCCGGGTCAGCCGGCGCCCGAGTCGGTGCTCACGACGCTGAAGCCCATCGCCAGAGCAACTGGAATCTGACCGGGGTCGAACGTGACAAATCGCAGCGGTCGGGGAAGTCGATCCGCAGCAGCCAGGTGGATGGCATCGACGGTCCGAATTGGCTGGGTACGACCTAGCTCGGCGGCACGGTCCAGGCAGCGCTGATCGACCGGGACAATGTGGACCCTGTCCCAATCATCACGGATCGCGCGGCGAAGCTCGTCCGTTCGGTGGGGGTCGTCGCCCAGCCGGTCCACCAGCATGAGCGATTCGGACAAGGCCAGTGCGCTGGCGCACCAGTCCTTGTCGCTGGCCATGACATCCAGGGCGACCTCGCGGGCCGGACCCTCGAGGAACCTGGACAACAGGGCCGTCGTGTCGAGAAATACAGTCATCGGTCGTTGGTCGTCATTGTCCGGTGCTTTGCCCTTCCAGTGCCGTTATCTTCCCCGGACCTCGCGGACCAGGCGATCGATGCGGGTTCCGGCCCACATCGGCATCGAGAAGGTTGGTGCAGGGCGGTCTGAACGCCGGGCGAGTTCGACGAGGCCCCGGACGGCGAGGTCTTCAATGGACTGATTGCCGTCGGTCGGATCGAGTGGGCCGAGTTGCGCGATCGGGTTGCCGTCGACGGTGACGACCAGGCGCTCACCAGCCCCGGCCCTCCTGACGACTGTCGCCAGCTCTGCGCGCAGTTCCCGTATCCCAACCTGTTCCATTCCGCGAGATTAGCGCGCCGTGTGTACACACGTGTACGCAGATGAGAATGAAATCGGGCGGATCAGCATGTAGAAACTGCTCCGTCGCCGGTCGCCGAAGCGCCTGCCTGAGAATTCGGGCCGCGACCTGACAGCCGATACCAAGCCCAGATATCTCAGAGCCCATAGGGGGAAACGTGAATTTCGCTTTCAGCGAGGACCAAGAAGCCCTGCGCAAGGTCGTCAAGGACTTCCTCAACGCCAAGTCGAGTGAAGAGACCGTCCGTGAGTTGATGGACACCGAGGCTGGTTACGACACCGCGGTCTGGACCCAGATGGCTGAGCAAATGGGCCTGCAGGGCCTGGTCATCCCCGAGGAGTTCGGTGGATCCGGCTACTCCTTCGTCGAACTGATCGTGGTGCTCGAAGAGATGGGTCGCCGACTCATCTGCGCTCCCTACTTCTCGACCGTCGTGCTCGCCGCCCAGACCCTGCTGCATTCCGGTGACGACGCCGCCAAGGCCGAGTACCTGCCCGGCATCGCGTCGGGTGAAACGGTGGCCACCCTCGCCTACACCGAGCCCAACGGCCGCTGGGACTCTGAGGCGGTCACCGCGACCGCCAAGGGATCCGGCAGCGACTGGACCATCGACGGCACCAAGCTCTACGTGCTCGACGGTCACGTGGCCGATCTGATCATCACCGCGGCCCGCACCGATGCGGGCATCAGCCTGTTCGCAGTCAAGGGCGATGCCCCCGGTCTGACACGCACCGCGCTGTCGACGATGGACCAGACCCGCAAGCAGGCCAAGCTCGACTACTCGGGCGTCCCGGCCAAGCTGATCGGGACAGACGGAGCCGGCTGGGACACGATTTCTACCGTGCTCGACCTGGCCGCGGTGGCCCTGGCCGCCGAGCAGGTCGGAGGTGGCCAGGAAGTTCTCGAGATGGCGGTGCAGTATGCCAAGGACCGCGTCCAGTTCGGTCGACCGATCGGCTCGTTCCAGGCGATCAAGCACAAGTGCGCCGACATGCTGCTCGAGGTCGAGTCGGCCAAGTCCGCCGCCTACTACGCCGGCTGGTGCGCCTCCGAGATGAATGACGAGCTTCCGTCCGTCGCTTCGCTCGCCAAGGCCTACTGCTCCGAGGCGTACTTCCACGCAGCGGCCGAAAACATCCAGATCCACGGCGGAATCGGCTTCACCTGGGAACACCCGGCCCACCTGTACTTCAAGCGGGCCAAGAGCTCGGAGCTTCTCTTCGGTGATCCCACCTACCACCGCGAGCTGCTCGCCCAGCGGATCGGTATCTGAGCGGACCCATCTGAACTGGAACCGCCTGAACGCGATGGTTCAGGCGGCAGGTCCTTCGGACGGGGGTGCCGGACACTTGTGTGTCTTCGGCACCCCCGTCCCGCTTCACCCGTTGGACCGTCCCGCGGAGCGCGCTCGAATGGGAGGTCGGGATCTAGCGGGAACTGGGCGCCGGAATCAGCGTTCAGTGGACTCGGCGCTGAGCATCCAGGGAGTTCCGAAACGGTCTACGCACATTCCGAAGCTCAGCGCCCAGGAAGTGGCGGCGAGGGGCATCGTGACCTCTCCGCCTTCGCTCAGCGATCCGAAAACCTTCTCGATCCAGTCGACATTTTCGTGGGCGACGCTGATCGTCATGCCCTTCTTGGCCCCACCGTCTCCGGTCGGGTCGTCTGAGCCCATCAGCACCTGACCCTCGGTCGTCAGGGAGGCGTGCATGATCAGTTCTGCCATCTCGGGTGGGGTGCCGTCACTGGGTGGCATGTCGGCTCCGGTGAACATCATGAGTTCGCCACCGAAGACCTCTTGGTAGAAGGTAAATGCTTCGCGGCACTTGCCGCCGCTGAAGAATACGTAGGGGTTGATATTCACAGTGGACTCCAGTCCTTGGTTGGCCTTCAGAACGGTTGCTGGCTGAGGCCGAGGGTCGCTGATCCGGGCCTCTTTGGAAGCGTAATCACCGATACATCACGGGTCCCGGCAGACTGGCTGGGTCCCGCCAACGGCCGATCTGGTCGATTGGTGGAGCGAGTGGTCGGGCCGGGTCGGCCGGGCTTCGGATCAGACGTCGAATCAGGCGCTTGAACCGTCCAGCGGCGCAATTTTCCGGGCAGTCAACGCGACCAGGTCGGGATCGACCCCCAAGTGGGAGTCGAGGTGGATTTCGACGCCGGGGTGCCGGCTCCGTGCTGCATCGACGATCGCGGGCAGGTCGACCAGGACGTGGTTGCCTGAGTTCAGGAAGTGGGGGAGGACCTTGACAGTCGTGGCGCCGTCCCGCACGGCTCGCTCGATGGCGGTAGCGACCGAAGGTTCGGTCAGCTCCAGGAAGGCAGGACGGACATCGGGTCCGCCGACACCGATATTGGCTGCTGATTCCCGGGGACCGTCGTCGACCGTCGGTGCTGTCGGGTGGGTGCCGAAGGCTTGCTCTGCCGGTTCATTCCCGATGGCTTCGGCAACGAGCGAGCAGAAGCGCTCGTGCTCCTCCGCCGCCCGAGGATTGCGACTGCCATGCGCCACGATCAGGACGACAACTACCGGGGCGGGCGTTGAGGGTTCGGACACGTCCCGACGCTACGGTCCCATCCCGTGAGTGGCAAAGCACCAGGCGGCGAAGAAGGTCAGGTCGGGGTCGGACCCCACGCCCGCCCGTGGCCCGACGATCCCCGTTTGGACCCAGAGTTGTTGGCCGGAGGAGATCGCCGCAACGTCTTAGACCGGTATCGGTACTGGAGCGTGGATGCGATCCGGGCCGACCTCGACACCCGTCGATTCCCGGTCCACGTGGCCGTCGAGAATTGGGAGCACGACTTCAACATCGGCACAGTCGTTCGCAACGCAAATGCCTTTGGAGTTGGCTCGGTCCATATCGTCGGGAGGCGGCGCTGGAACCGTCGGGGAGCAATGGTCACCGACCGTTACATGCACGTGTACCACCACCCCGGAGTAGCCGAGTTGGTCGAGTGGTGCGAGCGCGAGGGACTGTCGATCGTGGGTATCGACAACATCGAGGGATCGGTGCCGATCGAGTCGGTCGAGCTACCCCGTGAATCCATGCTCATCTTCGGACAGGAGGGGCCCGGGCTGTCCGAGGAAGCCCGGAGTGCGAGTTCGATGATCTGCTCTATCACCATGTTTGGTTCCACGCGCTCGATCAACGCCGGGGTCGCGTCCGGAATAGCGCTGCACACATGGGTCCTGACCCACGCCCTGGGTAGAGCATGACGCGTGTGGGCCCCGTGTAGGTCCGTTTTGGGATGAGGTTCTCGACGGTTCACGCTGGGACCCGCCTCATTTCGAGGATACCCCTGGTGGGTATACTTGTGGGATGTACGGATACGAAGCTGACAAGGACGCCTACATGCGCCGCCTCAAGAGGATCGAAGGTCAGGTCCGCGGAATAGCCGGGATGGTCGACGAGGATCGCTACTGCATCGACATCCTCACCCAGATCTCTGCTGTGACACGGGCGCTGCAGGGCGTGGCTCTGGGGTTGATGGACGAGCACCTTGCACATTGTGTTGCCGGCGCCGTCGCCGAGGGAGGCCCGGAAGCGGACGTGAAGCTCAAGGAGGCCAGCGAGGCCATTCGGAGACTGGTCAAGTCCTGAGTCCGCTGAGGCCGCTTAGTGCATTTCGCCAAAATGGCTTTCGGCCCACTGGAAGCCAATAGAGTGCCGATCAGTCTGGAACAGCGATCACTCGACCCGTCGGAACTACGGCCCAGATAATTCCCCAGATAATCCGTAGTTGAGGTGAAGAAATGACCCCCACCCGAAATGTGCGCCTCGTAATCCGTGACCTGGGTGTCGTCGTCTTCGCGATCGCCTTGACC
>JBATWQ010000076.1:0-32865 GCA_049672765.1 Microthrixaceae bacterium | reverse complement strand
GATCACGGCCTCGTTGGCGCCGCCGTGGCGGGGGCCGTAGAGGGCGGCGGCGGCACCGGCGGTGGCCGAGTACGGGTCGGCGTGGGACGAGCCGATGACCCGCATGGCGGTGGTGCCGCAGTTCTGCTCGTGGTCGGCGTGGAGGATGAACAGGACGTCGAGCGCACGGGCGAGCACCGGGTTGGCGTCATAGCGCGGTTCTGCGGTCTTCCACATCATCGACAGGAAGTTGGCCGCAAAGTCGAGGCTGTTGTCGGGATAGACGAAGGGCATGCCGACCGAATGGCGATAGGCACCGGCTGCGAGGGTCGGCATCTTGGCGATGAGGCGGATGACCTGCTTCATCCGGATGTCGGGATCGTCGATCGTCTTCGCCTCGGGATAGAAGGTCGAAAGCGCGGCGATCGTCGCCACGAGAATCCCCATGGGATGCGCGTCGTGGTGGAAACCTTCCATGAAGTGCTTGCGCAGGTTTTCGTGGATGAACGTGTGGTGGGTGATCTCGTATCGCCAGTCCTCGAACTGGGCCGCAGTCGGCAGGTCACCGAAAATGAGCAGATAGGCGACCTCGAGGAAGCTGGAATGCTCTGCCAGCTGCTCGATCGGATAGCCGCGATATCGAAGGATTCCATTCTCGCCGTCGAGTTCGGTTATCGCCGAGGAAGCACCGGACGTGGTGCCGAACCCGGGATCCTGGAACCAGATCCCTGGCAACAATTTGCTCCAGGCCTTTGAATCGACGCCCCCGTCGATGATCGGAATCTCTACGTCCTCACCAGTCCTGTTATCGGTGATCGTAATGGTGTCAGCCACTGGTACTCCTGATGTCTAGTCAAACCCATCCTACGGCCTACGAAGGGCGGTCATGGCCTCGTGGCAGAGATAGCTGACAGTGCGGTGCGCGTGGTGAGTTAGTTACCCCCGGGTAGCTTTTTCGAGGGAATTTCGGCGGGGTTCGTGCTTCACACGGGGCGCTTTGTTGCCACCTGCATTCCGGACTCCTCGTCCGCGTGCACACCCACGACATGGCGCAGCGATTCGGTGACAGCCCGCTGGGCGGCCGAAGGCAATCCGCGCCTCCGCCTGACCAGACCGACGGACCTGCGGGGAACTCCAATGATGGGAATCCGACGCCAGTCCCCGGTCAGGCCCCTCGGAGCAGCCGTGGCAGGAACAATTCCCGCCCCGAATCCGGCGAACACCAGCGAAGCCAGAAGCCTCATGCCGTCGAACTCGGCCTTGGGCTTCAGTTTCACGTGTCGCGCTGCGGCGGCCGCGTCAAGGACGTCCCGGAAGGCGGTTCCGGGCGCTTCGAGCAATAACTCGTGGTCCGCCAACTCCTCCAGGCTCACCGACTTGCGGTCGTAGAGAGCGTGGTCCTTGGGGACTATCAGCACACGGTCCTCGACGAAGAGCGGTTCGACCATCAACTCGGGTTCATCGAGTGGCAGGTTGACCACCGCCAGATCCACCGCTCCCGAGAGCAGGTTGAGCACCATGGAACTGGTAGTGGCGTCGAGAACCACGACCGAGACCTCCGGGTACCGATCGGCCAGCCGGGTCAGCAGGGGAGGGACGAGCCATCGGGCCGTGGTGCCGATCGCCCCCAGCCGCACCGAGCCCGAGGTGACGTCACGAAGTGCTGCCACGTCGGATTCAAGTGCGTCGAACTCGGCCTCGATGCGGCGGGCCCGCTCCAACACCACTAGGCCCTCGTCGGTAGGCTCGTTGGTGGCCCGGTCGATCAGGGTCACCTCGAGGGTTCGCTCCAGGCGCGCGACGTGTGCCGAGACGTTGGACTGTACGGTCCCCAGTGCACGCGCGGCCGACGAGAAAGAGTGATGTTCGGCCACCGCGACGAGGGCTTTGAGTTGTTTTCGATCCATCGCATCCAACGATAGTGAATATCTGTTCAATTAGCTTGAACGATTGCTTGCTGCAGGCTACGTTATAGACATCAACAAACGCCGAGCGAGCGGACTACCCCCCTTGTCCCCCTCGAGCCAGAGTCATCCGATCATCCCCCCGATCCGATGACTCACATGCTGAAGGACTGGCTCCCCCCGCCAGTCCTTCGGCCTTTTTACCGTCAGGTCTTCAGCTCGGGTTCGACTCAAATGTCGGGGGTCCTACTGGACTGCAGGACCTGGGTTTGGCGGTGGGGCTAGTTTCATGAAATGGCCAAAACTCACCGTGCCCCAGATGACACCGAAGGCAGCTCGGCACGAACAGCGGCGATCTTCGACCTTGACCGGACGCTGCTGTCTGGAGCAAGCGGGCCGGTTATCAGCGAGGCGCTCAAGAAGGTCGGCCTGATCACCGCGTCGACCGGATTGGTCGAGTCGCTCGCCTTTGGCGTCTTCAATCTGATCGGCGAAACCTGGCCGTCGATGTTCGTTTCACGACAAGGCGCCCGAGCCGCGAAGGGCTGGCAGGTCGAGAAGGTCCGAGAGGCCGCCGAGATGGCGAGCGTACGCCTTAGCGAAGCGGTCCTACCCTTCGCCCGCCAGATCATGGAGGAGCACCGTCGGGCCGGGCGCGTCCTGGTCATGGCTACCACGACTCCTGCGGATCTGATCCGACCGATGGCCGAACTGCTCGGCTTCGACGAGGTCATAGCGACCCATTACGGACGACAGGACGGAATCTACGACGGCACGATCGACGGCGAGTTCGTCTGGGGCAAGGGCAAGGCCCGTTCGGTCGACTCGTGGGCGTTGGCCAACCGGATAGACCTATCCAAGAGTTACGCCTACTCCGACAGTTATTACGACGTCCCGCTGCTGTCGATCGTCGGGTACCCCAACGTCGTCAACCCGGACCCCCGGATGATGGCGGTGGCCCGCCTGAGACGCTGGCCCGTGAGGCACTTCGATGTGCCCGATGGAGTCCCCAAGTTCGTGGGCGTCGAACCCCAGAAGGCTCTGTTCATGTTGGCCCAACCGCAGCTGTTCCCCTGGGTACGTATGGACATTGAGGGAGCCGAGCGCATTCCCCGCACCGGCCCGGCGATTCTGGTTGCCAATCACCGCTCCTACTTCGACCCCCTCGCGATCGGGTTCCTACTTGCCAAGGCCGGCCGCCCGGCTCGCTTTCTCGGTAAGAAGGAAGTGTTCGACGCACCCGTCGTCGGTGACATCGTCGCCGCACTCGGGGGGATCCGCGTCGACCGTGGCACGGGTTCCGACGAACCGCTCCAGGCCGCCGAGGACGCCTTGGCCGCAGGTGAGCTGGTCGCCTTGATGCCCCAGGGGACCATTCCTCGGGGACCAGCGTTCTTCGACCCGGAGCTCAAGGGCAGGTGGGGTGCGGCCCGACTTGCTGCCGCAACGGGTGCTCCGATAGTGCCGATCGGGATGTGGGGAACGGAACTCGTCTGGCCGCGCAGTGCGAAGGTCCCGGCGGTCACAAATGTGATCTCGCCGCCCCACGTCCAGGTCAGGGTCGGGGAACCAATCCATCTGGGCGTCGACCGAGGCGTCGATGAACGGGCGCTTGACGAGAACACCCGGATCATCATGTCGGCGATCTCGGCACTGCTTCCGGATGAGTCGCGCGACGATCGGATGCCGTCCCATGACGACCTGGCACTGACCTATCCCGGCGGAATCGTTCCGGACGATGTCGCCGGGGCCGGCGCCCACGAAGGTGAGCGCCGACCCGGTCGAGACTGATCGGGACCGTTCGGTCCCGGCGCTATGGCATCAGGCGGTGCGGGCCCGAATGATGTTGAGTGCCGAACCGGCGCGGAACCATTCGATGTGCTCGGCGCTCATCGTCTGGTTGCACTGGAACTCGAGCGTCCCACCGTCGGGTCGGGTCAAGACGCACACGACCGGCTTACCGGGTGCCAGATCGGCCAAACCGGTGATGCTGATCCGGTCGTCCTCGCCGATCTGGTCATAGACCGAGGGATCGGCAAATGTCAGGGCAAGGACGCCCTGCTTCTTGAGGTTGGCCTCGTGGATCCGGGCGAAGCTGCGCACGATGATCGCCTTGGCGCCTCGGAAACGGGGTTCCATCGCGGCGTGCTCACGCGACGAGCCCTCACCCCAGTTCTCGTCGCCAACGGCGACCCAGGGCTGACCGGCCTCGTGGTAGTGCTTGGCAATATCGGGGAACGAGCGGGTCTCGCCGTCGAGTTGGTCCTTGCCCATTCCGGCCTCTCCGGTGAAGGCGTTGATCGCACCCAGGAAGAGGTTGCCCGAGATGTTCTCGAGGTGACCCCGGTACTTCAGCCACGGGCCGGCCATCGAGATGTGGTCGGTCGTGCACTTGCCCTGTGCCTTCAACAGGATCGGCAGATCCAGATAGTCGTTGCCGTCCCATGGTGAGAACGGCTCCAGGGCCTGGAGTCGATCGGAGCCTTCGGCGATGCGGACCTGCACGTTGCTGCGGTCGGCCGGGGGAGCGACGAACGTGTTCTCGCCGGGTGTGAACCCCAGCTTCGGCAGTTCCTCACCCACAGGTTCGGGAAGGCGGACCTTTTCACCGGAACTGTTGACCAGGGTGTCGGTCAGCGGATCGAAGTCGATCGTGCCTGCGAGCGCCAGCGCGACGACAGTCTCGGGCGAGGTGACGAACGCCAGCGTGTTGACCGAACCGTCGTTGCGCTTAGGGAAGTTGCGGTTGTAGCTGGTCACGATCGTGTTGGGATGGTCGATGTCCGCCGCCGGGCGGGCCCACTGCCCGATGCACGGACCGCAGGCGTTTGCGAGCACGGTCGCTCCGGCCGAGGTGAACGCCTGGAGCAGATCATCCCGCTCGATGGTCGCCCGGACCTGCTCGGAACCGGGAGTGATCATCAGAGGAGTTTTGACCCTAAGGCCGTTGTCGGCGGCGAAGCGCAGGATTGACGCGGCCCGGGTGATGTCCTCATATGAGGAGTTCGTGCAGGAACCCACCAGCGCCGAGCTGATTTCGAGGGGCCAACCCGCCTCGCGTGCCTCGTCCCCGAGAGCCGAGACTTCCCGGGCCAGGTCAGGCGTGTGGGGACCGTTGATGTGTGGCCGCAGGGTCGACAGGTCGATTTCGATGACCGAGTCGTAGTAGCTCTGCGGGTCGGCCAGGACCTCGTCGTCGGCGCGCAAGTGGCGGGCCACCGGGTCGGCGGCTTCGGCGATCTCGCCGCGTCCGGTGGCTTCCAGGTAGCGCGACATGGCGTCGTCGTAACCGAACAGCGAAGTTGTCGCTCCGATCTCGGCGCCCATGTTGCAGATGGTGGCCTTTCCGGTACACGAAAGTGACTCTGCACCTGGTCCGAAGTATTCGACGATCGCCCCGGTTCCGCCCTTGACGGTGAGGATGTCCGCCACCTTCAAGATGATGTCCTTGGGAGCGGTCCAACCATTGAGCTCACCGGTCAGCTTGACGCCGATCAGCTTCGGCCAGCGCACGTTGAACGGGAAGTCGGTCATGACGTCGACCGCATCGGCACCGCCTACACCGATCGCGACCATTCCCAGGCCACCGGCGTTGGGCGTGTGGCTGTCCGTTCCGACCATCATTCCGCCCGGGAACGCGTACTGCTCCAGGACGACCTGGTGGATGATTCCCGAGCCGGGACCCCAGAAGCCGATGTCGTACTTGGCCGACACCGATTCGAGGAAGTCGTACACCTCGGCGTTGGTGTTCTCGGCTGCGAGCAGGTCGACGAGGCCGTTCTCCTTGGCCTGGATCAGGTGGTCACAGTGGACGGTTGATGGGACAGCAACCGAGTCGAGCCCGGCGGTCATGAACTGTAGAAGCGCCATCTGGGCTGTCGCGTCCTGCATCGCTACCCGATCGGGGCGCAGGTCGTTGTAGGTGACGCCGCGCTCGAAGACCTCGGCGGGGTCATCGAGATGGCTGATCAGGATCTTTTCTGCAAGGGTCAATGGTCGACCGAGGCGCTCTCTGGCGGCGTCGACCCGCTCCTCGAACCTGGCGTATACGGACCGGACGAGTTCGATCGGGGTTGATGCGCTGACTGCCATGTGTTGCTCCTCAAGTTCGGCTCGGAGTCGACCTGTTCCGGTCGGCCTACGACGAGCGATCTAATACAAGTATACTACAAGTTGAGTGAGGCCCATCAGATACCAGTCGATCGCCGATGACCTCCGTCAACGGCTGGCAAGCGCTGAGTTCGCCGTTGCCCGTGTGCTGCCTTCGGAGTCCGAACTTTCCGAGAGCTACGGCGCCAGCCGGGTAACTATCAGGCGTGCCCTAGAGGTCTTGCGGGCCGAGGGTCTGGTCGAGAGCCGTCAGGGCTTCGGCTGGCTGGTGGCGGGTGAACCACTTCGCCAGGACCTGTCCAGGCTCGACACCCTGGAGGCCCAGTTGTCGGCCGCCGGAATCCGCTCCGAAAGACAGATCTTGTCGTTCGGCTTCGTCCGGGCGCCAGAGCAGGTCCGTTCCGTGCTCGGTTCCCGTGATGTACTGGCGGTCCGACGGTTGAACCTGGCCGACGGGGAACCGTTTGCGATCGTGACGGTGTGGTGCCCGGAGAGTCTTGGAGCGTCACTGAGTCGCGACGACGTCCAACGGTCATCGTTTCTAGAACAGCTACCTGTCGAACTCGGCGGGGCGACCCAGACGATCGGGGCCGAGTTGGCAGAGCCCGAGTCGGCTGCGCTGTTGCAGGTACCTCCCGGCTCACCGGTGCTGGTGGCAGAGCGGGTTACCCGCTCCAAGCAGGGAAGGCCGGTACTCATGAGCGAGCACATCTTCTCGGCCCACAGGACCAGATTCGTGGTGGAGCTGCCCGTCGACGACGGGTCGCTTCTCCCGACCGGGATGCGCCTGGTCGAGTGACCGGCGTGGCGTGGCCGGGGTGGCCGGGGGCCGGCCCGAATCGGACGGCTCCCGTGGGCCCCAGTCATCGAGATTGGCCCAGCTACTGCTGGCCCCAGGCATCGAGATTGGCCCAGCTACTGCTGGCCCCAGGCACCGAGAGTGGCCCAGCGACTGCTGGCCCTAGGTCCCGAGATTGGCTGCGTCGATTTTGCCGGCCGAGCCGCTGAAGCTGTCGTTCACCGCATCGCCGAGGGACCCGATGGCGATCGTAAGTACAACTGCGATCAGGGCGACCAAGAGCGCGTACTCGACTAGCGACGCACCCCTTTCGTCCTTTCGTGATCGGCTGACGCGGCGGTGCTCGGTTCGTGTTCTGGAAAGTGCGCTTGCTCTCATCGTTCCTCCCGGAGGAGCGGCAGTTCGTGTGCTGCGAAATTTGGCCGGCGGGTCCGGCGTGTCATCCGAGACCCGGGACGGAACAGGCCCGTCGGATTTCCGGCCACAAATGTGAAGAGGGCGAACCCCTGGGGGTCCGCCCTCCTTCATCACTTTGGGCTTGTCAGCCTCACGGGGTGGCGCCGGAGAGCGAGCTTCCGGTGTCGCTGAAGGTCTTCTTCACGCCACCCGACAGCACGCCGATTGCGGCGATGCAGACGACTGCGATCAGGGCAACGAGGAGCGCGTACTCCACGAGGGAGGCGCCACGCTCGCTGGTGGTGTGGGCCTGCAGCCAGGACTTGAGGAAGTTGTACTGAACCATCATTTGATTCTCCAATTTGGGTGCTTCGGTTTCTGGTAGTTGCTGCGAGAAACGTCCGCCGAACCTCGCAACTTATGTATCGGTGCCGATCGGCTCACCTTGATAGGTCTTTTGGCCCATCGTTGGATCGCCTCCCGGTGGTGTTCTCCCGGCCCACCGATATGGCCGGTCGATCAGGTCAGCTGAGGCTGACTATCCCCATCCGGACCGCCTGGAGCACGGCCTGGGTACGGTCCCGGGCGTCGAGCTTCTGGTAGATGGAAGCCAGGTGGTTCTTGACGGTCTTCTGGGAGATGTAGAGCTGCTCCGCGACCTCGGGCGTTGAGCAGCCGTCGGCGATCAACTGCAGGACTTCTTCCTCGCGTTTGGTCACGACGCGGTCGTCCTCGTGCGTCTTCGGCTCGTCCATGCGACGGACCTCGTCGAGCATCGACCTGGCCAATTGCGGCGACAGAACGGTGTCGCCCTCTGCAGCCATCCGCACCGCAGAGGCGATCTCTCGGGTAGAGCAGTCCTTGGTGAGGTAGCCGATCGCGCCGGCCCGGATCGCGTTGGTCAGGACGTCCTGGTCGGCGTGCATGGTCAACATCACGACCTTGGACAGGCTGCCGGACTCCTTGACCTGCCGGCACGCCTCCACACCGTCGCAGTTGGGCATCGTGACATCCATGAGGATGACGTCGGGCCGCAGTTCGTGGGCGAGAGTGACGGCTTCGACGCCGTCACGGGCCTCTCCGATTACGTCGAACCCGGCGTCGGTCATGGAACGACGCAGACCCTCCCGGAGCATTCGATGATCATCAGCGAGCATCAAACGGATGGACATGACTACCTCCTGTCGCCGGTGCTGGTCAGGACCGGTCCTGCTTGGTCCCCGTCAGCACTGTCGACCTGCTTGGGCTGGGTTTCACTTGGTGCCAGTGAGCACCGAACTCGGGTCCCTCTTCCGGGGGCGCTGACGATTTCGAGTACGGCTCCGATGCTCGATGCCCGCTCACGCATGCCCAGTACTCCGTAGGAGTCCATCCGTCCTGCGCGTCCCTGTTCGAAGCCGACACCGTTGTCGGTGATGTCGATGAAGGCCCGGTCGCCGTCGCAGCGCCAGACCACACGTACCGCGGTCGCTCCGGCGTGCTTCTCGATGTTCGCGAGGGCCTCCTGGGCGACACGCCACATCTCACGTTCCTGGAGCAGGGGAATGCGGTGCGACTTGTCGGCCTCGACCTGGATGGTCAGGTTGCTGCGCTCGGCGACCCTGGTCGCGTACTGGTCGAGGATCTCGCTGATCCCGTGTTCCTCGGATACGTCGGTCCGCAGGTCATAGAGCGTGTCGCGGACCTCGCGGATGACGCCTCGGACGTCGTCGCGGAGTTGGGCGATCGGCTCCGAGAGCGATTCGCCGGCCTCGTCGCGGTCGACCATGCGGTCGAGTTCGAATGCCAGGTAGGCGAGGGACTGTCCGATCCGGTCGTGGAGGTCGCGGGCGATTCGGGTGCGTTCCTCGTCGGCTCCGACCGTCCGCAGACGGGCGAACCAGCGGGCGTTGTCGAGTGCCAGTGCTGCCGGTGCGACGAAGCCTTCGACCAGTTCCATGTCGCGACCGGTGAACTGATCTGTGTCGCCCCGCTCGATGGCGAGCAGTCCAATGATCGACCCTCGTGCTGCGAGCACCGCGTAGATTCCCGAGCCTGCACGGTTCGACAGACCATTGTCCGAGATCTGGGAAAGATTCGGAATGTGGGCAATTCCGTTCTGGGCGATGGCCCTGCGGAGCCCCTCGGGTAGTTCGGTGGCTCCTAGCCGGGAGCGCACGTGCATCCCCTGGTGCCGCACGACCTCCCAGTGTCCATCGACCTCGTCGAAGAGGAGGATCGCCGCACTGTCATAAGAGACGAGCGACTTCATTCTCGACATGGTCGAGTCGAGGACGTCACCCAGGTCGAGCGACGCTGGCAAGGTCTGGGTCACCCGGTGGAGGCTGAAGAGCAGAGCGTTGGCATCGGCGAGACGGCCGAGGCGGTCCATCGCCAGTTCACGTTCGCGGTCCGCCTGACCCGAGATTCGCCGTGTGTAGCCGGCGACGAGCGCCACGAGGATGATGATTCCGCTCCACGACGCCGATCGGACGATCGTTTCGGGCGCGTTGCCCATCTGGTTGAAGTAGGGCACGGTCACCGTTATTGACGTTGCGATCGCTACGCGCAGGGAGAACGCGAAGCCACGTGCCAGGCCGGCGACGACAATGGCGGTCAGCAGGGTGAAGATGAGGGGAGAATCCCATCCGCCGGTCGCGACCACGGTCACGGCGTGGAACGAGACTTCGGCGATCACCCGCAGCAGGGAGTGGAAATCGTTGGAGTAGCGGATCGGCTTCACGGCCCTGAAGACCGCATAGGCGACCACCAGGCCCGTCCAGACGCGCAGCCCGGTCGTATCTGCGTCGATGTGGGCCGACACGAGCAGCAGGGAAATCGCAGTTGCGGCCAGGCGTACACCCATGATCAGGCCGTTGAACGTCTGTACACGGTCCATCGCCGAGGCTGCCGCCTTGCCGACGACTATGTCGAAATCGCCTTCCGGGTTCTGGGCAGGATCGACGAGCGCGTTGCGTAGATCGGTTGCGACACGTGCCTTCACCCGGTCCAGGAGTGGCTGGGCCTCCGTGTCGAGGGCGCTGGTTGTGTCCTCCACTGTTGCGGAGGACTTCTTTGTGCGTGGCATGGGCGGTCCAGGTACTTGGGCAGGGCGCGGTTCGTAGAGTCCATATCGGCACCACATGGACCGGACTTGTGAGTTCGCTTAGAAATTTCTTGACTGAGCCCGAGCCGGCCGTTAGGGGAGAGGCCGTTCGCTGGGTCTGCCTGACGGTTGGTGGAGTTGCGGGACAGGAACCTGTGGGCCCGTCTGGTGCTCGTCCAGCTGAGCGTCCAGATGCCCGTCCGGCTACCTGTGACGGTCCGCTCCCAGCGGTCGGGCGGGTAGCTTGAATCCCATGTTGCTGATAGGCCTGACCGGCGGAATTGGATCCGGAAAATCGACTGTTTCTGCGGCGTTCGCCAAGCGCGGCGCCGTAGTCGTGGACGCAGACGCGATCGTGCACGAATGTCAGCGGTCCGGCACCGAGGTCTTCAACGAAATGGTCGACCGGTTCGGAGTGGGCATCGTTGCCGAGGACGGGGAACTCGACCGGGCGGCTGTCGCCGACATCGTCTTTGCCGACCCCGTTGCGCTTGAAGATCTGGGAAAGATCGTCCACCCGAGGGTCCAGAGCGAGATTTTCAATCGGGTCGAAGCCGAGCGCGAGACCGACAACGTGGTCATCCTGGACGTGCCTCTCCTGGTCGAATCGGGCTGGAGCGACATGGCCGGAACCATCGTCGTCGACCTGCACCACGACCTGGCGGTGGAGCGTCTCGTGAAGTTCCGGGGGTTCACCGAGGCCGATGCCCGGAAGCGCATCGACAATCAGGTTTCCCGTGAAAAGAGGCTTGAAGCCGCCAACTTGGTCATCGACAACAGCGATGGCCTCGATGAGCTCGAAGTTGCGATCGACAAGGCATGGGAATGGATCGAGAGCCTGCGATAACCGATCGTGGGGGCTGAGCAGGGCGAGCCGGGCCCGCCGGGATTGCGCCAGCCGGGCCCGCGCCAGCAGACCCTGCGCCCACCGGGCCTGCGCCAACAGGGGTGCCGGGTCGATGTCACAGGGGGTAACTACGATCATGCGGTGAGTAGTTCGCCCGCAATCGCACGGATTCAGCCCTCAGCTCTGCGCCCCTTCAAGGTCGTATCTGACTTCCAGCCGGCCGGTGATCAACCTCAGGCAATCGCCGAACTCGCCGAGGGTGTCAACGTGGGGGAGCGCTTCCAGACGCTGCTCGGCATCACCGGTTCCGGAAAGTCGGCGACCATCGCCTGGACGATCGAGCAGGTCCAACGGCCGACTCTGGTGCTTGCGCCAAACAAGAGCCTTGCCGCGCAGTTGGCCAACGAATTCCGCGAGTTCTTCCCCGAGAACCGGGTCGAGTACTTCGTCTCGTACTACGACTACTACCAGCCCGAGGCGTACATCGCGTCGAGCGACACCTTCATCGAGAAGGACTCCTCGGTGAACGACGAGATCGACCGACTTCGCCACGCCGCCACCTCGGCGCTGCTGACAAGGCGGGACACGATCGTGGTCGCCTCGGTGTCGTGCATCTACGGCCTCGGTTCACCAGAGGAGTACTCGAACCGACTGTTCTCGGCGCGGGTGGGGGAGTCGGTGGACCAGCGCGACCTGCTGCGCCGCCTGGTCGACCTGCAGTACGACCGCAACGACATGAACCTGGTGCGCGGCAAATTCCGGGTCCGTGGCGACACCCTCGAGATCCATCCGGCATACGAGGAGTCTGTGGTCAGACTGGCGCTCTTCGGCGACGAGATTGAGTCCATAACTGTGGTCGACCCGCTGACCGGCGAGACCGTCAGCGAGCTCGACGACATCGTCATCTTCCCCAACACCCACTACGCCATCTCCGATGACCGACTGGGCATGGCGATCGGCCGGATCGAAAAGGAGCTCCAGGAGCGGCTCGCCTACTTCGAGAAGGAGGGTAAGCTGCTCGAAGCCCAGCGCCTGCGTATGCGCACCGAGTACGACCTCGAGATGCTCCAGGAAATGGGGTTCTGCAACGGTGTCGAGAACTACTCCGCGCCCATGGACGGACGAGGCCCGGGCGAGGCGCCCCACACGCTGTTGGACTTCTTCCCGGACGACTATCTGACGATCATCGACGAGTCCCACGTCACGATTCCACAATTGCACGGCCAGTACGAAGGGGACCGGTCCCGCAAGGAAAACCTGATCGAGCACGGGTTCCGTCTGCCGTCAGCGGCCGACAACAGGCCGCTGCGGTTCGAGGAATGGGCCGAACGGGCGGGCCAGACGATCTTCCTGTCGGCGACGCCGGGGCGCTGGGAAACCGAGCATTCCGCGAAGGTTGTGGAGCAGATCGTGCGCCCGACCGGGCTGATCGACCCACACGTGACGGTAAAGCCCACAAAGGGCCAGATCGACGACCTCCTGGCCAACATCAAGGGGCGCACAGATGTCGGTGAGCGCGTGCTCGTCACGACGCTCACCAAGAAGATGGCCGAGGACCTGACCGACTATCTGCTCGAAATGGGCGTCCGTGTCCGATACCTGCACTCCGAGGTCGACACCCTCCAGCGGATCGAGCTGGTCCGGGACCTTCGCCTAGGCGAGTTCGACGTTCTGGTGGGCATCAACCTGCTGCGTGAGGGTCTGGACATTCCCGAGGTGTCGCTGATGGCGATCCTCGACGCCGACAAGGAAGGCTTCCTTCGCTCCGAGACCTCGCTGATCCAGATGATCGGCCGGACGGCCCGTAACTCGCGCGGCCAGGTGATCATGTACGCCGATCGGGTCACCGACTCGATGACCAAGGCGATCTCCGAGACCAACCGTCGTCGCGGCCTGCAAGAGGCCTACAACCTGGAGCACGGGATCGACCCGAAGACGATTTCCAAGCCGGTCACCGACATTTTGGCCGACCTGCGCGGTTCTGGTGGGGGCGAGGCGCCCTATCCCGGCAAGGGTCGGCGTAAGCAGCGACCGGGTGAGAAGGCGCGCGCCGAGCAGTTCAAGGACGTCGCGCCAAGCGACCTGGGGCGGATCATCTCGCTGCTCGAGGACGAGATGAACGCGGCCTCCGAAGAACTCCGCTTCGAAGAGGCGGCCCGGCTCCGTGACGAGATCAAGGACCTGCGCCGGGAGTTGCGTTCCGCTCTCTAGGTCTCTGGGTGTCGGCACTCAGGCCGGCGCCAGCGGTAGGGGCTGGGGCATCGGCACCCAGGCCGCGGTACCAAGGGCCCCGGCACCCGGGGCTGCGGTACGCGTGGCTGCGGCCTCAGGCTCCTGTAATGGCGCGCTGGCGCAGCCAGTGGTCCGCCAGGACCAACAGGACAGCTGCTTCGACCAGGGGAACTGCCCTTGGCAGGACGCAAGGATCATGGCGACCCCTCGATGCGAGCGTCACCGGCCGGTTGTCTCGGTCGACAGTCAACTGATCCGACGACAGAGTCGCAGTGGGCTTGAAGGCGACCCGGATCACGATGTCCTCGCCGTTGGAGATGCCGCCCTGAACGCCACCCGAGTGGTTGGTAGCGGTGCGAGGTTTGCCGTCCTCGCCGGGGATGAACGGATCGTTGTGTTCGAGTCCGGTCATGGCCGCGGCTCCGAAACCACTGCCGATCTCAAATCCCTTGCTCGCCGGAAGAGACATCGTCGCCTTGGCCAGATCGGCTTCGAGCTTGTCGAAAACCGGTTCACCCAATCCCGCCGGCACGCCTCGGGCCACACAGGTGACGATGCCTCCCAGCGAGTTGCCGTCGCGCCGGGCCTGCTCGATTGCCTCGACCATCCTTTCGGCCGCCTGTGGGTCGGGACACCTGGTTGGTCCTGCCTCGACGTCTGAGAGAGTCACCGAGCCGGGGTCGACCTGGGCGTTGATTCCGTGGATGCTGGAAACCCACCCGAGCACCTCAACACCGTTGTACTGCGAGAGAAGTTTGCGTGCGATCGCGGCCGCAGCGACTCGCCCTATGGTCTCGCGCGCCGACGCCCTGCCTCCGCCGGCTACTGCTCGGATGCCGTACTTCGCCTCGGTCGTGTAATCGGCGTGAGAAGGCCTGTAGAGGTCCTTCTCCTGGTCGTAGGCGCCGGAACGTTGGTCGGAATTTCGAACCAGCATGGCGATCGGCGACCCGAGCGTCAGTCCGTCGTAGGTACCCGAGAGGATCTCGACGCTGTCGGTTTCGTTGCGCTGGGTGACAAGGCGACTCTGCCCCGGACGTCGGCGGTCGAGGTCGGGCTGAATGTCCGTCTCGGACAGCTCCAGCAGGGGAGGGCAGCCGTCCACCACCACGCCGACCCCTCCACCATGGGACTCGCCAAAGGTGGTGAGTCTGAAGAGGTGGCCACTGGTGGAACTCATAGGGAGAAGTATGCCAGCGAGAACGTCTCTGACCGCCACCAAGGATGCAGTGGGGTGAGTGACCCGTCCGTGCGGTACTGGCTTCCCTTCCGAGCCACCGCCCCCGTGTGCCGGTTGCCGTCACCTTGTCACTGATGGTGATCAGACCCGCACTCAGCGGGACCGCTTCCACACGCTGAGCGCATAGAACGCGCCCGTGGACGCGATATCCCACCCTTGGTGGTCGTCGTGTCGGATCTTCGCTGGGGTGGGACCGAGGTGTGCCAAAGGTCCTGTTGAAACATGTGAAGCGACCTAGGAACACGCGTTCGTTCCACTACGATAGTGCGCAATGTCTCCCGAAGCGACGACCGCCGGAACTCGACGTACTACGACTCCGAACAGCAGAGCCAATGGTGCCTCCAAAGGTGAGAGCAAGAGCGCGGCCCAGCCGTCCAAGACTCCCGTCAAGAAGGCTCCCGTCAAGAAGACGCCGGCGGTGGCAGGCAGTCACGCTCTGGATCGCATCACGATCCGGGGCGCACGCGAGCACAACCTGTGCGATGTCTCGCTGGATCTGCCACGCGATCAGCTGATCGTGTTCACCGGCCTGTCCGGTTCGGGCAAGTCCTCGTTGGCTTTCGACACGATCTACGCCGAGGGCCAACGTCGTTACGTCGAGTCGTTGTCGTCATACGCCCGACAGTTCCTGGGCCAGATGGACAAGCCCGATGTTGATGTGATCGAGGGGCTCTCCCCGGCGATCTCGATCGACCAGAAGTCGGCGTCGAGAAACCCGCGATCGACGGTAGGCACTGTCACCGAGGTATACGACTACCTGCGACTGCTGTTCGCCCGGGTCGGGACTCCCCATGACCCTGAGACCGGCGAGGAACTGGTCCGACAGACCCCACAACAGATAGTCGACCGGATTCTGAAGCTGCCGGAGGGCACCCGGTTCCAGGTGCTGGCACCGGTCGTGCGGGGCCGCAAGGGAACCTACGAGCAGCTGTTCGAGGACCTGCTGGCCGAAGGCTTCCAACGCGTGAGGGTCGACGGCGAGGTGCACCTGCTTCCCGCCGAGATCGAACTGGCCCGCTACGAACAGCACCACATCGAGGTGATCGTCGACCGGCTCGTGTTGCGAGAAGGCATCGAGCGTCGTCTGACCGACTCCATGGAAGCCGCGCTGACGCTGGCCGAAGGTGTCGCGCAGATCGAACTCGTTCCCGGTAAGGACGCTGGACCCGACGAGGTCGGCGAGCTGCTGACGTTCTCGGAGCGACTGGCCCGGCCCTCCGACGGCAAGAGCTTCGAGGAACTCGCTCCCCGCAACTTCTCGTTCAACACCCCTTACGGCGCTTGTCCGGCCTGTGACGGTCTGGGCACGATTTTCCAGGTCGACCCCGAATTGGTGGTTCCCGATCCGTCGCGCTCGGTCGCAGGGGGTGCGCTCGCCCCGTGGGCGTCCGGCCACGCGAAGTACTTCCATCGACTGCTCGAATCTGTTTGCGACGAGTACGACATCGACATCAACGAACCGTTCGAGAAGCTGCCCAAGAAGGACCAGAAGCTGCTCCTCCACGGCGTCGCCGGCGCAGAACGCGTCGCGGTCAAGTTCAAGAACCGCTACGGGCGCACCCGCACCTACTCCGCCAAGTACGAGGGCGTGATCCCGTATCTCAAGCGCCGACACGCCGAGGCAGAGTCGGACTCGGCCCGCGACGCGATCGAGGGCTACATGCGCCTGGTGCCGTGTCAGACCTGCGACGGCGCCCGACTCAATCCCTATGCGTTGGCCGTAACCATCGACGGGCTCAACATGCACCAGCTGTGCAGTCTGTCGATCGCCGATTCGACCGAACGATTGTTGACGCTCCGATTGGATGACCGCCAGGAGATGATCGCCGAGCGGATCCTCAAAGAGATCAATGTCCGCCTGCGGTTCCTGTGCGACGTGGGCCTCGACTATCTGTCTCTCGCCAGATCGGCTGCGACGCTCTCGGGCGGCGAGGCCCAACGCATTCGACTGGCGTCCCAGATCGGGTCCGGGCTGGTCGGCGTCCTCTATGTGCTGGACGAACCGTCAATCGGGCTTCACCAGCGAGATAACCACCGGCTGATCGAGACGCTGATCCGTCTGCGCGACCTGGGCAACACGGTGATCGTCGTCGAACACGACGAGGACACGATCCGAATTGCTGACCACGTCGTCGACGTCGGTCCCGGTGCGGGCGAGCACGGTGGCCGGGTCGTCCACTCGGGGACCTTCAAAGGGCTATTGAAGGCCAAGGAGTCCATCACCGGTCAGTACTTGTCTGGCAAGCGAGCTATCCCGTTGCCAGAGAAGCGGCGCGAGCCGGGGGACTCGTGGGTCCACATCCGGGGAGCCCGCGAACACAACCTGCGCAACATCGACGTGGACATTCCACTCGGCAACTTCGTTGCGGTGACCGGGGTGTCGGGGTCGGGTAAGTCGACGCTGATCAACGACATTCTCATGCGATCGCTAATGCAGCACATCTACGGCTCCAAGACTCCGCCAGGGTTGCACCGCAGGGTCGAGGGCATCGAACAACTCGACAAGGTGATCGACATCGACCAGTCGCCCATCGGTCGTACGCCAAGGTCCAATCCGGCGACCTACACCGGCGTTTTCGACCACATCCGCAAGCTGTTCGCCAAGACCTCCGAGGCGAAGGTGCGGGGCTACATGCCCGGTCGTTTCAGCTTCAACGTCAAGGGTGGGCGCTGCGAGGCGTGCTCAGGTGACGGCACGATCAAGATCGAGATGCACTTCCTGCCCGACATTTATGTGCCGTGCGAGATCTGCCACGGGGCCCGCTACAACCGGGACACCCTCGAGGTGACCTTCAAGGGGCTCAACATCGCCGAGGTTCTGAACCTTTCGTGCGAGGAGGCTCTCGAGTTCTTCTCGAACCAGCCGACCATCGCCCGTCACATGCAGACTCTCGTTGACGTCGGTCTGGGCTATGTCCGTCTGGGGCAGCCGGCGACGACCCTGTCGGGCGGTGAGGCCCAGCGGGTGAAGCTCGCGTCAGAGTTGGCCAAGCGGTCGACCGGTCACACGATCTATCTGCTGGACGAGCCGACGACCGGGCTGCATTTCGAGGACATTCGCAAGCTGCTGACCGTCCTTTCGCGGCTGGTCGATCAGGGCAATACGGTGCTCGTGATCGAGCACAATCTGGACGTCATAAAGACTGCCGACTGGGTCATAGACCTTGGGCCCGAAGGCGGGACGGGTGGAGGAATGGTCGTCGCCGAAGGCCCTCCGGAGTTGATAGCCGCCACCGAGGCAAGCTTCACCGGAAAGTTCCTGGCACCACTTCTGACGTAGCAGCGGCTAGTCCTGGCACCTCTGCTGGCGTAGCCGCGGCCTGTCCAGGCTCAGGTGATGTCGAGCATCCGTTGCAGTGCGACTCTGGCCCAGTGCGAGACGTCCGGGTCGACGACTATCTGGTTGCGGACCTCGCCTTCGACGAGCCCCTCCAGAATCCACGCCAGATGTGGCGCGTCGATGCGGAACATCGTCGAACACGGGCACAGCAGAGGGTCGAGCGAGACGATCGTCTTGTCCGGCGTCTCGTTCTTGAGCCGATTCACCAGGTGGATCTCGGTGCCGATCGCGATCACCGAACCGACGGGTGCTTCCTCGACGGTCTTGATGATGAATGACGTCGAACCGACCTTGTCGGCCCGGCTGCACACTTCGTAGGAGCACTCGGGGTGAGCGACGACCAGGCCATCCGGGTGTTCGGCGCGGAAGTCCTCGATGTTCTTGATGCTGAAACGCTGGTGGACCGAGCAGTGGCCCTTCCACAACAGGAAGGTCTTCTCCTTCAGGTCGGCCTCTTCCAGGCCACCCAGGTCCTTGCGTGAATTCCAGACGGCCATGTCCGATTCGTCGTAGCCCATCTGGTGTCCGGTGTTGCGGCCAAGGTGCTGGTCAGGGAAGAACAGCACCTGCTTGCCCCTCGGCCCATCGGGGTTGTTGAGAGCCCAGTCGAGCACCGCTCGGGCGTTGGTCGAGGTGCACACAGCGCCCCCTTTGCGGCCCACGAACGCCTTCAGATTGGCCGCCGAGTTCATGTAGGTGATCGGCACGAGGCGTTCGATATCGGTGACCTCAGCGAGCGTCTCCCAGGCTTCTTCGACCGAGTCGATGTCGGCCATGTCGGCCATCGAGCAGCCGGCGTTCAGGTCCGGAAGCATGACCTTCTGATGGTCGGCTGTGAGTACATCTGCGGCCTCGGCCATGAAGTGGACTCCGCAGAAGACGATGAATTCAGACTGCGTCCGCTCCTGGGCCAGAACCGACAGGCCATATGAGTCGCCTCGGGCATCCGCCCAGCGCATGACCTCGTCACGCTGGTAGTGGTGACCCAGGATGAACAGCCGTTCACCCAGAGCTTCCTTGGCTGATCCGATCCGCCGGGCCAGGTCTTCCTGGGTCGCGGTTGTGTAGTCGTCTGGCAGCTGTGACTGCAGTCTCAACATTTTTGGGTGACCTCCCATGTCGCAGATCGGAAAACCTGTGACAGATGAAGACCTCTGAGATTGCGCCGGTGGGGACAGCCTGGTCGCCACGCCACGGGGATGTCGGCCTCAGAAGTTGGATGTCGCTGGATACCAGGCCAGCGATGCGATGTTACAGCGCAGTTGGCGCAGGGCTAGCGCAATCGGGAAATTTGTGAGAATCGTCCCCGAGGACACCGGGGCCGCCAGGGTCCCCTAGGACACCGGGGGTGCCGAGGACATCAGGATCGCCGGAGCCGCCGCGGCCGAGCCTCCTGACCCGGCTGGCTCTATCGGTGCGGCGGAGTGGGTGGTCCTCAATGGTCCTCAATGGTCCTCAACCCGTCGGTACCCGGACCCGGATGACTCGGCCAGGGCGGTAGCTTCGAGGGCGATGATGGAGCGACCACCTGCCGGGACGATCCCCGACACCCCGGGGAGCTATCAATTCAAGGACGGCGACGGCAGGGTCATCTACGTCGGCAAGGCCAAGTCCCTACGCCAACGGCTGTCCAACTATTTCCAGGACCCGCGTGGCCTGCACCCACGGACCGCCCAGATGGTCGCAACCGCCGAGTCGGTCGAATGGATCCAGGTGCGCAACGAGGTCGAGGCGCTCATGCTGGAGTACAGCCTGATCAAGCGTCACCGGCCTCGGTTCAACGTCCGGCTGGTCGACGACAAGAGCTACCCGTTCCTGGCTGTGACGCTCAGCGACGAATGGCCGCGCGCGACGGTCATGCGGGGGCGTCGTCGCAAGGGAACCCGCTACTTCGGGCCCTACGCCCACGCTTACGCGATCCGCGAAACGCTGGACGAACTGCTGCGGACCTTTCCGATCAGGACCTGTTCGGACGGCAAACTCGTCCGCCACCAGCGCATGGGCAAACCATGCCTGATGTACCACATCGAGAAGTGCTCGGCGCCGTGCGTGAACGAGATCTCGAAGACCGACTACGACAAGCTGGTCACCGAGTTCATGGAGTTCCTCGAGGGCGAGACCGAGCCGGTCCTCGACCGCCTCCAGGCGCAGATGGCGGCTGCCGCGTCCGAGATGGAGTTCGAACAGGCCGCCAGGCTGCGCGACCGGATCATCACGGTGAAGCGGGCGATCGAGCGCCAGCAGATGGTGGGGGACCGCAGCGAGGACGTCGACATCATCGGCATCCACCAGGACGACCTGGAGGCCGCAGCCCAGGTGTTCTTCGTCCGCAAGGGCCGGGTGGTCGGCCGTCAGGGACTGATCCTCGACAAGGTCATGGATATGGGACCGGCCGAGACGACCTCGGCTGTGCTCGAACAGATCTACGGCGACGAACCCGCGGTCGGGTATCCCAAGTCCGTGCTCGTTCCCGAACTGCCCGACGACGTCCCGCTCTACGAGGAGTGGTTGAGCGCGCAACGGGGCAGCAGGGTCCAGATTCGGATCCCCCAGCGGGGAGCAAAGCGTGAGCTCGCCGAGACGGTCACCCGCAACGCGACCGAGGCGTTCACCAGACATCGCCTCAAGCGGGCCTCGGACCACAACAGCCGGGCCCACGCCCTCAATGAACTGCAGCAGTGGCTGGACCTTCCGGCCGCACCGCTGCGCATCGAGTGTTACGACATGAGCCACCTGCAGGGGACCGACTACGTCGGCTCGATGGTGGTGCTGGAGGACGGCCTGCCGCGCAAGTCCGAATATCGGCGGTTCAAGGTAAACGTCCCCCAGAACGACGACTTCGCCGCCATGGAAGAGGTCCTGACCAGGCGCTTCACGGCCTATGTGGCAGATCGCGACAAGCCGATCGGGGAGCGGGGCAAGTTCTCGTATCCGCCGCAGCTTCTGCTGGTCGACGGCGGCAAGGGTCAGTTGGGCGTGGCGGTGAAGGTCCTCGAAGAACTCGGACTGACCGATGAGATACCGGTCGCGTCGCTCGCCAAGCAGTTCGAAGAGGTCTACCTGCCCCACCGGTCAGATCCCGTAGCCGTACCGAGGGGCTCCGAGGGACTTTTCATGTTGCAGCGGATCCGTGACGAGTCGCACCGGTTCGCGATCACCTTCCACCGTGAGCGCCGCGACAAGCGCATGACGCACTCGGTGCTCGACGGGATCCCCGGGCTCGGGCCCAAGCGCAAGGTGCGCCTGGTCAAGGACATGGGCGGCATCCGGGCCGTCAAGAACGCGAGCGTCGAGGAGTTGACGGCGCTCAAATGGCTGCCCGATGACGTGGCCGAAGCGGTGCATGAGAAGCTCCACTCAGAAGCCCGGTAGCTTCACTGCACATGGCGAAGTTGAGGTTCTTCCACGGAACTATGGGCTCCGGAAAATCGACCCAGGCGCTGCAGATCCACCACAACCTGAGTCGTCGGGGCCTGCGGGGGCTGCTGTTCACTCAGCTGGACCGTTCGGCCGGAGTTGTGTCGTCGAGGCTCGGGGTCAAGGCCGAGGCGGTTCAGATCACACCCGAATTGGATCTGTACCAGTACGTGCTCGACGACATGAACCTGCCGCATCGTCGCACCCAGTTCGTCGTGTGCGACGAGGCCCAGTTCTACGATCCGACCCAGGTCGACCAGCTTGCACGCCTGGTCGACGAGCGGGGCATCGACGTCTGGGCGTTCGGACTGCTGACGAGTTTCCAAGGGGTCCTGTTCCCCGGTGCTGCACGGTTTCTGGAACTCGCGGACCAGCGGCAGGAACTCCAGGTCGAGGTTCGTTGCTGGTGCGGCGAACAGGCGACCCACAATGCGCGCATCGTCGACGGCGTGCAGGTCTACGAAGGTGACCTGATGGTACGGGGCGACACGGTCGACCCAGCCTTGGATTCCCAGGAGCGCCTCGAGCTGGACGAGCCCGAGGTCAGTTATGAACTGCTGTGTCGGAAGCACTGGATCGCAGGGCAGTGCGTCCCGCCTAGCACCAAGCCACGAGGCCGGACGATATGAGCCAGAAGCCCGACCCTTGGGAGGCGCACGCGAAGTGGTGGCAGGACCAGTTCACAGACGGCGTCGACCCTGAGTATACGGAGCAGATTCTGCCGCTTATCGCCGAGCACCTGCCCCACAGCGGCACGATGTTGGACATCGGCTGCGGCGAGGGACAGGTCGCCAGAATGGCGGTCGGTCTGGGCTTGGACGTGGTGGGAGCCGATCCGGCATTCACCCAGGTCACGGTCGGAGTCGAACGTGGCGGCGGGCCGCTCTACATGCAGGGCTCAGCCACCGATCTGGGCGTTGCGGATGCTTCGGTCGACGCGGCTGTCGCGTGTCTGGTGTTTGAGCACATACCGGACCTTGACGCCGCGCTCGGTGAGGTCGCCCGGGTCCTGAAGCCCGGTGGACGGTTCCTGTTCCTGTTGAACCACCCGCTGCTTCAGACACCGGGCAGCGGCTGGATCGACGACCAGATTCTGGATCCGCCCGAGTTGTATTGGCGGGTCGGCGCGTACCTGGACGAGGCGGACACGGTCGAAGAGGTCGAACAGGGCGTGTTCATCCGCTTCTACCACCGCCCACTGGGCCGCTACCTGAACTCGGCGTTCGACCGGGGAATGGTCCTGGAGCGGATGGTCGAGCCGGAACCCCCGGCCGGTTTTCTGGCGAGGGCCGAGGAGTACTCCGAAGCGAAGTCGATTCCCCGGCTGTTGTTCCTGAGCTTCGCCAAGCGTTGACGGTCTGGCCACCCAACGGCTGACCATGACCCCTTGGCGGCCGGGAACCTCAGAAATATGGGCGGGAATGCCGGACCCAGCAACTGGCCCTGGGTTCGCCCGGGTCCTCAGAAAGGTGGGCCGGAATGCCGTCGGGAATGGACCCGGGCGCCACTAGCCTTGCGGGATGGTCGATTTCGTAATCGTGACCGGGCTCTCGGGCGCCGGTCGTACCCAGGTCGGCAACACTCTCGAGGATCTCGGATGGTTCGTCATCGACAACCTGCCGAGCGAGCTGATCCCCAAGGTGTCAGAACTTGCGAGGTTCAAGGCGGGGTCCACGACCCCGGTCGCGTTGATCGTGGGTTCGGACGGCAACAAGGATGGCATGGCGCTGTCGCTAGCCGAGCTGAGGGCCTCGGGCGCCAAGGTGACGATGATCTTCCTGGACGCCTCCACCCCCACGCTGGTGCGGCGCTACGGCGACACCAAGCGTCGCCACCCGCTGCTTGCCGACATCGGCTCGGTCGAGGACTCGATCGAGGAGGAGCGCCGCCGGATGCAGGGTGTGCGCGCCGCGGCGGACATGATCCTGGACACGACCGATCTGAACGTCCACGACCTGCGCAAGCGTGTCGTCGACCTGTTCGCCGGGCGTGTCGGCGAGGGTTCGACCCAGATCACGATCATGTCCTTCGGGTTCAAACACGGTGTTCCCTCCGACGTCGACATGGTGCTCGACTGCCGGTTCCTGCCGAACCCGCACTGGATCGAAGAGCTGCGCCCGATGACCGGTTTGGACACCCCGGTGCAGGAGTACGTCGCTTCCTTCGACCTGACGAAGCTGGCGGTCGAGCGCATAGAGAGCCTTCTCGAACTGCTCATCCCGGCCTACGTCGACGAGGGTAAGTCGGTGCTGACGATCGCGTTCGGCTGCACCGGTGGTCGTCATCGTTCGGTTGCGATCGCCGAACAGATCGCGGCGTGGATGCGCGGCCGGGGCCTCGAACCCCTACTGCGACACCGGGACGTCGAGAAGTGACCAAGGAGGCCGACTACCTGCATCTGGTCCCGAGCAACAACGGGCCGACGGTCGTCGCGCTCGGCGGTGGACACGGACTCGCCGCCACCCTGCGGGCCACCCGTCTGTATGCAGGCGACATCACCGCAGTTGTCTCTGTGGCCGACGACGGCGGTTCGACCGGACGTCTGCGTGCCGCCGGCGAGCGCGTCGCGCCGGGTGACCTGCGCAAATGTCTGGTGGCCCTGGCCGACGACTCCCCGGACGCCGGGATCCTGGCGAAGGCGATGGAGCACCGCTTCGACAACGGCGATCTGACCGGTCACGCACTTGGGAACCTGATGCTCATCGGACTCGCCGCCCAGACCGACGACCTGGTCCAGGCCCTGGATGTGGCCGCCGGCCTGCTCAACGCGGTCGGCCGGGTGCTGCCCGCCACGAAGGATCCTGTGCATCTGCGGGGTCAGCTGCGGTCGGGGGAGCTGGTCGACGGTCAGGTCGAGGTTGGCTCGCACGCGGACCTGTCGCTCGTGTCCCTGGAACCCGCCGATGCCGAACCCTGCGCCGAGGCGATACTCGCGGTCGCGGGCGCCGACCAGATTGTGCTCGGTCCTGGTTCGCTCTATACGAGCGTGCTCGCAGCCACAGCGGTACCCGGAATGGCCCGTGCGATCAGCGAGTCGCCCGCACAGTTCGTTTACGTCTGCAACCTGCACCCGCAAGCGGCCGAAACCGAGGGCTACGACGTCGCTGACCACCTTGATGCGCTCGCCCGACACGGCCTGGTACCCGACGTGGTGCTCTATGACCCGGCGGTCATGGGTGGCGGCGATGACATTGCGGGAGCGGTTGGTACAGCCCTGGCGAGGCCGTCGGGCCTGGCCCACGACGCTGAACTGCTCGGTGCGGCGCTGGCAGGAATAGCGCCCCGGCCGGAGTGACCGGGCCCAGGTGCTTTAGAAGTGGAGTCCCCGCTGTGCGAGAATGGGCCCAAATCAGCCTCACCGGTAGCGGACTCTTCGGGTTCGGACCCGTCGTATCCATCGTCGCCGGTGTCAGCCTCATTTAGGGAGATTCATGACGATTCGTGTTGGCATCAACGGTTTCGGGCGCATCGGGCGGAACTTTTTCCGTGCCGCCAAGGCGCAAGGCGCTGATTTCGACTTCGTGGCGGTAAACGACCTGGGAACACTCGGTACGTTGACCCACCTGCTCAAGCGTGACTCGGTCGCCGGCGCCTACCCGGGTACCGTCACCGAGGTCGACGGTGGCATCAACATCGACGGCGATGTCCTCAAGGTCGTCTCGCACCGCAACCCGGCCGAGATCCCCTGGGGCGACCTCGGTGTCGACGTCGTGATCGAGTCGACCGGTCTGTTCACCGCTCGTGACAAGGCCGAGGCCCACCTGCAGGGTGGCGCTCCCCGCGTGATCGTCTCGGCTCCCGGCGCCGGTGTCGACGCAACCTTCGTTGTCGGCGTCAACGACGACACGTTCGACCCCGCCAAGCACACGATCGTGTCCAACGCCTCGTGCACCACGAACTGCTTCGTTCCCCTCATCAAGGTCCTCGACGACGCGTTCGGTGTCGAGAAGGGCCTCATGACCACGACCCACGCCTACACCGGTGACCAGGTCCTCGTCGACGGCCCCCACAGCGACCTGCGCCGTGCCCGTGCCGCCGCGATCAACATCATCCCGACCTCGACCGGTGCCGCCCGCGCAACCGGTCTGGTCCTCGAATCGATGCAGGGCAAGCTGGATGGAACGTCGCTGCGTGTGCCGATCCCGACGGGTTCGATCACCGATTTCGTCGGCAACCTCAAGCGTGAGGTGACCGTCGACGAAGTCAACGACGCGTTCAAGGCTGCTGCTTCGGAAGGTCCGCTGAAGGGCATCCTCGAGTACTCCGAGGAGCCGCTGGTCAGCTCCGACATCGTCGGTTCGTCCTACTCGAGCATCTTCGACTCCGGGCTCACGATGGCTATCGGCAACATGGTGAAGGTCCTGTCCTGGTACGACAACGAGACGGGCTACTCGAACCGTCTGGTCGACCTCACCAAGATCGTCGGCGCTGCCAACAAGTGATCTGAAAGTGGGGCGAGCTGGCCCCGCCTGCCCGCCCGCTTGCCCTCCCGCATGTTTTGTTCGGTGAAATGGTCGCTACAGCGACCGTTTCACCGAACAGAACTCGAAAAGTCAGTGGTTCGGCCAAGTCGTACCGCGGACGAGGCGAATAGGCCCGCTCTAACTGTCCGGAGAACCTGGGCAGTCCCCACGAAATGAGTTGCTTGTGGAATTCGGAGTACCAGAACTCGAAGATCTGGGTGACGTGGCCGGCAAGTCGGTGCTGTTGCGCGCCGACTTCAACGTGCCGCTCAATGACGGTGAGATCACCGATGACCTGCGGATCCGTGCCGCGCTGCCGACGATCAAGTGGCTGCTCGACAACGGCGCCAAGGTCACCGCGTGCACCCACCTGGGGCGGCCCAAGGGCGCTCCTGACCCGAAGTATTCCGTAGAGCCGGTGCGGGCCCGGCTGGCCGAGTTGGCACCCGGGGTCGAACTGCTCGACAACCTGCGGTTCAACCCGGGCGAGACTGCCAACGACCCGGCATTCGTTGACCAGCTTGTCGCCGGACACGACCTGTATGTCAACGACGCGTTCGGAGCGTCGCACCGCTCCCACGCCTCGATCGTCGGGCCGCCGAAACGCCTGCCGTCAGCTGCGGGACGGCTCCTGGCCAACGAGGTCAAGATCCTGTTGGGCATCCGTGAGGACCCGGGTCACCCGTTCGTGGCGATCACCGGTGGGTCCAAGGTTTCGGACAAGCTCGGCGTCATCGAAGCGCTGCTGGAGCGGGCCGACTCGATCATCATCGGCGGCGGGATGTGCTTCACGTTCTTCGCGGCGATGGGAAACTCGATCGGCAACTCGCTGTGCGAACCCGACATGATCGAAACCTGCGCCAAGCTGCTCGACGCCCACGGTGATCGTCTGCATCTGCCATCCGACGTCGTCGGACTCGGCCCGGGCGGCAAGATCGGTGACCCGTCTGCCGGTGGGGATGTCCGCAACTTCGGCCGGGCGCTACCAGAGGGCTGGATGGGACTCGACATCGGGCCCGGCAGCGCAGCGGAGTTCACCGACATCATCGACGAGGCCCGCACGATCCTGTGGAACGGCCCGATGGGCGTCTTCGAAGACCCACGCTTCGAGGCCGGCACCCGGGCTGTCGCCCTGGCGGTTGCCGAGTCACGGGGCGTCTCGGTCATCGGCGGGGGAGACTCCGCCGCGGCCGTAGCGCAGTTCGGACTGGCCGATCAGGTCTCACACATTTCTACCGGTGGCGGAGCGTCACTGGAACTGCTCGAACAGGGCGATCTGCCCGGGCTCGAAGCGCTGCGCCACGCACCCAACGTCTGAACCAGGAGCTAGGAAATGACCGTGTCCCGTAAGCCGATCATCAGCGGCAACTGGAAGATGCACCACAACCACTTCGAGGCGATCCAGGCTGTGCAGAAGCTGCACTACCGCCTCGACAGTGACGACCACGACAGCGTCGAAGTCTCGGTGCACCCGCCGTTCACCGATATCCGCTCGATTCAGACCGTGATCGAGTCCGACAAGATGAAGATCTTGATCGGCGCGCAGAACTGCCACTGGGAGCCCAAGGGCGCGTTCACCGGCGAGGTGTCGGCCCCGATGCTGGCCAAGTTGAACGTCAGCCACGTCATCGTCGGCCATTCCGAGCGGCGTCAGTACTTCGGTGAGACCGACGAGATCGTCAACGCCAAGGTCAAGGCCGTGCTCGGCAACGGGATGACGCCGATCCTGTGCTGTGGCGAGACTCTCGAGGAGCGAGAGGCCGGGGGAGCGGAGGCCAAGGTTGAGGGCCAGATCCGTGCCGGGCTCGCCGGAATCCTGCCGGAGCACGTCGCTGCGATGGTCATCGCGTACGAGCCGATCTGGGCTATCGGAACCGGTCGCACGGCCACATCGGATGACGCCCAGTCGATGTGCCGGTACATCCGGTCGGTGGTGTCGGACCTGTTCGGCGCCGAAGTGGCCGCATCTGTGCGGCTCCAGTACGGAGGGTCCGTCAAGCCCGGCAACATCGCCGATCTGATGAGCCAGCCCGACATTGACGGCGCCCTGGTGGGTGGAGCGTCGCTCGACCCCGACGAGTTCGCCGCGCTGGTTCAGTACCGGAACCACTGAGTCGGGTCCGGGATCGGCCGAAGCTTCTGTTGAGGTTCGGTCCTTGAGCGGACTTCGGGTACCATCTTCGCCGTGAACGTTGTCGAAATCATTCTCTGGGTGCTGCAGTTTGGCCTGGGTGTCGCCGTTATCGGCCTGGTGCTCATCCACAGCGGCAAGGGCGGTGGCCTGTCCGACATGTTCGGTGGCGGCCTCGGCGCTTCGGCAGCCGGATCGACGGTCATGGAGAAGAACCTGGACCGGATCACGGTCGCAATTGGGCTGGCGTTCGCGTTCAACACGCTGGTGTTCGCACTGGTTCTTGACGTCTAATCGGTAGCGGGAAGAAGTCTTCCCGAAAGATCTGCTGACCGGGCCGATCAGATTGAGAACCTCAGTCGAGTCGCGCTACAGTCAGCCCTCGCTTCACAGCAATGTGATGCCACGTCGGAGTGGCGGAATTGGCAGACGCGCTAGCTTGAGGGGCTAGTGCCCTTAGGGGCGTGGGGGTTCAAGTCCCCCCTCCGACACCAACGGTCCCATACCAGTAGGTGGGCGTAGTCCCACCTCGGTTAGGTCGACCTTCAGCGGTGGTGCACCGCAGGCAACGACCCGTAGGTGATC
Source organism: Microthrixaceae bacterium (assembly GCA_049672765.1). Lineage (GTDB taxonomy): Bacteria > Actinomycetota > Acidimicrobiia > Acidimicrobiales > Microtrichaceae > JAGQSZ01. The sequence goes on along the minus strand of JBATWQ010000076.1, from coordinate 4,337 downwards.
TGGGTAGACGTAGACGGCGTCGACCAGGTCCTCGATGAGTGTCTTGCGTTCCCGTTCGGTGGCTTCGTCCCACACGGCGTGGATGTCCGCAGCAGCGAGGAACTCTGCGACTTCTTCGAAGCGTTGGCCCAGTTCGGAGCGTTCAGCTTCTCGCCGGCGGTGTTCGGTGTTAGCCGTTTCGAGTTCGGCGAGCTGGGTGGAGAGGCGCCGTTCTTCTTCATGGAACAGCTCGGGGCTGATCTTGTCGTCGTAGTAGAGCTCGAGCAGCTTGGCCCGTTTGGCCTTGAGTGCTCCGACTGTCCGCCCGTTTGCCGGTTCTGCCGGTTCGAGGTGTCTGGACAGTTCGACCCGTATCGCCGTTTGGAGTTCGTGGTCCTGGCCGAGGAGGTCGAGCCCCAGCACAGCCGCACGATGCAGACCCTTTGCTGATCGCCCTGGCATGTCGCAGCCCTTGCCCCTGTGTTTGCACCTGTAGATGGCTTGGCCTCGGTCGTTGTACTCGACACCGAGGACTCGTTCACAGAGCCCGCAGCGCACTCGCCCAGAGAGCAGGTCCCGGCTCCGGCGTTGGCCTGGCGTGTGGGCTCGTTGTGCAGCATCGAAGTCGGCCTCGGTCACCAATGGTTCGTGGAGCCCCGGATACCACTCGTCGCGGTGTCTGACGTATCCGCAGTACACCCGGTTGAGGGTGATGGTTCGCACGGTGCCGTACTTGATCCCGGTTCGTTCCTCGATTGCACGGAAGCCCAGGCCTTCGGCACGTAGAGCGAAGATGCGCCGGACGATGTCGGCGTCGTCGTTGGGTTCGAGGGCCCCGTTGACCATCTTGTAGCCGGTGGGAGCACGGTTCAGGTGTCTACCGGACTTCGTGCCTTCCTCCATAGCTCTTGTGACGTTCTCGACGATGTGGTCCCGGTAGTACTGGGCGAACACGCCATGAACTCCGAGCTGCATCTTGCCCGAGGCTGTGGTGAGTTCAGCTTGACCCTCGGCAATCGAATGAAGCTGTACGCAGTGTTCGGAGAGCAGACGGGTGAGCCGGTTGAAGTCTCCGGAGTCTCGGGCGAGGCGGTCGTATCGCCACACAATGACGTGAGCTACCTTGTCCTCCTCGATGAGCCCGAGGAGGCGTTGCATCTCGGGGCGTTCGAGGTTCTTGCCTGACCACCCTTCGTCGGCCATGACCGTGACCGGGCCGAGGTCATGAAGGCGGGCGAAGTCCCGAGCCCGTTTGGCTTGGGCTTCGGGGGAGTACTCGACCTGGTCATCTGTCGAGACTCTGACGTAGGCGATGTTCAACACGAGTTCTCTCCTGGCTCGATGTGGCACCTGCCCCGTTGTCTAGCACTACGTCCGTTCGGAGCAGTCCGACCGGTGCGGCCCGGCGACAGCGTCGGGCGGCTGGCGCCGCTCCGGCGCTGCGTGCTCGGGGCGCTTCCGTACGGGCTTGCAGCGTTGCGGGCGAGGTCTATCGACCAGACGAAGTCCGATGTCCACCAGCACCCCAGCAGCCCTAGACACATCACGCTCAACAGGTGGCACCAGCCGGAGGTCGGCGGGCGGGTTCATGCGACTTCGTCCCAATAGGCGACCGACACCGGCGGACCCTTCCAGTCATCGACCTCGGTGTGATGCCAGACGTACGAAGGCGTTGCGCCGCCCATGACCGTGGATGCCCAAGCTCTCGCTTCCTCCTCGGACCGGAAAGTCTGCTTCTCGACTCGGGGCTGGAAGCCCTGGCCGACCTCGTAGCGGTGACAGCCGAAAGTCTTGGGGTGATCGAAAGCTTTGCCGATGTACTTCGACAGATACGACGCAGCCCTACGCCGGTGTTCGAGTTCGTTCTTCGAATCCCGCACACGGATCAGACGGAGATCCACGAAACCGTTGCCCCACACCTCTGCCATCTGCTCCTTCTTCACAAAACGGTTGATGCCCATGTGGGCGTGGAGCTTGATCCCGTCCTTGTGCAGCTCAGGGACCCACACGTATGGGAACTTGTGTTTGAGAGCACAACGCAGGCGACGAATGAACTTCTTGCGATGCTCGGTCAGTTCCCGAGGATCGGTACAGAACGGTTCAGCGAACGTCAGCGTGACCAGGCGGTCTATGGCATTGGCGGTGCAGTAGCGGCGCACCTTCGTGCGAGCCCGACGCTCAGCCCGTAGCAGATTGCCTTCCGGATCGACATAGGCGCCGACCCCGCCATCCTCCACAGATTGATATGACGCAGAGAATGATGTGACCGCTTCACCAGCATCTGGATACACAGAAACAGACCAACCAACCCTCTGATCTTGAACGACGAGTTTTGTCCCCTTATCAAGTCGAGGGGACGGGGACACTCGCCCTGATGCGAGTGGCTGTTGAAAGGTCTGCGCTAGACGAGGAAACTCCACGACTCAGCCCTCGTCGTTTCGATCGGCTTCGGCAGCCTCAGCGGTCTTGGCCTCGATCGCCGCCCAGTACGCCTTGGCGTCGATCGTCACACCCGGCATCTCGAAGACGTCAGGGTGTTCCTTGAATGCCACCCGGAACTTCTTCACCTTCCGCCAGACAGTCGACGGGTGCATCCCGACTTGCTCGACCAGGCCCTCGAAGCCGCCATAGAGGTGCCAAGCCACCCAGAAACCAACAAGCTCGATCACTTGCTTCCGGGCCATCGGAGCCACCAACGGAACCATGACTGGACCGGCCACCTTGTTCGCAGTCTTGACATATGCATCCCACGCTCGACGGGCCCGGCCCTTGCCCTCGGGGGAGTCCATCGGATCAGATCGAAAATCATTACTCATGCCAGACCTCACTTGCGGATGTGCAAGTGGATACTCGCAGCTACGCAAGTGAAATGTCAATGGTGTGATTCTCAGGATCCTCAGGCGCCCGGCTGCCCGATGTCCGGCGCCTCCCCAGTCGTGCTCCGCCCGACCGGGGCCCCTCGGCTTGACCATCGCCCCAGCAGCAGGCCGCCGGGCTAAGAGGCTGACATACCGGCCACCGCAGTGCGTTGGTGCTGTGCTACGAGGTACGCACCCGAATGGGCGGGACGCTCGTACGTGACTCGTACCCGTGCCTCTGCCAGGGGGAATTCCGGTAAGACGAGATCTCCTAGATGCCCGGGAGAGCGTCGGAAGCGTCCTCGGGCAACTCATCGTCGTCCGAGACGTCCCCACCGTCCGAACGATCAACGGTGAAGCTCGCAGTACCGATCCGGAAGACGACAGCGTCGGCCTGCATCTCCAGCCGCAAGGTCCCAAGCCGAGACGGTCTGGCTCCAAGAAGATCCGCTAGGGGACGACGAAGGTACCGCTCAAGGAACAGGGCCATAGTTTGGCCGGCCTGAGATTCGAGGTGATGCCATGCCTCAGCACCGATGAACGCAGACCCTCCGGCATCTTCGAACGCCCTTTTCAGCTCACGCAGCTTTGGGTTGTCCGTCGGATCGAATACCACAAGCGCTGGAACGAACCCGCTGTCGACGCAGTCGGCAGGAAAGTCGAGTTCCTCACCCCAGCGCCCTTGGCCCGATGCGGCGATCGTTACCCGCAATTTGAACTCGTAGGCAGTCTCGCCACGCAAGCAATCCACCTGACGACCTTTGCTCCGATTCGACGATCGGCGCACGGGACTCTTGGAAGCACTGACCGGAACGCCCCCGATAGAGCCCGCAATGATTGGCTCAAACACATAACCCGTCTCTTGGCCAGCCCGGTTGTCGATGTCAAACATCCACTTACGCCAAAACAACAACGTCGTAAGCGCCTCAGTAGGAAGTTGCCCATATTGCAGCAGCCCTCTCGGGCCAACCTGGTCCATCGTTGGGAGCGGCTGAGTCGCCACAATTCGCTCGTACTTGAGCCGACCCTTGTGCAGAGCGGCAAGTCCAGCAAAGTACGAGTCCACGTCAGGTGGACCAGCGTCGATGAGAGCTTCGAACAGCTTCGCCACATCGGGGCCGTCCACCTCAAGGGCGCTCGGCGGAATCACACCGAAGAAGTCGTCCACACCGTCGACCAACTCAGCGAGTTCAGGGCCGAGGTTTAAGTCTCGGCCGATCAGTCCGATGATCGCTCTGCAAGCGCCATCGGTAAGAGAGACGCCTTGGCGGCCTGCACCCAGACGTCGTGCCTTCTCAAACAGACTCCGTTGCGATGCTGTTAGGGCCACAGGGCTAGTTCCTGGACTTTGGGTGACAGTCCGTACCTAACCTTGACTTCGTCTTCAACTCGCCGCAGCTGCGGACTCCTGCCATCCGAGTGGCTCACTTGGAATGACACGAGCCTGCCCTCCGGTCCCGCATCATCGACGGCGCTCAGTGAACCAAGCACTGCCTCGGC